>JALUDX010000109.1 GCA_027053355.1 Anaerolineales bacterium | reverse complement strand
GAAATCGTACTGGTTCTCTTCGCCAAGACCTTCCAGCAGTTCGGCGTCGTTTTCTTTGGGCATGGTCAGGCTCCGTAAAAATCGCTAATCGCTAATCGCTAATCGCCAATCGTAAATCGCAAATCGCAAATCGCCAATCGCAAGCAAGTCTCAGGCCGCAATGCGCTCGCGCAGCCAGTCGTAGCCGTGCTCTTCCAGATGCTCGGCAAGTTCGGGGCCGCCGCTTTCCACAATGCGCCCGTCCATCATGATGTGCACTTTGTCGGGCTTGATGTAACGCAAAATGCGCTGGTAGTGGGTAATCACCAGCACGCCCAGGTCGGGGCCCCGCAGGGCGTTCACGCCCTCGGAGACAATACGCAGCGCGTCAATATCCAGCCCGGAGTCGGTTTCGTCCAGAATGGCAATTTCCGGCTCCAACATAGCCATTTGCAGGATTTCGGCGCGCTTTTTCTCGCCACCGCTGAAGCCGTCGTTGAGGTAGCGCCCGGCAAAGGAAGGGTCCATTTTCAGCAAGCGCATCTTTTCGGTCAGCAGTTTGCGAAATTCAGCAACCGAGATGCCCTCGTCGTCGGGGTTAGCGGCCTTACGCTTGGCGTTGACAGCCGCGCGCAAGAAATTGGCCAGCGTCACGCCGGGAATGGCGACCGGGTATTGAAACGCGAGGAAGATGCCGAGGTGGGCGCGTTCCTCAGGGCTGAGTTCCAAGATGTTCTGCCCCTTGAAGATCACCTCGCCCTCGGTCACTTCGTATTTCGGATGGCCCATCAGCGTGTAGGCTAAGGTAGACTTGCCGGTGCCGTTGGGGCCCATGATGGCGTGCACTTCGCCTTGGGGCAGGGTCAAATTCAGGCCCTTGAGAATTTCCTTGCCCTCCACATTGACATGCAGGTTACGAATCACCAATTCGGACATGGGGTACTCCTCGTGGCGGTAAAATAGGCGGAGGAAGCATCTTCCGCCGCCGCAGTAAATCGCTCTTTGAAATCAATCCAAATTATAGCACGCGGCCGCGCATCGGTCAATATTCGCTATAAAAATCCAAAATATTGACTTCGTCGCCAGGGCGTGCTATACTTACCTCGCCTTTCCCCAACCCCCGCGGCGGTGACCTAACCATGCAAGCCACCCGACAGCGCATCCTGCAAACCCTCTTGCGACGCCACCAGTGCACGATCAACGAACTGGCCGAGGCCGTGGGCATCAGCCCGATCTCGGTGCGGCATCACATCGGCAAACTGGAGGCAGCCGGATGGGTGACGTCCGAAGACGAGCACCACGGCGTAGGGCGGCCGCGGCGGGTCTACCGGCTTACCGAAGCCGGGTTAGAGCAATTCCCTTCCCAATATGTGCGCCTGACCACCCAATTGCTCAAACAACTCAAACATTTCCTGCCCGCGCCCATGGTCGCCAAAATTTTCGCCGAAATGGCGCGGGAAATGGCGCAAAACTTCATCGACGAAGCCGGCGAACGCCCCATGAGCACCGAGGAACGATTGCAGTTTATGACCTCCCTGCTCAATCGGGAAGGTTTCATGGTGACCTGGGAAGAAGACGACGACCACTACGTGGTGCACGAATCCGTATGCCCTTACTACCACATCGGCCAGAAGCACCCCGAAGTGTGCGTTTTAGACAAAACCGTCATCGCCACCGTGTTAGACCTGCCCCCCGAAAAAATCCAACACCAGCAGTGCATTTTCAACGGCGACAAACAATGCCGTTTCGTCATCCCTAAAACCGTGGAGAACCAAGCATGACCAACGAACACGCCACCAAACCCAATCGCCCCGAATGGCAAATCCGCAAAACCCACCCCGAACTGGCCGTGGAAGCCGAAAAAGCCCTGCGCACCGTGGTCGACCCCGAAATCGGGCTGGACGTGGTGACGTTGGGGCTGATCCGCGACCTTCAACTCAACGACGAAAGCGCCAATCTGGTCATGATTCTCACCACGCCCTTCTGCCCCTACGGCCCGGCCATTTTAGAGGCCGCGCGGCGCAAGGTCGAAGAAGCGCTGCAAAAACCCACCACCATCGAGTTGGGCGAAGAAATCTGGGAGCGCGACATGATGGAAGAAGGGGCTGCCGAGATGTTGGGGCTCTGGTAGCCGCGGCTATCCCCCCCTCCCCTGCAGCCCCGCGGACTTGGCGCTCCCAAAAATCCGGGGGCGCCCGTTCATCCTTCGGCCAGCCGCGCCAAGAAGATGCTCACCCCATACAGCCCCAGCATGGGGAACATCACCAGCAGCATGTTGACCGGATCCACAGTGGGGGTGATGATTGCTGCCAGCAGGGCAATGAGCACCACCGCGACCCGCCAATGCTCCGTCAGGTAGCGCGCTTTCACCCAGCCTATGGCCGCTAAAAGATAAACCGCCAAGGGGAATTCAAACGCTACCCCCACCCAAAACATCAAGCCGGTCACAAAACGGATATACGAAGCAGGGCGAGGCACGGTCGGGATGCCCATGAAATTGAGCAAAAAGGGCAACGCCGCGGGCAGCATCACGTAATAAGCAAATGCCATGCCCCCCACGAAAAACAAAAGCACCAAGGGCAACGCCAACAGGCCATACACTCGCGCTCGCGGGCGCAAGCCAGGGGCGACAAACAAATACAGTTCCCAATAAATGTAAGGCAAGGAAATCGCGAACCCTGCCAAAAGCATCACCCGCAAAAACACCCTCAAGGGCTCGGTGACCTCAATGGCCTGCAGGTGGGTGATGCCGCCAATGGGCGCGGCTAAAAAGGCCAGCAAACGCGGGGCAGCAAACCACGAGGCGGCCGTCGCCAACACCCACACGACCGCGGCCCGAAAAAGGTGGCGGCGCAACGCCTCGAAATGCGTCCACAGCGCACTGGGCGACGTCGCGGTCTCTTGCAAAATATCGGCCAGGTCGTGCTCCGCGGGCTCTTCGGTAAAAAAACGATAGACCCCCATCCGCCAGTGATCAACCGCCTTGGCCAGGGAACGCCACTTTCCCCAAAGCCAGCGTATTCCGCGCATCCTGCACTCCCTACGCGTGGGGCGCGTCGGGGGGCTGGGGCGAATTTTCGGCGGCCGGCCCCACGTCCTCAGCAGGCGGCGCTTTCCACACCGGCCCCCCGCTGCCGCCCGGCCAATAGGCCCCGTCGGGGGGCCACACTTCCCCCGGCCACGGGCGCTCGTCCAAACCCGCTTCTTGGGCAAGACGATAAAACTGCCTGCGGATCTCCCGATTCACCCCCAGCAAGCCATACCACCAGCCCGACGTGCGCGCCTGGCGTATCCACCGCCCCAAAAACCGGGCGGTTTTTTGCACGTCTTCAGGGCTCATCACCAACATGATGACCAGCGCCACCACCACCAGTTCGGGGAGACCGATGCCCAAAAATCCCATAATCGCCAAGCGCCTCCAAAGTGCTGAGCGCATTATACCACCGCCCCCTCTTCAGGGTTTTGCGAAAAGGGGGCGGTGTAACCGTTGTGGGGAAAAAGGGGGATGCCTGCGCCCTTTAGCGCATCTTGAAGAAACTGGTCAACTTCATGGCCAAGTTGAGGTTGCCCTTCAACTTCAACTTGCCCTGCATGAAGGCGGCCATGCCATCCAGTTTGCCGAGGATGACGTCTTTGTAATCCTG
>JALUDX010000108.1 GCA_027053355.1 Anaerolineales bacterium | reverse complement strand
AGCACCCTCTGGCCGCGGCCTACGCGCTGCGGCTGGCCTGCGCCGACCCCGCGCTGGCAGCGCGCTTAGACAAATTTGCCTCAGCATGGCGGCACGTCAAGCCCATCACCACCGGCGACGACCTGCGCGCCCGCGGCCTTCGCCCCGGCCCGCGCTACAAGCAAATCCTCCAAACCCTGCGCGCCGCATGGCTGGACGGAATGATCTGCAACCCGGCCGAAGAAACGCAATACCTCAAACGCCTGCTCACCCAACCGAACGGCAAGGAATTTAAGGGGTCACATGGATTATCGGGGACGTTGGAAGATTGAAGGATTCCTTGCATGGCAATTTTTGGGGAAAGGGCAAGCCAAAGCGCCTACACCGCCGTAGGCAGTTACAGATTAACCCAGACCAAAAGAGAAAACACAGAAGACACAGAAGACACAGAAGACACAGAAAGTTTTTCTTGGCCTCCTTTGTATCCTTAGCGCACTTGGCATAGACCTCTTTGCGTATCTTTACGCTTCTCTGCGCCTTTGCCTCCACTGTGCCGCTGGAGTAGTTTGAGCCACCTCGGCGCTTTCAGTTTTGTCTATACCATTGCTTCATGGTATAATCAAAATACGCTGCTCAACCCACAAGCGCAGCGCCTGACCCCTGTCAGAAAGGAGGAGGCCGTCCGCAAATCAGATATTCCCTCAGACCCCCCTTCCCCGTTCGTTCTATCCCATCCCAAGGAGAAAAACTTATGAAACGCCATCTGTGGATCATACTCATCTTGGTTCTTGCGTTAAGCACAGCGCTGGCCGCGTGTGGCGGCTCGGCGAAGCCCACCCAGGCGCCTACCCAGCAGCCCGCCGCCACGTCTGCCCCCCCTGCCGCCACCAAGGCCCCTCCGGCCGCTTCCGGTGGCGTTTTGCGTATCCTGACCTGGGAAGGCTACGCACCCGAAGAACTGGTCAACAAATTCACCAAAGAAACCGGCATCAAGGTCGAAATCACCTACATCGGCGACAACAACGAACTTATTGCCAAGATGGCCGCCACCAAGGGCGTGGGTTTTGACCTGGTCTCGCCCACTTTGAACTACGTGGCTACTGCACAGGAGCAATTTGGCATTTATCAGCCCCTCGACCTTTCAAAGGTCGACAAAGACCTTTTCATCCCGGCTTACTGGGAATCCATCCTCAAAAACTCGGAATACCAAGGCAAGCCTTACGCCCTGCCTTTTGTGTGGGGCACCACTGCCATGGTCATCAACACCGAGAAGGCTCCCGATGCCGGGAAGAGTTACCTCGACCTGTGTGACCCCAAATACAAAGGCCGGGTGAGTTATCGCGCCAAGTACGACACTCTCTACATGTTTGCCTACGCACTGGGTTACGACCCTGCCAAAGCCGTGAAAAGCGAGGATGAATACCGCAAGGTGATGAACGCGGTGCGCGACAAACTCATCGAGTGCAAACCCATCGTCCGCACTTACTGGGATTCCCGCCAGCAGTTGGAAGACCTGCTGAAGAACGAAGAGGTCTGGGTTGCTACCAGTTGGGACGCGATCGCCTGGACACTGATGAAAGAGAACCCTGGCAAGTTCAAGTACGTGGTGCCCAAAGAAGGCGCAGTGGGCTGGTTTGACACTTTCGCCATCTCTGCCGGGGCAGAAAACGTCGATGCCGCCTACAAGTGGATCAACTTTGTGATGAAACCGGAAAACGCCGCGGTCATCATCAACAAAACCGGTTACCAGACCGCCTCTCAAGGCGCGGTGGAACTGGCTTCGCCTGAAATGGCGAAAATCGTTGCTGAAACCCTGCCGCCCGAAAAGATGAAGACCATCAAATGGTACTTCCCTCTGCCGCCTTACGCGCAAGACATTCAGGCCGATGTGCTCGAGCAAGTGAAAGCCGCTCAATCCAAATAGCAGGCTAAACTTTCCACGCCCCGGCGAACGCACCTGCCGGGGCGTGGCTATCCTGCCATCTTCAACCGAGGCGAGGTATCATGTCCCAAGAGATTGATGTTGCTCTTGTCCATGTGACGAAAAAGTTTGGCGACTTGATAGCCGTCAACGACGTCAGTTTCGAAATTCCCAAGGGGAGTTTTTTCTCGATTCTGGGCCCTTCAGGCAGTGGTAAGACCACCCTCCTGCGGATGATCGCCGGTTTCGAAAAACCCACCAGCGGCGACATCTACATCGGCGGCCAGCGGGTCAACGACGTCCCCCCCAACAAACGGCCGTGCAACATGGTTTTCCAGCGGCTGGCTTTGTTCCCGATGATGAATGTTTTGGACAACGTGACTTTTGGCTTGCGCCGCCGCGGCGGCATAAGCAAAGCCGAAATGGAACGCCGTGCCAAAGACGCGTTAGCCCGGGTGGGTCTGGAAGGGTTGGAAAAGCGCAAAATCCACCAACTTTCCGGCGGCCAACAGCAGCGCGTCGCGCTGGCGCGCAGCCTGGTGCTGGAGCCAACCGTGCTTTTGTTAGACGAACCGCTGGGTTCCCTGGACCTGAAACTCCGCCAGAGCATGAAACTGGAACTCAAGCACCTGCAAGCCCGCACAGGCACTACCTTTGTCTACATCACCCACGACCAGACCATCGCGCTGGCCATGTCTGACACGGTGGCGGTGATCAACCACGGCAGAATCGAGCAGATTGCCCCGCCCGAAGAACTTTACCGCCAACCGGCAACCCATTTCGTGGCCTCGTTCGTGGGCGAAAACAACAAACTCACCAACGGCAAAGTGGTGGCCTTCCGACAGGGCGGCGGCGTGGACGTGGAAATCGGCGGCATCCGTATGGCCGGGCGCGCTGGAGAAAACCTGGCCGTCGGCGACCGGGTCGACCTGTTCATCCGCCCTGAGATGATCACCCTGCGCCCCGGTCGGCACGACGATGGCATCGTGGGCAAAGTAAGCGAAATCAACTTCGACGGCTCGCATTCGTTGGTCATCGTAGACCTTCTGGAAAGCGACCGCCCGCTGAGCCTGAACGTCAAAGTGCAGCACACCGAAAACGCGCCCGACGTCAAAGTGGGCGAAGTGGTCACCCTCTCCTGGCGCTGGGATGCCGCCAACGCGTTCCACCCGGTGGCTCAGCCGCGCACCGAAGCGGAGGGATTGCCATGAAAACCTTAGCCAGAAACCGGGGGCAGTGGGTGCTGCTGACCTTTATGTTGCTCTGGATCGGCCTACTCTTTGTGCTGCCCCATCTCAAACTCTTTTATCTCTCTTTTGTCAGCCGGCGTGGCGGCGAATTCACCTTAGCCAACTACCTCTACTTCTTCCACAGCCCCCTCTATCGCAAAATCTTCGTCCGCACCGCTGTGTTTTCGACCCTGGTCACTTTGCTCACCTTGGTCATTTCCTTCCCTGTGGCGTTCATCATCACCAAAGTGGCCGGCAAGCACCTCAAGGCCATGCTGCTGCTGGCCATCATCCTGCCCTACTGGGTCTCGGAACTCATCCAGGCCTTTACGTGGATGGTGTTTTTCCGGGAAACCGGTGTGCTGAGTTACCTGCTCCGGGCCATTGGCCTCACCCACCACAACATTGAGTTTCTGTACCATGACAGCACCATCGCAGTAGGGCTGGTTTACACTTCGCTGCTCTTTATGACCATCCCCATCATCAACTCGCTGGACACGTTAGACGACAGCCTGATCGAGGCTGCTTACGACCTGGGCGGCAACTTCTGGTCCACCCTGCGGGAAATCATCATTCCTCACGCCGCGCCGGGCATGATGGTGGGCAGCATCATGGTGTTCATGCTCAACTTGGGCAATTACGTGACCGTGACCCTGCTGGGCGGCAAAAACAGCCTCTGGTTCACCGAAATCATCTACAACCAGTTCATCATCCGCTTCAACCAGAACAAAGGCTCTGCCTTCAGCGTGATTTTGCTTACCTTCTCGGTGCTGTTCGTGTGGATTGTGCTGAAGATCACCAAGCAAGATCTCTCGGAGGCCATGTGATGTTTCGACAAAAAGGGCTTTCCCTGAGCAAAGCGTTGTTTTACGCCTACGCCATCTTGGTTTTGATTTTCACCTTGGGCCCGCTGGTCATCGTCACCATTTTGGCCTTCAACAACAACCCCAGCGCCTCTTTCCCCTGGCAGGGCTTCACGTTGGATTGGTTCAAAGCCAGCACGCCCGGGCGGGTAGGCTTTTTCGACGACGCGCGCATGATTTCGGCGGTCATCGTCAGCCTCAAAGTGGCCGTTTTGGTGACCTTGATTTCGGTGGCCTTGGGCGTGAACAACGCCTTCTTGTTCGTACGTTACAAATTCATCGGGCAGAACTTCTTGTATCTACTGATGTTAGGCCCGCTGGTCGTGCCGGGGGTGGTGTTGGGGACGTCGATTTTGGCCTTTTCCTATGGCATTGCCAACGGATTGGATAAAATATTTGGAGCAGGGGCGGGCACGTTTTTGCGCCCCGGCTTCTGGCTGGTGGTGGCGGGGCAGGTGAGTTTCGTCGCTACCACGACCACGCTGGTGATCGTGGCGCGGCTCAAGCGCTTCGACCCCGCGCTGGAAGAAGCCGCTATGGACTTGGGCTCCAGCCGCCTGGAAGCCGTGTGGCTGATCACGCTGCGCTTTCTGGCGCCAGCCATGATTGGGGCTGCCATCATTGCCTTCCTGTTTTCCTTCGAAAACTTCAACACCACCTACTTCCTCAGCGGCTCTGACCCCACCATGCCCATTTTGCTCTATTCTCGCCTGCGCTTTGGCATCACCCCCGAAATCAACGCGGTCAGCGTGTTGTTGATGATGGTTACCGGCGTGTTGGGCTTTCTGGCCTTTGCCTTTCAAAAGGACGACGCGGCCTGAGAACCGCGACGAAGGCTTTTTCAGATGCTCATCGTCCAACTCAGCGACACCCACTTAGCCGGGCCAGGGCAAAAGACCTTCGGCGTCGCGGCGATGGCAGAAAATTTAGCCCGCTGCGTGGAACACATCAACCGGTTGCAGCCTCAGCCCGCGTGGGTGCTGCATACCGGCGATGTCACCAGCGACGGCCGCGTCGAGGAAGCCCAGCGGGCGGCTGAAATTCTCAGCCGCCTGGACGCGCCTCTGGCCGTTGTGCCGGGTAACCACGACCGGCGCAACACTTTAGCCGCGGCGTTCGGCCCCCAAATTTGCCCACGCGACGCCCACGGCTTCATCCAACACGACATCACCTTGCCCGGTTTGCGCCTTTTGGGGCTGGATACCGTGGCCGCGGAAGGCCCCGGCGGCGCCTTCGACCCCCGCCGCGCGGCCTGGTTAGATGCTCGCCTGCGGGAAGCCCCCCACACGCCTACCGTGCTCTTCATGCATCATCCCCCAGCGCGGCTAGGCGTGATCGAAACCGACGTCGACGGCTTCGAAGGTGCCGACTTGCTGGCCGAGGTGCTTTCCGGGCACCCCCAGGTTTTCCGCATTCTGGCCGGGCACATTCACCTTTCCTCCTTTGCTGAGTGGCAAAGCCGCACCATCAGCACCGCCCCCAGCACCGGCATGCGCCTCTACCTCGACTTGACGCTTTCGCTTTCTCGCTACATTCTGGACGAACCGGCCTATCACCTGCACCTCGCGGTGCCCGAAAAACCCGCGCTGGTCACCCACACGGTGCGGGTGCTGGCCGACGAGCCGCTGCACCCTTTTGCGCCCGAAACGTAACGCAACTTGTTCACCCTTGAAGAGAAACTACAGATGACGCAAACAGAAAACCACAGAATACACAGAAAAGGCACTGAGAACACAGAAAAACGAGGGCATTGTTGTGGGGCGGGGCAGCGTCCCGTTCCCTTGCCGCCCTAAAATCCCGCGTCTATCCGTAATCACCCGCGGGCCGTTTTCAAAGGCTAAACGGTTACCCAGAAACGTAAAACACCGGCGCCCCTTGCGCCGTCGGGGCGATCGCCGCCCAGAAAGGTTGACCGCATGTCCACAGACACCACCGTTTCCCCCCCGCGCTACCGCCAGGTGGCCGAGCAGTTAGCCAAAGAAATTGCCGAAGGCACCCTGCCTGCCGCGTCGCGCATCGCTTCAGAGCGCGAACTGGCCGAGCGGTTTGGCATCTCGCGCATGACCGCCCGCGCGGCCATCAACATCTTGGTGCGCCGCGGGCTGCTGACCCGCCGCAGCGGCGCGCGGGCTTATGTAGCCCGCCCGAAGATCCGCTTCGACTTAAGTTCCCCCTCGGGGTTGTATCGCCAACTGGAACAAGCGGGTATTCAGCCCGGTGCGCGGGTGATCCTGGCGGAAAAACTGCCCTGCGAAGCCTTAGAGCCGAAAATCTGCGCCGCACTCCACCTGAAAGATGCGGACGAAGCCTACCACATCGTGCGCCTGCGTACTGCAGACGGCGAACCCATAGCGCTGGAAGATTCTTACTTCCCCGTGCACCTCTTCCCCGACCTGCTCGACTTCCGCCTGGCCGAGTCCATTTACGGCATCCTCAAAAAATATTTCGGCGTCACCCCGGCCAAGGCCATGCAGGAACTGGAAATTTCCCTGCTGGACGCGGAATGGGCGCAGATCATGGGCGTGCCGGTAGACTTGCCCACTTTAGAAATCCGCCGCGTGGCCTTTACTGACCAGGGCGTGCCCTTTGAATTTGCCCACGATATTTACCGCGGCGACCGCATCATCTTCACAGCCCGCACGGCCGCTTCGCTGAACGCGGAAAACGCGCCTCAGTGGCAGCAGGCCCTCGACCGCCTGCAAAACGGCCTTGCTTGACCCGCCGGGCTTCAGCCCCGGCTTTCGAGGACAACCTATGCCAACCACCTACGACGTCGCCATCATCGGCGCGGGGGCAGTGGGCACAGCCATCGCCCGCGAACTCTCCCGCTATCGACTGGAAGTGGTGCTCCTGGAAGCCAAAGCCGATGTCGGCATGGGCACCACCAAAGCCAACACCGCCATCTGGCACACCGGTTTCGACGCCAAGCCCGGCACCCTCGAAGCCCGCCTGCTGCGGCGCTCTTACGCCCTCCTGGAGGAGTTTGTGCCCCAGGCGGGCATTCCCACCGAGCGGCTGGGCGGGCTATTGGTGGCCTGGACCGAAGAGCAGCGCCAAACCCTGCCCTCGCTGCTGGAGCGTGCCCACGCCAACGGCGTGATCGATGTGCGTATCATCTCAGCCGAAGAGGTCTACCGCTTCGAGCCACGGCTCAACCAGGGGGCTTTTGGCGGCCTGTTCGTGCCGGGTGAGTCGCTGATCTGCCCCTTCACCTTGCCCATCGCTTATGCCACCGAAGCCCTACTCAACGGCGTCACCCTGAAACTCAACTTCCCCGTGGGGGATGTGCGGCAGGAGGAAGATCGGCACGTCCTCAGCGGCCCGCGCGGGCAGCAGGTGGCCGCGCGCTACCTGGTCAACGCGGCCGGGTTGTATTCCGATGAAATCGACCACATGCTCGGCCACCACGACTTCACCGTCACCCCCCGCCGCGGGGAACTCATCGTCTACGACAAATTCGCCCGCCGCCTGATCAACCACATCATCCTGCCCGTGCCTACGCCGATCACCAAAGGGGTGCTCATCAGCCCCACGGTGTACGGCAACGTGCTCCTGGGCCCCACCGCCGAAGACCTGGACGACAAAACCAACACCGCCACCAGCGAACACGGCCTGCAAACCTTGCTGGAAAAGGGCCGCGCCATCCTGCCCGACCTGCTGAACGAAGAGGTCACCGCCACCTACGCGGGGCTGCGCGCGGCCACCGAGCACAAAGATTATCAAATTCGGCTGCACGCCGCGCAACGCTATGTTTGCGTGGGCGGCATCCGTTCCACCGGCGTGTCGGCTTCCTTGGGCATCGCCGAGTACGTGGCCGAGTTGCTGGCCGAAGCCGGGTTGCCTCTGCAAGCCAAGACCGCGTTTCAGACCTTCCGCATGCCCAACATCGGCGAGGCCGGGCCCCGCCCTTACCGCCAGCCGGAACGCGTCGCGCAAAACTCCGATTATGGGCGCATCGTCTGCCATTGCGAAAAGGTGACTTTGGGCGAAATCCTCGATGCTATCCACAGCCCGGTGCCTGCCCGCACTTTGGACGCACTGCGCCGCCGCACTCGCGCCACCCAGGGGCGTTGCCAGGGCTTCAACTGCCGGGCTGCAGTGGTCGACATCCTGGCGCGTGAAACCGGCCAAGATCCCCGCTTTTTGCTGGCTCTGGATGGCAACGACCCGCCTGAGCCGTTGACCTTGACACCGCCCACGCATTCCTCCCAGGAGGACCAGGCATGACCACCATCCAGGAAACCGACGTTCTGATTGTAGGCGCCGGCCCCGCGGGGCTGAGCAGCGCGATTGCACTGCGGCGCCAGGGGGTGGCCCACGTCACCGTGGTCGACCGCGAACCCGAACCCGGCGGTATGCCCCGCCTGTGTCACCACACCGGCTTTGGCATTTGGGATTTCCACCGGCTATACAACGGCCCAGCCTACGCCCGCCGCTATGTGCAACAGGCGCGCGACGCGGGGGTGCATCTGCGCGCCCAAACCACCATCATCGGCTGGGAAGACGATCTGACCCTGACTTACACCAGTCCCGCGGGCTTAGGCGCGCTGCGCGGCCGTGCGGTGCTGCTGGCCACCGGCGTGCGCGAACGCCCCCGCTCGGCCCGGCTGGTGCCCGGCTATCGGCCGCGGGGCATTTTCACCACCGGCTCGCTGCAACGCTTTGTGGATGAACGCCACCTGCCCGTAGGCCGCCGCGCGGTCATCGTGGGAGCGGAGGGCGTCAGCCTTTCGGCCTTCCTCACCCTGCACAAGGCCGGCGTGCAGGTCGCCGCCTTCCTCACCGACCTGCCGCGCCACCAGATGTACTTCCCCTACGCACCGGCCAAATGGCTGTTCGTGGACGCCCTCCACCGCACCCCCATCCGCACCCAGGTGCGCATCAGCCGCATTTTGGGGCGCAAGCGGGTCGAAGGGGTAGAAATCACCCACCTGAGCACCGGTCAGCGGGAAGTGATTGCCTGCGATACGGTGGTGTTTACCGGCGATTGGATCCCCGAGCACGAAGTGGCGCGGCAAGGCGATCTGGTGATGGACCCAGGGACGCGGGGGCCGCAGGTAGACGTCGCATTCCGCACTTCGCGGCCGGGTGTGTTTGCCGCGGGGAATTTGCTGCGCGGGGCGGAGACAGCAGCCACCAGCGCGCTGGAAGGCCGCCAGGCCGCGCGGCAGGTGTTGGCTTTTTTGCACGGCCAGCCCTGGCCGGCCCACCGCTTGCCCGTGCTCGTCGAGCCGCCCCTGCTCTGGGTGTTACCCAACAGCCTGGCGCCCGCCGATTTGCACACGCCGGCCAAAGTGACCTTTCGGGTGACCCAGTTCGTAGAAAACGCCACCGTCGAGGTACGGCAAGGGAAGCGCCTGCTGCTCACGCAGCCGTTTCGCCACTTGCTGCCCAACGAAACGTTGCATTTGAGCGGCGCCTGGCTGACGCGGGTGGAGCCGCACGGCGAGCCGGTGGTGCTGAAACTGAGCGGGTAATCGCTTCCCTATGACCGGCTTAAACCCCTCAATCCCTGACCGATCGCTTCAGCCGGTCAGGGATTGTTTCATCTAAGGCTTTCAGACCAGTGGAGAAGAGGGCGGGGGGGCAAAAGGGCGCCTGCACAGGGGAAAAAGCAGAGCCAGCAGCGCGGACACCCGTGACGCTGTGGGTCAGAGCGAAATGCTCTCCTCCCTTGGAAGACGATTAGTCGTCGGTTTCGATGGTCAGACCGCCCGCCATCTTGGCGACCAGGTTGTAAATCAGCGCTCCCAGGGCAAACACGATGGCGAGGCTAACGGCTTCGAGGACAACAGCGCCCACATACGCCACAATAGCCGCCACCACGCCCCCGCCGAAGACGTCGAGGCCGCTGGTCTGATCAGGCGCCGCAGAAGCCAACAAGCCAGGGAGCGCCACCATGGGCAGGAAGATGAGCACACAGCCCAAAATGGCGGTCAGCAGCGCACCCCACAAGCAGCCAATCTTGCCTGCCGAGAGGACGCCAATGGAACGAATTTCCTTGCGCATAGGGGGCCTCCTTGAAGAAACATCGAGGGGGCTTTCTCTTTTCTTTATCTTAGCATAAAACCCGCTGGGGGAGGGGAAGGTAAAGAAACGCGATATGCGGCTCCCGCGCTACGGCCTTTTAGGCTTGCGTCGATGTTGTAGCAGTGGCACGGTTGCCCTTCTTTTCACCGCCCGTCGACCGGCTCGTGTTCCGACCACTGCTGCTACGGTGGTCGGTAGCGTAAAAACCGCTCCCTTTGAACACAATGGCCGGGGGGCGAAACACCCGCACCACGCGGCCGTGCCCGCGAGGGCACTTAACCGAGCTGAGATCATCAGAAAAACGATACTGCAGCGTAAACACCAAACCGCATTCCTGGCAACGAAACGTATAAGCAGGCATGAGCACGCTCCTCACACAGCAAGCAAAAGCCGGGGAGGGGGCCTCCCCGGCCAATTTGCCCCAGATTCATGCGCCTATTTCTTGGCCTTGACCTCAATGGTTTTAGGCCGCACCTCTTCGGCTTTGGGCAGCGTCAGTACCAAGACGCCATCTTCGAATTCAGCCTTCGCCTTATCAGCCTGCACCGGCACCGGCAACGGTAGCGAGCGAGAGAAGGTACCAAACCGGCGCTCACGCAGGTGATAGGTCGCGCCTTTCACCTCTTCCTCTTCTTTGACCTCGCCGCGGATGGTCAGCACGTCGCCGGTGATGGTGATGTGCAGGTCGTCTGGCTTCACACCCGGCACCGTAGCCTTGACCACCACTTCGTCATCGGTCTGATACATGTCGATCTGCGGCATCCAACCCAGATTTTCAGCCATGCCCAAGGCTAACGGCCGGGTGAGAGCTTCATCCAAGAGGCGATCCATGGCTTCGCGCAATGTAATCATTTCGCGGAAAGGATCCCAGCGTACCAATTCGGCCATCCTTCACCTCCTTCGCACAAGATTTCGTTCGGTTCGCTTTTACCCTACCGCACCTTTGTAAGAAAAGCGCAAACGAAAAATAAGCGTTTTGTTAAGATGACGCAGAGAGAAAACCACAGGAGATACAGCGAAGACACCGAGAACACAGAAAGCGGGAGAGGTTGGAGGAAATGGCGCTTGGTTACTTGGTGCTTGGTTACGTAGGCGCCTCTCCTGGCACTCTCGGCGCTCCAAAATCCGCGTCTATTCGCCATTATCCGCGGGCTGTTTTCCAAAGGCTGAACGGTTCCGTTCAACGCGGGCTCCCCCTTCAGGAAACACCACTTCTTTCAGCCCCCTTTTACCCCAATTCCTTCAGGCAACGGTGCCTCAAAGGGTAAATTCAATCTGAATTTGCTGTTTGGGCGGATTCATGCGGCGCTCGATTTCCTTGGCGATGGTTTCCTCATCGGGCACCAGCCCCTGCGCCTCCCGTTCCCGCTGGCAGGCTTCGCAGGGGCACAGCTTGCGCAGGTAATCCCAGTTGTAAATGCCGTAGCGGTGGCCGTCTTCCCAAATGATGTTGAGGCCGTAGTTCCCCACGCCCTCGATCAGGTGCAGGCGGGTGCGGGGGGAATCTTCCGCGGGCAAATAAAACACCACCGGGTCGGGGTCGCGGCGCATGTTTTCGTGGCCGCCCATACATTCGGCGCACGGGCAAGCGTGACGCAACAGCGAAAAAGAATACACGCTGACGTGGCCATCGTTCCACACGATGGTCAGTTCGGCTTTTTCACGGTTGGCGGTAATTTTGGTGGGTCGAGGCGAGGTGGTCATGGGGGAACCTCCAAACACGCTACGGGCGAAGTATCAGGCCGGTGCGTTGCTGGGCAGGGTCGACCAGCCAGAGGGCAATTTGCCCCACAGGCCAAGGCTGCCCCACGGGGAAGGGGGTCACCTCTGCGGCCGGGCGGGCTTCGGGCGGCGCGGTCTTGGTGTCTGGCCACAGCAAGTGCACCCGAATGTGGTAAGGGGCCAAAGCCTGGGCGGCGTGCCGGGCCAGCCCCAGCAAGCCCATTTTCCCTGCATGGTATACCACACTTTCAGGGTAAGGGGAACCTCTGCCCACAAAAAGCATCACCCCGCCGCCGTGGGTTTGCATGATGCGCCCCACCACCTGAGCGGCCAGGAACGGCAAGGTGAGGTTGCTATCCAGCCCCCGGTGCCAATCCCACTCATCGAGGCGGAGCATGTGCACCTGGGGTGCGACGTGCACTGCGCTGACCAAAATATCGAGCCGCTCTTCGCCAAAATCATCGGTCACCTGGTTAATGACGGTCTGAAAAGCGATTTTCTTGATCACGTCACCGCTATAAGCGCGAGCGCGGCCGCCGGCCTGCCGGATGGCCGCAGCGGTCTGCTCCGCGTGCATGGGGCTGAAGTCGAAACAGGCCACAAAAGCGCCCGCGGCCGCCAGGCTTTCGGCAATCGTGCGGCCTTCGCCTCGGCCAGCGCCCAACACCAAAGCCACTCGGTTTGCTAAATTCATCGTCGCTCCTTCACAGGGGGCGCGCCTTCCTGAGGCGGTTGTGCCCGCGTCGCGGCGGGCCTGGGGGAAAGGGCGCCTGCGGGGGTACGGCCTGCCAGCAAAAAGCGCGGCGGCTTAGGCCACCGCCGCGCGTCATACAGGCTGGAGCAAAGGGGCTATTCCATCCCCAGGTAAGTTTTTTGCACCATTTCGTTGATGCGCAAGTTTTCGGCCGAATCGGCCAGCACAATCTCGCCCGTGCGCAGCACGTAGCCGCGGTGGGCGATCGAAAGGGCCATCAGCGCGTTCTGCTCTACCAGCAAAATGGTGGTGCCCTGCTTGTTGATGTCCACAATGGTGTCGAAAATCAATTCCACCAACACAGGCGCCAGGCCCATCGAAGGCTCATCTAACAGCAGCAGCCGCGGCCGCGCCATCAGGGCTCGCCCGATGGCCAACATCTGCTGCTCACCGCCCGAAAGGGTGCCGGCCACCTGGCTGCGGCGCTCTTTCAAGCGGGGGAACAGTTGGTACACCCGCTCCAGGTCTTCTTTGATGCCCTGTTTGTCGTTGCGGATGTACGCGCCCATGTCCAAGTTCTCGGCGACGGTGAGGCGAGCAAAAATGCCGCGGCCTTCGGGCACCATGGAGACGCCTTTGTACACAATCTCATGGGGTTTCAGGCGGGTCAGGTCTTCTCCCTCGAGGGTCACCTGGCCCCGGCGGGGCTTGATCAGGCCGGTGATGGTGCGCAAGGTGGTGGTTTTGCCCGCGCCGTTCGCCCCAATCAGGGTCACAATTTCGCCCTGGTCGACGGTCAACGAAATGCCCTTGAGGGCCTCAATGTTGCCGTAGAAGGAATGCACGTCGTGAAGTTCCAGCATAGCCATAAGCCCTCTCCTCTAAGCCGCCGCGACGGTCTGTTCTGAGCCGCCCAGGCCAGAGGCGGCGCCGCGGCCCAAGTAGGCCTCGATTACCCGCGGGTTGTGCTGGATTTCCTCGGGTCGGCCTTCGGCGATTTTCTTGCCGAAGTCCATCACCGCGATTTTTTCGCTGATGGTCATCACCACCTTCATATCGTGTTCAATCAACAAGATAGTCAGGCCCAGTTCGTCTCGCAAATGGCGGATGAAGCGGATCATCTCTGCGGTCTCCTGGGGGTTCATGCCCGCGGTGGGCTCATCCAGCAAGAGCAGTTTGGGTTTGCTGGCCAAGGCGCGGGCAATCTCCAGGCGACGCTGGGCACCATAGGGCAGGTTACGAGCCAGGTGGTCGCCCAGCCCTTGCAAGCCGACAAAATTCAGCAGGCGCTGCGCTTCTTCCAACGCCTCTTGTTCTTCACGGCGGTATAGGGAGGTAAGGAACAGGGTATCCCACCATTGGTGGCGCATGAGGGGGTGACGGCCGACCATAATGTTTTCCAACGCGGTCATGTTAGAAAACAGGCGAATGTTCTGATAAGTGCGCGCAATGCCCATGCGGGTCACCTTATCAGGCCGAAAACCCTGAATTTCATGGCCGTCGAAGATGATTTTACCTTCTTCGGGGGTGTAAAAGCCCGTGATGCAGTTGAAGAAGGTGGTCTTCCCCGCACCGTTGGGGCCGATGACGCTGGCAATGCTGCCTTGCTCAATGGTGAAATCGAGATTGTTGACGGCCACCAAACCGCCAAATCGCTTGACCACGCCTTTCGCAATCAAAATGGGAGCCATGATACACCGCCTCCTAATCGCCGTTGTCGGTTGCTTTTAATTCTCGCCGGCGGATGGGTTCCGGCCAGAAACCTTCCGGCTTGAGCAACATCATCGCAATCAGCGCCAAGCCGTACATAAGCATACGATACTCGGCAAACTCCCGGAGCAGTTCGGGAAGGCCCACTAACGCTAACGCACCGACGACCACGCCGGGCAGGCTACCAATACCACCCACGATGATCAACGAAAGCACGTTGATAGAAATTAACAAGTTGAAACTGTGGGGGAAAATTGAGCCCACATACGAGGCAAAAATAGCCCCGGAAAGGCCAGAAAACGAAGCGCCAAAGGCAAAGGCCGTCAGTTTGATGGCTACCAGGTCGATGCCCATGGCCTCGGCCACGTCTTCATCTTCTCGCATGGCCATCCACGCCCGGCCCAAACGCGATTCGCGCAGGCGATAGGCCACGAAAAAGCCAAGAAAAATGCCTGCGAGAATCAAATAGTAAAAATGCACCGGCGTGTGAAGCGTAAAAGAAAAGATCTTGGGTTTGATGATCATCAAAATGCCCTGCGCGCCACCGATCAGCGGCTTCAGCCAGTTGGAAAGCGCCAGGATACGAATGATTTCACCAAAGCCCAACGTCACAATGGCCAGGTAGTCACCACGCATCCGCAACACGGGGATGCCCAGGAGGATGCCTGCGGTCAGCGCCACCAGAATGGAGAAGGGCAGGGCTTCCCAAAACGTCATGTGGGCAATGCCCAAGGGGCCCGTGGAAGTGAGTAACCCCATGGTATAAGCGCCCAAAGCAAAGAAAGCCACATAGCCCAGGTCGAGCAGGCCGGCATAGCCCACCACGATGTTCAAACCCAGGCCCATGATGACGTACAACCCCACCATGTTGAGCACATGGCTAAGGTACGACCCCAAAATAGCAGGCAAAGCCAACAAAAGGACAATCAACCCGGCGGCTATCGCCCAGCGACGCAAATTGGGCGAAGCACCCTCTTGCTGGGTATGACCCCGGGCCGCAGAAGCAGCCAGTTTCTCAGCGCGTCTCCGCTTGAAGACCACATAGGCAATGGTCAAACCAAACACCAGCACCGCGCCAATGTAATTCAACCCTTCTGCATTCATAAAGGGCGTGAAAATATCCCCGATTGTCATGCCCTTGAACAAGTCAGAAAGCATGCCTACCGTAATAGTCACAAGGCTTGCTTCAATGATGGCGTTGCGCCAAAAGGCGTCCAGCAAGGTCAGCGCAGCCAACAACGCGCCCAACACTGCACTGGCGACAACCATCAACACCAACCCTGTGACAGGCGGCTGACCAAACCGCAAGAGCGCATACAACTCCGGCGAGGTACGCACAAACATATAGTGGAAGTCTACCCATTGGCCGAAAAAGGGGTAGAGAGCCAACAACAGTCCCCCCACGCCCCCGGCAAAGGCGGCATGCAAAAGGCGGGGCGCCGCCGGGGAGGGGTCGCGCAAAGCGAAAATATACAACACCACGCCCATCGCCAGCAACAGGGTGATATGCCCCAGCGAAAGGTTGGCAATCACTGCACGCTTGCTAAACGCCTGCACCATGCCCACCAACGTAAAGTAAAGGGCAATGGCGCCGGCAAGCAAACCGGCTTTGAAGGCTTGTATCCAAAGGGATTGATTAGATTCCATATCGCACCGCCTCGGCTACACTTTTTCTTCGGAAAGGCGTTCGCCCAAAATACCGCTGGGCCGGAAAATCAGCACCAGCACCAACAAGGTAAAGGCGATTACGTCTTTCAACTGATAAGACGCGGGAATGCCCAGACCTTCCAGAATCAGCCCCGGCCCCAGGCCCTCGAAAATTCCCAGGAAGAAGCCGCCCAACATGGCTCCGGGCACGTTCCCAATGCCGCCCAACACCGCAGCGGTGAAGGCTTTAATGCCGGGGATAAAGCCCATGAAAAAGTGTACCTGCTTGAAAATCAAGGCATAGAGCACACCGGCCACACCGGCCAAAGCAGAACCTAAGATGAACGTGTTGACGATGATCTGGTCTACATCGACGCCCATCAGTGCGGCCACGTCTTTGTCTTCGGCCACCGCGCGCATGGCTTTGCCGGTTTTCGTGTATTGCACGTAAGCGTACAAACCGGCCATCAAAAGCAGCGAGACTACGATGACCAGCACGTGCACTTTGAGGATGTGCAAGCCCAGGATGGTCGTCTTACCAACAAAAATTTTCATATCGGGGTAGGCCTCAACGCCTGAGCCGTAAAAGCCACGGAAGGTGTACTCAATGGTAAAAGAAGCGCCGATGGCTGTGATCAGCGGCACCAGGCGAGGTGCCCGCCTCAGAGGGCGGTAAGCCACCCGCTCGGTAATCAGCGCCACAACTACCGAGGTAGCCATAGCCAAAAGCATCACCAATAACAAAGAAATGATTGGATGCGCATTGTAAAAGCCATACTGGTTCAACTTTGCTGCCAGAAAATAACCGGTAAACGCCCCCGCCATGAAAATATCGCCATGAGCGAAGTTAATCATGAAAAGAATGCCATACACTAAGGTGTAACCCAAGGCAATCAGAGCATAAACACCACCTTGCGACACCCCATAAACAACAAAATCCATCCACTGCTCTTTCGTGTAATACGCGTTGTGGATGGAGCCAATCACGCCAACAATGGCAATAACCACAATAGCCAGGCCGAACAACCAAACCACCACATCGACCAGGCTTAGGCGCTCAAGGAAGTATTTAAGTTTTTCAGCCATTAAACTTCCCTCTCGCGTGCTCGGCCGGGGCGGCACCCCGGCTATACGGGCAGGGGTCAAAAACGGGAGAAGGGTGCCGGATGTTCGTCACCTCCGGCACCCTTGCATACGCTATGCGGAGCCCAGTTACTTCTTCGGCCACACCGGCACGTACTTGCCGTGCTGGATCTGGTTGATGTTGATCTTCGGGTCGGCGCAGTCACCATACTGGTTGCAGGTGAGGGTGCCGGTCAGGCCCTTGAAGTCCTTGGTGCTGAAGAGGGCCTGGCAGAGCGCCTTGCGCGGAATGTGAATTGTGCCATCCTTGTCCACCACGGCCACCTTCTTGATGGCGTTGAGCAGCATGGTGGCCGCGTCGTAAGCGTGCAGGTGGAAGGCGCTGGGCGGTTCCTGACCATATTTCGCCTCATATTTCTTGTTGAACTCCTCGTTGTTCACCGCCGCGGGGCCAGAGAGGTACATCCCTTCAGCCGCCTTGCCGGCTGCCTTGATGAAGTCCGGCGAAATCATGCCGTCGGAGCCCATCAGGATGGTCTTCTCCAGGCCGGGGACCTCTTTGGCCTGTTGGGTGATCAGCGCACCTTCCTGGATGAAGATGGGGTAGTACAGTACATCGGGTTTGCTGGCCGCGATCTTGGTCAACACCGGGTGCATGTCGGTGTCGCCGACGTTGATGGCTTCCTGAGCCACGCACTTGCCGCCCAGTTGTTTGAACACGTCGCAAGCCACCTGCTGCAACTGCTCGGCGTAGGGGCTGCCGTCGTGGATGGTCGCCATGGTGCGGGCGCCCAACACGTTGTAAGCAAACTCGGCCACGGCCTTACCCTGCACCTTGTCGTTGTGCGCGGTGCGGAGGTAGCACTCGGCGTGGGTGCCCGGCGCGGTCAGCGAAGGCGCCGTGTTAGAGGGCGAAATCAGCGGAATGTGCGCATCTGAGAGGATCTTGGAAGCCGGCTCACCTGCACTGGAGCAGTTCGTACCAATAGCGCCCACAATGGACTTATCGGCCGCCAGTTTCTGCGCTGCGGTCTGACCACCTTCGGCGGAGCACTGGGAGTCTTCCTTCACCACCTGAATGCTGTGCTTGCCCAGCCATTCTTTGTTAGCCGCGGTGAAATCATCTACCGCGATCTCCACGCCGCCCACCGAGTCCACACCCAGCGACTCGTTCGGGCCGCTCAGCACCAAGGCCGCCCCAATCTTGATGGGGTCGTTGGGGCCGATGTTCACACAGCCGTAGGGGTCATCGCACTTGAACGACGACTTTTGCCCGCAGGCCGCGAGCGCCAATGCCGCAATCAGCAGCACGGCAAAAAGGATAAACCATCGCTTCTTCATACTTCCTCCTCCTTACTTCGCAGAGCAAACGAACAGGATATGCCGGGGGTGACGCCGACAAGGCACCGCCACCGCCCAAGAATGCACGAGGGCTTCTGGAATGTGAAGCCCCTAATACTTGATTTTACCAAAGGAAAAGTGATGGTCAAGTGTGAAACCCGCCCCCTGCCCCTTTGTTTATGGAAATTTTACGCTCGCCGTAACTATTCAGCCTCAAAGAGAGGCTACGGATGACGCAGGCAGAAAACCACAGAAGACACAGAGAAGACACCGAAAACACAGAAGGCGGCAGGGTTGGAGCACTAAAGGATGGGGGGGGTAAATGGCGATCGACTACTCAGATGTTCCTCCTGGCGCTCTCGGCGCCCAAAAATCCGCGTCTATCCGCCATCATCCGCGCTCATCCGTGGGCTATTTTCCAGAGGCTGAACAGTTACCGCTCGCCGCGCCCCTTTGGTAAGGGAAAACCGCCGAGGACGCGCGCTGTGCGAATCTGGGGGGCTTCCCCCTACTGCTCTGGCTGCGGATCGCCGGGCGGCGGTCGGCGCTCCACCTTGATGCGCACAATCCGCAGCCCATCCATGGCCACCACCGTTAGACGGACGCCGTCTTCCTCCACCGCATCACCCACCGCGGGGATACATCCCAATCGATCCAGCACAAAACCGGCGATGGTGTCGTAATGCGGCGTTTGCAAATCAAGATGCAAGGCTTCATTGACCTCTTCTAACAGGGCGCGGCCGTCTACCAAGGCTGAGCCGTCTTCCAAAATTTCCACTTCGGGCGCCGCGCGGTCGAAGGGGTCGCTGACCTCGCCCACGATTTCTTCCAGCAGGTCTTCCAGCGTCACCAGGCCCTCGGTGCCGCCGTATTCGTTCACCACGATGGCGATGTGCTGCCGGGTTTCGCGAAATCGGCGCAGCACTTCGATCACCGGCAAGGTTTCGGGCACAAAGAGGGGCTCGCGGGCCAGGTCGCGGGCTGTGCGCTGCTCGAATTCGGCCGTCCCCCACAGGCGCACCACGTCTTTGATGTGCAGAATACCGATAATGTTGTCCAAATCGTCTTCATAGACAGGGAATTTGGTCAGGGCATGGTGCGAAAAAAGCACAATGGTTTGCGGAAGGGGGGTATCTGCGGTCACGGCCACAATCTCGGTATGCGGCACCATGACTTGCCGCACCATCAGCTCGCTAAAATCAAGCACGGCTCTGAGCATCTCACCGCCAGCAGGCAGAGCGCCACTTTTTTCGCCTTCCTCCACCAGCACCTTCAATTCCTCCACGCTCAAGTGCGTGCCGTGGACGTCGGCAGCCTCTAACCTCAACACACGGAGGGTCAAGCGGGTCGCGCCGTCCAGCAGATCGACAAACCAGCGGAAGGTCTGCTCGAACAGGCGCATGGGGTAAGCCGCGCGCAGGGCAAAGGCTTCGGGGGCGCGCAGGGTAGCCACCTTGGGCACTTGCTCGCCAAGCACCACGTGAAAGCCGGTCACAATGGTCAACGAGAGCAGCAAGGGCAAGCCAGGCAGCACGGCCTGCACGAAGCGCCAGGAAGCAGGGAAAGAGACCCGCTCAAACCACCCGGCCAACACCCCCTCGAAAGCCTTTTCGCCCACCGCGCCCAAAGCCAAACTCACAATGGTGATACCCAATTGCGAAGCGGCAATCAGGCGGTCGCGCGCGGCCGGGCTTTCCAGCCAGTGCTGCACGATGCGCGCGGCTTTAGAGCCCTCTTTGGCCAAAACCTCGATGCGGTGGCGCCGCGAGGCAACCGCGGCAAACTCGACCGACACGAAAAAGCCGTTCAAGGCAATGAGCACGAAGATCAAAACAAAATTCCAAAGCATCGTAACCTCTCGATAACTGTTCAGCCTCTACCGATGACGCAGGCAGAAAACCACAGAAGACACAGAGAAGGCGCCGAAAACACAGAAGACGGGAGGGTTGGAGCACTGTAAATGGCACTTGGTGTCATCCAAGGTCTACCTTGCGGCTGCATGGTTGCAGCCTTTGGTTCACAAAATCAGCATCGCATCACCAAAGGAAAAGAAGCGATACCCCGCGGCCTTGGCCACCTCGTAAGCCTGCAAGATGCGCTCGCGACCGGCAAAGGCGCTCACCAACATCAACAAGGTGGAGCGCGGCAGGTGAAAATTGGTGATCAAGGCATCGACCACCCGAAACTGAAATCCGGGCAAGATGAACAAATCGGTGTCGCCCACCCAGGGGGAAACCACCTGCCCCGGCGCCGCGTGGCGGGCCGCGGTTTCCAGCGTGCGCACGGTGGTGGTGCCTACCGCGACGATGCGCCCCCCGCGGGCGCGGGTGCTGTTGATTTGACGCGCGGCCTCCGCTGAAACTTCGCACCATTCGGTATGGATTTTATGGGCGCGGGGGTCGTCTTCCTTGACCGGCGCGAACGTATCCAGGCCGACGTGCAAGGTCACGGTGGTGAAGCCGATGCCCTGCGCTTGCAACCGGGCGAGCAACTGGGGGGTGAAGTGAAGGCCCGCGGTGGGCGCGGCGGCAGAGCCCGCCTCTTGGGCAAACACGGTTTGGTAGCGTTCGGGGTCGGCCAGCGGCCGGTGGATGTAGGGCGGCAGAGGCACTTCGCCCCAGCGGGAAAGGGTGTCGTCTAAGGGGCGTGAAAAGCGAATCCGGCGCAGGGGGCCGTCGAGCACGGCCACGATTTCGGCTTCTAAACCGTGGGGCAGGGTCAGGCGCTTGCCTGCGACGAGGCCACGCCCCCGCACCAACGCCTGCCACAGCGCAGGGGCTTCGCGGCGCAGGAGCAGAATTTCCACCCGCCCGCCAGTGCCGGCTTTACGGGCAAACAGACGGGCCGGCAGCACCCGCGTCCGGTTCGCCACCAACAAATCGCCCGGCCGCAAGAAACGCCCCACTTCCCGAAACACGGCGTGGGTGATCTGCCCGCTGTCACGCGCCAGCACCATCAGCCGGGCGCTGTCGCGCGGCGTTGCAGGTTCTTGGGCAATCAGTGATTGGGGCAGATGGTAGTCGAAATCCGCGGTACGCATGGGTCACCTGGGGCAGCCTGGCTACACAGCCGCTATGCCTGAGCCAGCAAACTGACCAACACATGATTGTGAAGCAAGGCCACACCCTCGCCGGTCGAAGCCCATTGGCCGTAGGTGTAAATGCCCACCAGGGGCACCTTTTCCCCCAGCACCTGGCGCAGGCGTTGGGCGATTTGGCCATGATGGGCGAGGAAGAGGTAATACCAGGCCCAGTCGAGCGTCACAAAGGCCACGGCCGGAGGCGCGGTCAGTGCCTGCAGAGCGTTTTGGGCTGCCGTTTCTACCGCGGCCAAGGCATCGCTCATTTCGCCCACCATCCAATACACCCGTTCGCCCCGCGGGAGGGGCAAGGTCATGCGCAAGCTGCCGTCGGCTTCCACATGGAGGGGGGCGCGCAGATCCCAGCGGTCTTCTCGGCGCAACCCCAGGGGATACAGCCGCACCAATTCGCGCCAGGGCGCGTAAGGCCATTGGCGGGCGGGCTGGGCAAAGATTTCGGCCAAGACGTCGGTCACCGGGCGGTCGTCCAAGGTACGCAGCCATTCGCCGCGGCTCTCGGTTACGGTAGCCCAAAGGCCGCTGGAGCGCCAGCCCGTGGCCGCGCCGACGCCCATCTGCACGCCCTGCAAGGTCAGCAAGGCCAAGCCGCCCGCGCCGCTCTCCCGGCCGCCCAACAAGGTCGGCCGACCGGCCTGCAAGCCGCCGCCGATCAGCCCCCCGGCCACGGGCATCCTCAAGGCTTGGAGCAGGGTCAGCCAGCGATCCAATCGCGGTTGCATGGCGTCGACCACCACTAAGGCTGCGTCCGCGGGCATTTGCCCCACGTCGTCGGCAAAGGTTTGCGTGGCTGGCAGGCTCGGCCAGCGGCGCCCTTCGGCGCGCACCCCCTCGCCGGCCAACACGGCCATGCTCATGCCGCGAGCAGGGGCGCCGCCATCGTGCCACACCCGCCGCACCGTGCTCCCCCACACGGGCACATCGCCCAGCAAGACGTGCAATGCGTTGATCGCATCGGCCAGGTCGTACTCAGGCGTAGCCCACAGCCAGGCGGCCACCGGGTCGGCGGTCAGGTTTTGCAGCGCCCGGTGCGCCAATTGCACGCTGAGTTCACGGCCTAAATTGCCAGCCCCAAAAACGGTGGTTACTTGTAGCATAAGGCTCTCATCATTCCTTTGGGACGCTGTAACTGTTCAGCCTCAAAGCGACACTGCAGATGACGCAGGCAGAAAACCACAGAAGACACAGAAAAGGCACCGAGGACACAGAAAGCGGGAAGTCTGGTTACTTGGCTGCCTGGTTACTTCGGCGCCCACAAATCCGTGTCTATCCGCCATCATCCGCGTTCATCCGTGGGCTGTTTTCCAAAGGCTGAACAGTTACGGGACGCCGAGGGTTTACGCAGCGACGCGGAGAAGAGAGAAAAAAACGCAATTACCTACCCAGACGCCCTCACCTTACCCCCGCTGCGCGCCCCCTCTCCTCTCCCAATGGGAGAGGAGAGGGGGCTGAGCCGCCCTTCGTCTTCGCTCAGGACAGCGGCTCTGGGGGAGTGGTGAGGGCGAGCAAGGTGTAATGTTGTTTCATGGCATGGCAGAGTTATTGGAATATTGCTTGCCTCGTTTTCGGCGCAGGGTAGGTAGGTAATTACGAAAAAACGACTCAATCGGCCACCGGCACGGTAAAGTGGAAAGTGGTGCCCTGCCCCAGTTGCGACTCGAACCAAATCTGGCCGCCGTGCAATTCGACCAGATTTTTGGTGATGTGCAAGCCCAGGCCGGTGCCCGGGGCTTCGCGCGCCTGGCGGTCTTCGGAGCGGAAGAACTTTTGGAAGATCTTTCGCTGGTCTTCTTCGCTAATGCCTAAGCCATCGTCGGCCACGGCCACGTGGAGCACCTGGGCCGGCCCCCCGGGGTGGGGGTTGGCTTCGACGCCGACCTCTACCCGAATGTGGCCGCCCGCGGGCGTGTATTTGTGCGCGTTGCTCACCAAATTGGTCAGCACCTGCGCCAGGCGCACCCGGTCGCCCCACACCGGCGGCAGGTCGTCGGGCATGGCCACGGTCAGCGTCTGGTTTTTGGCTTCCACTTGCTGCTGCAGCGAGCGGACAACCTCTTCCACCACCGCGCGGAAATCGACTTTGCGGAAGTTGAGTTCCAGTTTTCCGGCTTCAATGCGCGAAATGTCGCTCAGGTCGGCCACCAGGCGGGCCATGCGTTCCACGTTAGAGCGAATGACCTGCAAAAACTGCGCCTGATGCTCGTTGATCGGGCCCACCGCGCCTTTGGCCAACAGGTCGGCGTAGCCGCGGATAGAAGTCATGGGGGTTTTCAGTTCGTGCGCCACAAAGGAAACGAACTCGCTCTTGGTTTCATTGGCGCGTTGCACTGCGGCGTAAAGTTGGGCGTTGGCCACCGCGATGGCTGCGTGGTCAGCCAAACGGATGAGGAAGTGCACCGTTTCTTCGGCGCAGAGGACGGGCTCTTGGCTTTCCAAAAGCAGCAGGCCGATGACCTCCTCCTCGCGCTCGATGGGCACGACGGCTTGAAAACGCGTACCTCGGCGCAGAAAACGGGCGTCGGGCTGGTCACTGCGCGTGCATTGCAGTTGGCCGGTTTCCACGGCGCGCCGCAGGCTGGGGTAATCGTCCAAGGGAATGCCACCCCCGCGGTAAAGGCCCAATTCTCCGCGATCATAGCCGCGGTCGGCAAAGAGGATAAGTTCGTCGTTTTGCACCAGGCCCATCAGCCCTGCGGACGAACCGCTGCGGCGGGCCGCCCAGGCCAGCGCCACCTGCATAGCGCGGCGCACATCCAGGCGAGCGTTGAGTTCGCGGTCGATGCGCTGCAGAATAGAAAGTTCCTCAACGCGGGCAGCGAGCGCCTGGTCGGTGGTGGTGTAAAGGCGGGCGTTTTGCAAGGCCACGGCAGCCTGCCCGGCCAGGGCAAGCAGCAATTGTTCGTCTTCCTCGCCAAAGGGCTGGTCGTTGCCCTTGTCGAACACTGCCAGCGCGGCAATGGCCTGGTCTTGGGCTACCAAGGGCACCACAAAAGCCTGGCGGGGGCGCAAAAGGTCGGCCAGTTCCAGCGGCGGAGCGCCTTCGGCCTCGTCGGGGGTGGGCGGTTGCCAGTGCGCCGCAGCGCGGTCTAAGATGGCCTGGGCAACCACGCCGTTTTCTGCGGAAAAGACCTGGCCTGCCGCCTCCGACGGCGCGTCGCCGGCCACCGCAGCCACCCGCAGCAGACCGTCGGCTTCCTCATAGAGGAAAAGCGCGGCGGCCCGAGCGTCGGTGAGCGAAAGGGCACTGCGGGCAGCCCAGGCGGTCAAGGCTTTCAAATCCAAGGTGGCAGTCAGGCGGCGCAGGGCCTGGTTGAGGGCGGCCAAATGCGCGGCATGGCGGCGGGTCTCGTCTAAAAGGCGGGCTTTCACCATAGCGCCGGCGGCCAAATCGGCCACCGCGTGCACCAACGCCACCTGCTCTTCGGTGTAGGCCACCTCTACCGAAGCGTGGGCTAAAACCATCACCCCGATGGTCTCCGCGCCGGTGTTGAGGGGAATGCCCATCCAGGCCAATGCATCGGGTAAATCAACCACAAAACCCTCACGGCGGCAAGTGACCGGGTAGTCGTCGGTGTGCAGGGCACGGCGGTTTTGCCACACCGCCCACACCAGGCTGCTGCCCTCAGGCAGGATGCGGCCTTCTAACAACGTATTCCGGCTTTCGCCTTCAACCACGAACACGTAACGCAGGGCTTGAGCAGTTTCGTCCCACAACAAAATCTGAAAGTATTTAGCCGGGACCAGCCGAGTCGTCTGGGCGTAGAGCAATTCCAACAAGTCGTCGAATTGAACGGTGAAGTTGACCCCCTGCGCGGTGCGCACCAAAGTGTTCATCTGCTCCATACGGCGTTCCAGCGCATCCACGGTTTGGGCGCGGGCAACAGCCAGGGCGGCCTGCCGCGCCAAGTTTTCCAAAAAAGTGATCGCGCTGCCATCATAAGAGGCTTTGGCCCGGGCACCCAGGGCCAAAAAGCCCACCAAGCGTTTGCGCCCCGGCAAGGGGATAAACAGTACGGCATCTAACACTTGTAGGCGAGGCAATACCGGCGCCAGGTCGGGGGGCGGGTCTTCCTTATGCAGGAAATAGGGCGACTGCTGCCTTTCTAAGAAACGAGCCAAAGGGCTATCAGCAGCAAAGGTAAGGTCGGCGGTCGGTTGGCCGTGTGCGTCGGGGTAGGCGCGATAACGCCCCACAGTAGCATCGAAGAGGAAGATGTGGAAAGGTTGAGGTGAAAGCGCCTCCTCGAGAGTCTCTCGGGTGAGGCGGGCGATGGCGTTGATGTCGGGCGCCTCTACCAAAGCCTGGCCAAACGCGTTGAGGCGGGCTTCGTAAGCCAACTGACGGCGGGCAAAAAGCCGATCAATCCGTTGCTGGATGAAACGGCGGGCTGGGTCAAAGGCCAAGGCAATGGCAAACGCCACCAATCCCAAAAACAGCGGCCCCTGCCTGGACCAACGGGCGCCCAAAGCCAGGGTAAGGCCAGTGACCAGTAAACCATAGCCCACCGCGGTGAAAGTCGCCATCAGGGTGTATGTGAGGGTGCGGCGGGCGATCCAATCGGTGCGCGCCACCCGATAACGCACAAAGGCATACGTCAGCGCCAAAGGGAAAACCACTGTTGGTGCAACAAGCCAGGGCGAGAAGGGCACCACTTTCCACGGTAGTGAAAGCATCCAAAGCACCAGAGGGCCAAAACCCAACAAAAACCCGGCCGCGATGAAAGCGGCCTGTGCCTGCGCTGCAGGGAAGGGTGAATGAAAACGAACGTAAAGCATCCGGCCCAAAAACATCAAAGCGATAAGCGCGTCGAAAATATACAGCCCTTCGCGAGCGTGAATGTACCCCCACGGATTATTCACATCCTGCAAATGCAGAGCAACATTGAGCAGCAACACGCCGCCCAGAAGATGCGGGAGGCCCACCAGCCAAGGTTTTTGCTTGACCCATCGCCAGGGGCGGGGGAAAAGCGCCCCCACATTGAACAGCGCAGCGCCGCTCATACCCAAGGCCAGCAGCCAGATGGGCAGCAAGCGGTACGTCGCCCACACGTCAAGGAAGCCCGCCAAAGTAAACCCGGCCGAAGCCGAAAACGTGACCAGTTCCCGCCCCACTGTATCGTGACGGCGAAACAGATAAACCCACCCGCCGACCACGAAGAACAAAATTCCCACCAGATAGAAAGCGTAAAAATACGTCCATTGATCTCGCAAAGAAAAACGGCGTAAGATAACCCGCACCTGCCCGCGAGTGCCATCAGGCTGACGCACCCCTAAGGTCACCGTTTCACCCACCCGGTAACGGCGCAACAGCCGGTTGAGATGCACACCATCGCCCAGGGACTGGCCGTTCAACGAAAGCAAAACATCGTTCACCTGTAAAGGGAGGGTGTTACCCGCGGCATATTGCGGCGCGCTCAACGCGCCCACCACCAACGTCTTTTCCACCAGCGCACCGATAAAGGGTTGGCGCATCCATGGGCGCAACACCCAGGGCAACGCCAGCATCACCAAGGCCATGAAAAGCAAATAGACCAGGGTGAGGCTGCGGAAAAAAGCATCCCGGCGTTTACGAAGCACCGTTGAAGAAAGCATTGCCTTACCCGAAAAAGAAACGTCGACAATCTACTGCAACAGCAGCCTTTAAATCTCGGCTCTATGCCGAGCACGCCCCCTTCCATAAAAAAGGGGGGCAAAAAGCATGTGCAAACTAAAAGATGGGCAATCCTCGGCCAGGCATGGGTAAGACGGACCACCACGCCACGGCTATATTGTATGCGAGGCTGAGGAATGTTGCAAGGCGCTTGCTAAAGTGTGCGATGCACGAATTGTCGGCTGCCGCACCGTGCAAGCGGGAGTATAATTGCTTCGACGTAACCGTTCAGCCTTGGTTAGGAGACACCACAGATAACACAGACTGCGCAGAAAGACGTTCACAGATTAGCACAGATTAGGCGAAAAACACTAAAAAGCCCCTTCTCTCGCTTCTTGGCGGTCTTGGCGTCATCTTGGCGACCTTGGCGACCTAAAAATCCGTGCTATCCGTGGTCTATTCCTTTGTGGTTGAATGGTTACGCTTTGACCCGTTGCCCGACAGACACCTCAAATTCCTTTCTTGCACCCCTCAGGAGGCAAACCATGGCGTTACCCAAATTTGCATATTTCGAGGGCAAAATCGTGCCCTACGAACAGGCCAAAGTCGGCGTGATGACCCACGCGCTCAATTACGGCACCGCGGCCTTTGGCGGTGTGCGGGCTTACTGGAACGAAGACGAGCAGCAACTCTTCATCTTCCGGCCTTATGACCATTTCAAACGCCTGCTGCGCTCGGCTCGGCTGCTGTGCATGAACTTCGACCACACCCCCGAAAGCCTGACCGCGATCGTCAAAGAACTGCTACGCACCGAAGACGCGCACGAAGATATGTACATCCGCCCCTTGGTGTACAAAGCTGACGAGATGATCGGCGTCAAATGCCACGACATGACCGACGAAATCACCATCTACACCGTGCCTTTTGGCCGCTATGTGAGCAACGACACCGGCGCGCATGTGACCATTTCGGGCTGGCGGCGGATCGACGACAACACCATCCCCGCGCGGGGCAAAATTGCCGGCGCGTACGTCAACTCCGCGCTCATCAAAACCGACGCGCTCCGCTCCGGCTTCGACGAAGCCTTGGTGCTCACCCAAGACGGCCACCTTTCTGAGGGCAGCGCCGAAAACATCTTCATGGTGCGCGACGGCGTGCTCATCACCCCGCCGGTGTACGAGAACATCCTGGAAGGCATCACCCGCCGCACGATCATCCAACTGGCGCGAGAGGCACTGGGGGTGCCTGTGGTCGAGCGCCCCATCGACCGAACCGAAGTGTACATCTGCGATGAACTCTTCATGACCGGCACCGCGGCCCAGGTCACCGCGGTGACCAAGGTCGACCATCGCCCCGTGGGCGACGGCCAGATGGGGCCGATTACCGCGCAACTGCGCGCGCTTTACAACCGCGTGGTGCGCGGCCAAGAGGCCAAATATCGCGAATGGCTGATGCCGGTGTACGACTGACGCCTCGGCCTATGCCTTGCCCCCAACCGGCCGTGCCCCGCGCGGCCGGTTTTTTGCTACCTCGAACGGGAAACGGAAGACGTACCGCGGGGGGCGGCGCCTCGTTGAGGCGCTGAGGGACTGAGGTTGCCTGGTTGCCCCGCTGGCACGCCCGCGGCCAAGTCGAGGGGTCGAGGTTGGGTTACAATATAACCATGCTGCACGCAGACCGACCCTTCCTCCCCCCCTGGCTCACCCAAACCCTGTGGGCAGCCCTGATGGGCACGGTGGTCGCCCTGGCCGTGGCGCTGGCCGCGCTGGCCGGTTACAGCCTGACCTACCAGAGGCGCATCTTCCCCGGGGTGCACGTCGCGGGGGTCGACGTGGGCGGTCTAACCGTCGAAGAGGCCACCGCCCGCCTCGACCAGGCCCTCACCTACCCCAGCACCGGCCAGGTGACCTTCACCTACCAGGCGCGGCGCTGGCAGGCCAACCCCATCAACCTGGGTTTTGCGTTAGACAACCGCGCCGCAGCCCAGCAGGCTTATCTGGTGGGCCGCGGCGACGGGCTGTGGGCGCGCTGGGCAGCCCGCTGGCAGGCCCACCAACACGGCATCAACCTGCCGCCGGTGGCGGTGTACAACGAAAACCGGGCGTTAGCCTTCCTCGACCAGGTGGCCGCGGCCATCGAAAAGCCGCCCCGCGAAGCCCAACTCGCGCTCCAGGGCACCCAGGTCATCGCCAAGCCGGGCAGCGTGGGCTACGTGTTGGATCGCGCCACCACCCTGCAACGGCTGCGCGCGGGCCTGCCCCTGCTGCGCGACTTCACCATCGCCCTCATCGTGCGCGAACGCGCGCCCCGCATCGCCGAGCCGGGCCCCGCTGCCGACCAACTGCGCCAGATCCTCGCCGCGCCGCTCGAAATCACCCTCCCCCAGGCCGACCAAGACGACCCCGGCCCCTGGGTGTTCAAGCCCGACCAAATCGCCCCCATGCTCCGCATTCTGCGGGTGGAAAGCGGGCCTGCCGAAGCTCATTTCGCCATAGATTTGGACCCGCAGCCTTTGCGCGGCCTCCTCGAACGCTTAGCCCCTGGCCTGCAACGCACCGCCGCCAACGCACGCTTCACCTTCGACCCCAAGACCCACCAACTTCACCTGCTCCAACACGCGGTGCTGGGCCGCCGCCTGAAAGTAGAAGCCTCCCTCACCGCCCTGCGCAAAGCCATCTTGAAAGGCCAGCATAAGGTCGCCCTGGTCTTGGATCTGCAGCCCCCCGCGGTAGACGACCACGCCAAAGCCAAAGACCTGGGCATCACCGAACTGGTCGCCAAACACACCACCTACTTTTACGGCTCCAGCGCCGCCCGCATTCACAACATTCAGGTCGCGGGTAGCCGCTTCCACGGCGTGTTGGTGGCACCGGGGGAGGTATTTTCCATGGTCAAAGTGCTTGGCGACGTCAGCCTGGATGCCGGCTATGCCGAAGCCCTCATCATCTACGGCGACCGCACCATCAAAGGCGTGGGCGGCGGCGTGTGCCAGGTCAGCACCACCCTCTTCCGCACAGTTTTCTTCGGCGGTTACCCGGTGGTAGAGCGTCACCCCCACGCCTATCGCGTGCTCTACTACGAAGAAACGCCCAGCGGGCAAATCGATTCCCGCTGGGCCGGGCTGGACGCTACGGTCTACGCGCCCCTGGTGGATTTCAAGTTCAAGAACGACACGCCTTACTGGATTTTGATGGAAGTGGACGTCAACCCCCGCTACCGCTACATCACCTGGAAGTTCTTCAGCACGTCGGACGGTCGCCAGGTGCAATGGGAAACCACGGGCCTGCAGAACCTCGTAGACCCGCCGCCGCCCAAATACATCGAAAACCCAGATCTGAAAAAGGGCGAAATCAAACAAGTCGATTGGGCTGTCAAAGGCGCCGATGTCACCGTCACCCGCGAGGTGTGGCGCAAGGGCCAATTGCTCTTTCAAGACGCGTTCAAAACCCACTACCTGCCGTGGCGGGCGGTTTGCGAATACGGCCCCGGCACCGAGGGAATGCCGCCCGAACACCCCGACCCCGACCACCCCTGCCGCCCCGACCAGGGCGACTAACCCCTTCGAGGAGCCTCACCATGGTAAGCCAAGAACTGTTAGACATCCTCCGCTGCCCGGTTTGCGTGCAAGAAGGCAAAGGCCAACTGACTTTGGTCAAAGAAACCTGGCTGGTCTGCCACGATTGCGGGCGCAAATACCCCATCCGCGACGACATCCCCGTGATGCTCATCGAAGAAGGCGACAAATGGCAAAACGTGGCAGAGGAAGACCTGCCCGTGCCCGCGGCCTGAAAGGCACGGTCTGGGAGCGCCATGGCCACTACTGAAACCGAAAGGCTGCTCGCGAGGCTGCAAGCCGCGGCCGCGCGAGGCGACGACGAAGCCGCGGAACACACGGCGCAGGCATTGCGCGGCCAAGGCGCGCGCGCCGTCCCCGGCTTGTTGGCGCTCAGCCGCCACCCCCAGGCCGATGTGCGCTGGTGGGCGCTGCGGGCACTGGCCGAAATTCCGCACCCGCACGCGCCGACCCGCCTGGCCGAAGCCCTTACCGACCCCGACCCGGCGGTACGCCAGGTGGCCGCGTTGGGGCTGCGGCACCAGCCCTCGCCGCAGGCGCTGCCCCGGCTGCTCACGCTGCTCGCGGACAACGACCGCCTCTTGGCCCATTTGGCCGCCGACGCGCTGGCCGCCTTAGGGCAACAAGCCACCCTGCCCCTGATCGACGCTCTGCAAAACAGCACCCCCGCGGCACGCATCGAAGCCGCCCGCGCCTTGGCCCAAATCGGCGACAAACGCAGCATCTCAGCCCTCTTTGCCGCCTTAGACAGCCCCTCCCCCCTGGTCGAACACTGGGCTAACGAAGGGCTGGAGCGCATGGGCGTGGGCATGGTGTTCTTCAAGCCAGGGGGCTGAAAAAGCACGTCGCCCCAGCAGTCCAACTTTTGTGGCCAGCAAAATTTTCGGTCAAAAAGGCACTTCGCACCTTTTCTCAACACCCTTCGGGGAGCAAGCCCAGGGGGCTACACGGCTTCCTCTTCTAACTGCTCCACCCAGCGGGAAAGCAAATCAAAGCCGCCCTGCCAAAACGCGGCCTGGGTCACATCCACCCCCGCCTCACGCAAAATCTGCATCGGCGGCTGGGAACCACCTGCAGCCAGCAGGCGCAAATAGCGGGGCACGAACGCGCGCCCCTCTCGCTGATATTGCTGATAAAGCGCCAGCACCAGCAGTTGCCCAAACGCGTACGCGTACACGTAGAAAGGCGCGTGGTAAATGTGGGGGATGGCAATCCATTCCCACCGGAACTCATCGCTCAGCGCCACGGCATCGCCGAACTGGTCGCGCAGGTTTTCCAGATACGCGGCGGCCAAATCGCCCACCGACGCGCCCTGCTGCACCATGTCGTGCGCTTGCTTCTCGAACAAGGCGAAGTAAGCCTGCCGCAAAATGGTCGCGTAGTTGTCGTCCATCTGGCGGAAGAGCAAATCGCGGCGCACTTCGGGGTCGGTCTCCTGTTCCAGCAGCATATCCACCAACAGCATTTCGCCAAAGGTAGAAGCGGTCTCGGCCAGGGGCAAAATGGCGTGCTGGGTAAAGGCGGTGTGATGCGCGGCCAGCATGGAATGGATGGCATGGCCGAGTTCATGGGCCAAGGTGGCGATGTCGTCGGCCCGCCCCTGATAATTGACCAGCACCCATGGGGTCAGGTCGGGGGTGATGGTCGAGCAAAAAGCGCCGCTGCTTTTGCCCTTGCGCACCTCGCTATCCAGGTGTTTCTCTTCCAGCACCCGCTCGGCCAACGCGGCCAATTGGGGGTCGAAACGGCGGTACGCCTGCAGCACCATGCGTACGGCCTGAGAAAAGTCGTACTTCTTGTCCGCGCGCGCCACCGGCGCGTAGATGTCGTAGCGCCGCAGCCGCGCCATGCCCAGCCGCTGCGCCTTGAGGCGGAAGAAACGCCGAAACACGCCCGCGTTGGCCTGCACGGTCTCCAACAACGTCTCGACCACCTGGTCGGGCAGATGATTTGCCAAGTTGCGCACCGCGATGGGGCTGGAGAACTTCCGCAGCAGCACGTTTTCGTTGTACCAATCGCGCACCCGGTTTTGATAAATCTGCCCCAGGATGTTGCTATCGGCCTGGTACACCCGATACAGCGCCTGATAAGCCGCAGCCCGCATGTCGGGGTCGTGATGGCGGACGTAAACCATCAGTTCCCCGCGGGTGAGTTCTTTGACCTCGCCGTCCACTTCGATTTCGAAGGTGTAACGGTTGGTGATGGCGCTGTAAAGGGTGATCAGCGCCATCACACCGCTGACGTCTTTGAGGTTGATCACCTTCTCTTCGGCCTCTGAGAGGGTGTGCGGGCGGTAGAGGCGCATTTTTTCCAGGTAGTAGCGGTAATCGCCGGCCTCGGCCAGCAGCCGCGCTGCGTCTTCGTCGGGCAGCGCCTTCCACCAGAGGTCGAAGAAGAGCAAGCGGTTTTCCAGTTGCGCCATTTTCTGACGCATCAGACCGAGCAGGTTTTGGATTTCTTCGTCTTGGGTGTTTTCCGAAAAGCGGAGGTGGGCGTAGCCGTAAATGCGTTCGGCCAAGCGGATGGCGGCTTCCATCTGTTCCAGGAAGGCGCGAAACGTGGCCGGCGGCATGTCGGCCTGCAGGCGGTCGCGCCAGGTTTCTAATTGGGCGACCTGGCGGTCGAGGTCGTCTAACGCGGCCAGCGCCTCTTGCGGCGAGGCGAAAAGGTCATCTAACTGCCAACGGGAAAGGGTGTAATCTGTCATGGGAACCTCGGGAGGGGGGGGGAAAGATTTAGGATTTAGGATTTAGGATTTAGGATTTAGGATTTAGGGTTTAGGACTTGACGTTGAAGCGGATGTGCAAAATATCGCCGTCTTGGACGACGTAATCTTTGCCTTCTAAGCGGAGTTTGCCTTCGCGGCGGGCGGCGGCCATGCTGCCCAGGGCGATCAGGTCGTCGTAAGCGATGACCTCAGCCCGAATGAAGCCGCGCTGGAGGTCGGTATGGATCACGCCCGCGGCTTCAGGGGCTTTGGCGCCCCGGCGCACAGTCCAGGCGCGCACTTCGTCTTCGCCCACGGTGAAAAACGAAATCAAGCCCAGCAGGTCATACGACAGCCGAATCACGCGGTTGAGGCCCGGTTCTTCGATGCCATATTCGGCCAGGAAAATTTCCGCATCTTCCGGCGCGAGTTGGGCGATTTCCATCTCCAGTTGGCCCATCAGCGAGGCCACCGCGCTGCGCTTGTGGGGGTAGTGGAAGGCGGGCGGCTGTTGCCCTTCGCCTAAGTTGAAAAGGATGAGCAGCGGCTTGCGCGAGAGAAAGCCAAACCCCGCCAGTAGTTTCTCTTCCGCCGCGGTCAGGTCTACATCCCGCAGGGGGATTTCTTGCGAAAGGGCGTCATGCAGTTTGTGGAAGAGGGCTTGCTCCTGCTCCACCTGCTTGCGGTCGCGGGCGCTTTTCTTCCACTCTTCTTCCAGCCGCTCCAGTTTGCGCTCCACCGCGATCAGGTCGTTGAGCAGAAATTCCGCGTCCATGGCCGCGATGTCACGCAGGGGGTCGATGCTGCCCATGGGGTGCGGCACGCCCTCGTCTTCGAAACAGCGCACCACGTGCACCAGGCCGTCCATCTGGGTCAACTGGTTGAGCAGCGGGCCGGAGATGCTGCCCTCGGCCTTCCCCTCCAGGCCGGCGATGTCGGCGTAGGTGACTTTGGCGTAGATGGTGCGCCGCGGGTTGAACATGGCCGAAAGCGCGTCGACCCGCGGGTCGGGGACGTCGACCACCGCGGTGTGCACCTCGAAACGCCCTCCGCTCATGCGCAGGGGCGTGTTGCCCCGCGTCAGGGCGTTGAACACCGTGGTCTTGCCGCTTTGAGAAAGGCCGATGATGCCTAAACGCATGATGCTGTGCTCCTTGTGGCGCGGATTCAACCCAGAGGCGCAGAGGGAAGCGCCAAGGACGCCAAGAGAGCGTCAAGGGCGCCAAGAAAGGCTACCAAGCAACGAGGCCATCCCAATCCCTCAGCGCCCGCCGCACCCCGTTTCCCGCATCCCGAAATTATTGACCTCTGCCGCCAATCCGATTATACTTAGGGGCGCGTGCCGAAGTGGCGGAATTGGCAGACGCGACGGACTCAAAATCCGTTGGGGCTTACACCCCGTGTGGGTTCGACTCCCACCTTCGGCACCAAAAAGGCGGCCTGAGCCGCCTTGTTTTGTTTAATGGGCTGCGGAGGGTGCCAAGGAAGTGGTGAACACAGAAGCGCAGAGAAGTTAACGCCAAAGGCGCCAAGAACACAAAGGACGCCAAGAAAGGCAACCAAGCAACCAAGCAACCAATGCACAATCTGCAGTTGCTCGCAACGGCCGCGCAGGCGCCGCAAAGCCCCAGGCGGGATTCGAACCCGCGACCCACTGCTTAGGAGGCAGTTGCTCTATCCCCTGAGCTACTGGGGCAAGGCGTGGCTATTATACCATCGGGAAGTTCGGCGTCGCAGGGTTGCCAGCGGCAGCGAAATTGGGCGGCAAACGCGGCGGACAGGGCTGCGGCCACGTCGTCCCACGCCGGGGGGTGGGGCAAAATGTCGGCCAGGTTGGCCACGGCATAGCCGTGCAAGCCGCAACCCACGATGCCCTGCCAGTGGGCCGGCTCGGTGGCCACGTTGAGCGCGAAACCGTGTCGGGAGACGCCGCGGGCATCCACTCGCACGCCGATGGCTGCAATTTTGGCCGGTTCGCCGCCGGGCAGGCGCACCCACACTCCGGTCATCCCCGCCATGCGAAAGCCGCGCACGCCCCAAACCGTTAGTGCCTGCAGGAGCACCGCTTCCAAGCGGCGCAGATAGCCGACGTAATCGGCCGCTGGCAGGCGGCGAGAGCCTTCTTCCTCGGCGTGGGGGCGCAGCGGGGCCAAGGGCAACAGGGGGTAGCCCACCACCTGACCGGGGCCGTGGTAGGTGATGTCGCCGCCGCGGTCGCTCCACACCACCTCGAAGCCGCGGCGGCGGGCTTCTTCCTCGCCCAGCAACAGGTGCTCAGGCCGCCCCCGCCGCCCAAAGGTGTAGGTGGGCGGATGGCTCAACAAGAGCAGCGTGGGCGGGCGCTGCCCGGCCGCGATTTCGGCGGCCAGGCGCTTCTGCAATGCCCATGCCCGGCGGTAGGGCACTTCGCCCAACACGTGGCAGCAACAACGCATGGCCTCAGTCGCCGCCAAACAGGGCAAAGGCCAAGATTTGCACGACGGTCAGCACCACCCCCAACCCCCACGAAAGCACAGACAGCAAGCCTAACACACCCAAAGCCTGCCACAGGCGGGAGGGTTGACAAGGTTTGGGAGCCGTCTTGCCTTCGCTCAGCGCCTTGAAGGCCGCGCGCAGTTGCCGCGCGGGGCGGCCATCCCCCGGCAGCCACAGCCAGCCCGCCTGCTCTGGAGGCAGCACGATTTTGGCCCCCGAAAATCCCTGCAACCACGTGCGCCACGCCGGCGAAAGGGCCAACCACGCGTCCTGGCTCAGCACCACGGCCGCGGGTGCGGGCTCGTCCTGGGGCGGCGCGTCGGGGGCTACCTCGCGGCCGGTCACGGGCAGGTCACCCAATTTCCCCACCACGGCCGCGGCGGCAGACCCCAACAGCCACACCACCACCCGGCGGCGGGTTGCCTCTTGCTCGGCCTCCCAGCGCCGGTCGGCTAACAGCAAACGCAGGTGGTAACCCAACACGCCCAACACCCACAAGGCCGAGCCTACGGCGAAGGCAAACTGGTTGCTGTGAAAGCGGCCGCCCAGCAGCGCGTTGAACATTTGAAACAGCAACGCGCCAATAAAGGCCATGCTGCCCAGTAAGGCCGCCAACAGTACCAGATACAAATGCGTGCGGCGAATCAGGCTCTGCCGGGCCGCGGGATCTCGTTGCGCCGCGGCTTGCAGGTCGCGCCAGGGGATCAGCCACAGGGGCAGGCCGATCAGGAGTAGGGCCAAGCCCGAGGCCAGGGTAGCGTCGTGAGCGGCGTGCGCAAACCAGCGCCGTGAAAAATACACCAGCAGCGCAAAAACGCCGCTGCTCGACACGGCCAGGCCGCCAGCGGCCAAAACGCTTTGCAGGAACTGGTGCACCCGCTCGCGGCGCGCCTCGTCCCAGGCGGCCAGGTAGGTGCGCAGCGCGCGGGCCGCCCCAAACCACAGCAGCGCCCACGGCGCGCCCACGGTGAAAATTTTGCGCTTGGCCATGGTGGCGTTGCCGGAATGCAGCAGTGCGGAAAGTTGATACTTAGCCAGCGAAGCGCCGCCCGCGTGAGGGCTGGTGGCAGCGCGCAGAAGCATCAAAATCTCCTGCCGGAAATAACGCCCCACCACAACGAGGGTGACCGTCAAGCCGGCCAGCAGCCAGGCGCTCAAAAAGCCGACCACCACCCACGAAAAGCGGCGGCGCGGGTCGGCCAAATCGGTGCGCCACCACCGACGCCCCCAAAAGCCCCACAAAACCACCCCGCTCAAAAAATCCACCACGCCGTGGATGACCCAAAGGGTGGTTCGGTCGAGGGTGGGCTGCGGCCACAGCGGCACCACCCCCTCTAACGCCTGCTGAGCGCCCAACACCAAGAGCAGCGCCGCGGCCGAGAGCCAGCCGTAGCGATACACCTGCTGCACGGTGAGGAAGGCGCGGTCTGAGCGCCGGGCTTCTTCGTTTTGCAGCACGCCATTGAAGTACCAGCCGATTGCCAGGTGCACCAACAAAATGGCCAGGGGGCGCTCCCACACCAACGATACAGAGCCGCCCAAGGTTTCGGGGGTCTGCAGCAGGAAGGAGAGCACGTTGTTAGCCAACCTCAGCGCGGCATACAGCACCGGCGCCCAGACCAAGAGCAAAAGCGTGTACAGCGCCAGGGCGCGCAGCCAGGGCAACACGGCTTCTTCTTCCGCTTCTTCGGCTACGGGTTCGGCCAGCATCCAACGCCAATGCAACACAAACACCGGCAGCCCCACCAAGAAACCCGCCAAGGGCCCGGCCACGTGCTCAGGGCTAAACACGCCGCTCCGCTCGAACAACGAGGTCAACAGCGAAGCCAGGCTCCACAGCCATACTTCCAACGCCACAATGGTGACGATGTAGACATACAAACGGCGCAAAGTGGTCATTTGGTGCCTCCGCTGGGTTCACAGGGCGAGGTCGGCGGTGGATTTTGCGGGAAAGGCCATACAATTGGCGGGAGCAGACGGATCTTCCACTGGCCGTGGACGCGTTTCAAAACCACCTTGTCTTCACCGCCGGGGTTTACTTCCGAAAAGGCCCACGGGCCGCTGTCATAACGAATTTCCAAGGGGACTTCCGCGCGATCCCCTTTCACTACGGCCTGGCCGATGTGGATGACGTCTGGCCAATACGAGCGGCCGACAAAGCCTTCTTTGAAATCTGCAAATGTGGGTTTGTAGGGGGTATCGAGCAGGGCGTAGGCTTTTTCCCAATCGCCGCGCTGGATGGCCAGCAGGTAGTTGTAGACCACGGCCTGGGGCGAGTCGTCGTCGCGGTAGTGGGTGGTTTGGGCGCGGTGAAAGGCAAGCAGCAGGGCGGCTACGGCCAACAATCCGGCTAGCGCCAACAAAACCCACAACCCGCGATCCTGCGCGAATACCGAAAACTTTGGTTTGTTCTCCATGTCTCCCTCCCGTGTTGGGGCGGCCTGCCTGCACACGGCCGACGGCGGTACGTTCTCAAAGCGCCTGGTTTTGCCCGCGTGGCGCACCTCCACCCGCCGGCTGTGGATGCGACGCGGGGCTTCTGGTGTCATCTTACCATAAAAAGTAACTGGTCAGCGCCAACAGCAGAGGGCAAAACCTGGTTGACTGACAAAACTTTGTCCCATGGTGTGATTGCTCAACACAACATCAATCGCGCGCCCGCTCGTTGTTTCTTTGGCCGATAATCTCATCGCGTCAGGCCAAGGCTTCTCGAAAACCTTGCTTTTCATGCCCTCTCCTCTCCCCCCAAGCCGCCCCCTTCGACTTCGCTCAGGGCGGCCTTCGACTTCGCTCAGGGCGGCGGCTTTCCCCCCTCCCCTCTCCCGCAGCAGCGGGAGAGGGGAGGGGGGAATAAAAGGGG
>JALUDX010000107.1 GCA_027053355.1 Anaerolineales bacterium | reverse complement strand
GTCTTTTGCGTTAACCTTGGCGTCCTTTGTGTCCTTGGCGCCCTTGGCGTCTTTGCGCCCTAAACATCTGCTGGCGGTAGGCTTTCGCCAACCAGCATTTCCGCCGGCAGTGGGCGGGCGTTGTAGGTGTTGGCCATGCTGGCGCCGTATGCGCCGGTATCCAGCACGGCCAGCAAATCGCCGGCCGCGAGGTCGGCAGGCAGTGGGACTTCGCGCGCCAGCACGTCGGTGCTTTCGCAGTTGGGGCCTACCACGGTGGCCGGGCGGGTGGGTTCCCGCCGCCGCACCGGCCAAATCCGGTGCCGGGCGCCGTAAAGCGCCGGGCGGAGAAGGGCGTTCATCCCGCCGTCAACGGCTACGAAACGCTGCCCCCACGCGTGTTTGACCTGCACGACCCGCACCACCAGCACGCCGGCGCGCGCCACCAGCCAGCGCCCCGGCTCAAAAGCCAAGCGCAAGGGGGCAAGCCCCGCCAGCCCGCGGTGGATTTGCTCGGCCAGGGCCGCGGGCCGCGGATCGGGCGCGTCGGTGTAGGTGATCCCCAAGCCGCCGCCGAAGTTGACCTGCTGCACTGGGAAGCCCGCGCCGCGCAGCCGCGTGACCCATTCCCGCGCCGCAGCGACGACCGCTTCCCAATCCGCTGCCGCTAACAGTTGCGAACCGGGGTGCAGGTGGATGCCCACCAGCCTCAATTCGGGCGCTTCGGCAATTGCCTGCGCCACGGCCAGCACTTGCTGCGGCGGCACGCCAAAGTGGCTGCCCTTTGCGGCCACCTGCAGGTGGGGATGGGTGTGCACGTCCAAGCCGGGGTTGATGCGGATGGCGACGGCCGCGGTTTTGCCCACGGCGCGTGCCGCGGCCACCACCCGCGGCACCTCTTCGGCCGCGTCCAAGTTGATGCTTTGCGCCCCCGCGGCGATGGCTTCTTGCAGCAGCGCGACGCTTTTTGCGTTGCCGTTGACCACCACCCGCTCAGGGGGGAAGCCTGCGGCCCGAGCCAGGTGCCATTCGCCCAGGCTGACCACATCCGCACCCAGCCCTTCGGCAGCCAGGGCGCGCAAAAGGGGCGGGTAGCGGTTGGCTTTGAGTGCGAAGGCAATTAGCGCGTTGGGGAAGGCGCGGCGGAAGGCGCGCGCCCGTTCCTGCACGCTGGGGAGGCTGTAAGCGTAAAAAGGGGTGTCCTGTTTCTCGGCTAATGAGGGGACGGAGCGCCCCGCTATGCAAAGGGTGTGGTGACAGTATCTGAGGGTCATTTTCGTCGTCGCTTATTGGGAGGCCTTTTGGTGGGTTGACCGACCAGTCTCAGAGGGCAAGTTGCCCTTCAACCCATCTCAGCACCAGCGCGGCACGCTCCACCGCCCGGTGTGCCTCTGCGTGGCTCACTGGTTCCCATTCGCCCGGATAGCGGGCTTGAACGGCATATTCGGTGAGTTCAAAGGCGTCGTCTACCCCCTTTGGAACCTCAAGCCCGTGCTCTTTGAGCAAGTCTAAAAGCACTTCAATAGCGTGTGTGCGTGGGAATTCAACTCGGTGATGCAGAAGCAGGGCTTTGAGGGCTTTTTCGGCGCACTGTTGGGCGTGAAACGCTGCGTCGGCAGGCATCACGCCCTTTGTGCCGAGCGCGACTTGCGCCAGTCGCAAATCTGAACGGGCGCGTTGTAGCCATTCCTTGATAACATCTTCAAGTTCGTTCATACAGCACCTTGCCTTCCTGTAGTGCTGTGCGGTAAATCAACCCAGGCATATCCCCCAAACGCTCTATTTGCTCGGTGGTGGCGAGCAGGATGTCCACCGGCACCAGCAATCCCCGCAGGGCGCGGCGAATGCGCAGGCTTTCCTCGCGCTGGTGTTGGATCGTGGGGAGGATGATGAGCAAATCCACGTCGCTGTCCGCCTGTGCTGTGCCGCGCGCGTATGAGCCGAAAAGGATGATTTTTTCGGGGTTACAGGTCTCTACGATTCGGCGGGTGATTTCGGAAAGTTTGTCTGGCGGGTTCATGGCTGTGCCTCTAATGAAATTATAGCAGACTCACAACAACACCAAATACACCAGCGCGGCGGTCACGGCGAGGTAGGGCAGGGAGTAGCGGTGAAAATCGCGCCACACTCGGCGGTCGTTTGCCATTTTCAGGGCGATCAGGTTGGCCAACGAGCCGATGAACAGGCCGTTCCCGCCGAGGTTGACGCCGTAGGCGATGGCGCGCCAGGCGTGGGAAAACTGCGAGACCAGAATGGAAGCGGGTACGTTGCTGATGACCTGCGAGGCGAGGATGGAGCCGAGGAAGACCTTGCCCGCGCCGCCGGTTTTCAGCCCGCCCAGTGCTCTTTCCACCGCGGGCACACTTGCCAGCAGGTGGAAGTCCACGAACATTAGGATGAACAGCGCCACCAGCCCCCAGTCGGCGCGGCGGACGGCGTCGCGGTTGGCAATCAGGAAAAGCGCCAGCAGGGGCAGGAACGCGTACACGCTGAGGCGGAACTCCGCGAGCACGATGTACACGCCGAGCGCGGCGAGCGAAAACGCTGCCAGCCGCGGACGGAAGCGGCAGGCCTCTTTGGTTTTCAGGGTGAGCGGGCGGCGGGGGAAGACGAAGAACATCAGCGCGGCCAGCAGCGCCATCATCAACCCGACGGGAGCGGCCATTTCGCTCACGAACTGCACGAAATGCAAGCCCCAGCGGTGCCAGAGGTAGAGGTTCTGCGGGTTGCCGATGGGCGTGAGCGCCGAGCCGACGTTGGCGGCCAAAGCCTCAAAGACCACGATTGTGGTGATGTCCTCTTCCAGAAAATCCTGCAGGCTGAGGGTAAGGGGGACGATGATGAGGAGGGCGATGTCGTTGGTGAGGAAGGTCGCCATGCCCGCGGTGAAGGCGGTGAGGACGAGGGCAAGCGCCCGCTCGGAGTGGATGTGGGTGAGGATGCCGGCGGCGAGTTTGCCGAAGAGGCGGCTGTTTCGTATAGCGGCAGTGGTGAGGATGATGCCCGCGAGCGTGGCGATGGTTTCCCAATCCACCAGGGCGAGCAAGGCGGCCGGGCGGTGGAGGTAGGCGCGCTGCCCGGCCAGCAGCACCACGAGCAACGCGGTGAGGATGGCGAGTTCCCAGTGCCGCTTGAGCGTTTGCACGGTTTGGCAGCGGATGGTGTGCAGCGCGCCGTTTTTGTTGATGATGGACATGGCGAGACTTCCCAGCATGGGGTTTTCCTCACGTGTTTTGCGGGGGCGGGGGAGAGCCCTCGCCCCCGCAGAGGCTTACCACGAAGCAAACATGACGTTGTAGAACTTGTCCACTGCCCGCATCAGGTCTTTGACGGCGACGGCGTACTCGGCGGCTTTCAGGTTTTGCCCGGTCTGGCGGGCCTGAAAGGCCGAGTGGTAGAGGCGAGAGGCGAGGTCAAACACCTGCCGGGCATCGGCGACCTCGGACGCGTTGGGGTTTTGAGTTTCCATTTGCTGCACCATGAGTGCGCCGCGGCGCAGGTCGCGGTAGGCGCTATCCAGTTCAAAACCGGCGCGATAGGCTTCGGCTTGCGGGTCGCGCGGCGGCCCTGGCGGCGGTGGCGGAAGCGGCGGTGCGCCATTGGGAGGCGGTGGCGGCGGTGGCGGCGCCCCGGGTGGCGGCGGGGGTGCTCCACCCGGGGCGCCGCCACCGCCGCCAC
>JALUDX010000106.1 GCA_027053355.1 Anaerolineales bacterium | reverse complement strand
AACTCATGGTGCAGTCGCTTCCGGCAGTGCGGCCACCGCCACCCCCACCAATTGCGGCCCCGCCGGAAGCGACTGCACCATGAGTTTTGATCTCAAAGCAACCAAAATCTACGCCGTGCATCTGACCGAGCCTTCCCAAGCCGTTTACCTCACCGTGACCAACCTGGGCCCTTCAGACCTCCCCAAAGAGGCTACGATTGGCGTCACTTGTAGCGCCTCCGGCACCTCTTGGGGTGGAGCCAGTTTTGGTACCGACTACTTCGACAGCACGCAGATGACAAAAGTAGCCCTCGCGGCAGGGAAATCCACCGATATTGACACCGGCCTCGGCAGCAGCATGGACGTGGTGCAATACCAGTATCAGATCACCTGCAAGGTTTCCATCACGGATGGCATGTGGAGCGACCCCAACCCGGGGAACGATTCCCTCACGGCCACCATTCCCGATCACTGAGTCAGGAGGGACGCCCGTGAACAAACGCCTTTTCCTGCGGACGTTTGCCATGCTCTTGTTCGCCGGTCTGCTTACCGCCTGCGGCCGGGCCACCCTCACTCCCACCGCGGCAGCGCCGACAAAGGCCGCCGCGCCTACTCAACCGCCCGCCGGGGGGCTGCAGATCACCTTCACCGCGGAGCTCGCGCAAATCGCCCCCGGCGAATGCACCACCCTGAAATGGCAAGTGAGCAAGGGCTTTGCCGTCTTTCTGGAAGACGAGCAAGTGCAGCCCCAGGGCAGCAAGCAGGTGTGCCCTGAGGAAAGCCGCCCTTACTTCCTGCGGGTGGATTTGGGCGACCGCATGGAAGAGCGGCAAGTGACGGTCACGGTGGGCGGTGGCGCGGTGAGCGGTGAAGGCACGCCTCCCCCCACGTCCGCTCCGCAGGGGGGCGTGCCCACCGTTGTCGCCACCATCCCCGCCCAGGACGCCATCCCGGCCATCGGCGTCGCGCCGGGCCCGCCCACGCCTCCGACCGCGGCCAACGTGCCCTACCTCACCGTTCAGGGCGAGACCCTGACCCTCAACATCTACCATCCTTCCGGCGAGGCCAACGTACCGGTGGTGCTCTACATCCACGGCGGCGGCTTCACCGCTGGCGACAAGTGGGAAGGCCAGCACTGGGCCTCGCACCTGCTGCCGTGGGGCTACGCGGTGGTGTCCATAGACTATCGCCTGGCACCGCGACACCCCTTCCCGGCAGCCATCGCCGATGTGCAGTGCGCCATCGCCTGGGTGCGGCAGCACGCCGGCGAATACCACCTGGACGCTCAACACTTGGCCCTGGCGGGCAGTTCGGCCGGCGGGCATCTGGCTGCTCTGGCAGGCATGGCCGGGGCATGGGATGCTTCCCCCTTGCCCTGGCAGCCTTCCTGCGGCGCGGGCAGCGACCTGCGGGTGCAAGCGGTGGTATCCCATTCAGGGCCAATGGACTTGAAGAAAATCGTCACCACGGCCGAGGGCGGCCCTGCCGTGGCCGCGTTCGTGGATTCGGACTGCACGGATCCCACCCCCTGCGATCGGGCTTCGCCCATCACCTACGTTTCGTCCAATGCGCCGCCGGTGCTGCTCTTCCACGGCACGGCGGACGCCATCGTGCCCGTGGTCAACGCGCGGGAGATGAACGCCGCCCTGCAGGCCGCGGGCGTGCCGGTAACCTATGTGGAGATGCCGGGGGCCGAGCATGTTGACCCCCTCGGCCCCGGCCAACTGGAAACCCTACACCGCTTTCTGGACAAGTACCTGAAAGGCCACTAAGGGGCGGCGTGCTACCGGAAAGGAGCCAACCATGCCAAGAAAAATTGTGCTGCTGATGGCCCTGGGGCTGGCCTGGGCGTTGGCCGCCTGTGGCCGGACTGCCCCTACTCCTACCGCGGCGCCTCCGCCGACAAAGGCTGCCGTGCCTACCCAGCCGTCTCCTACCGGCGTTGCCGCATCCACCCAACCGCCCGCCGGGGGGCTGCAAATCACCTTCACCGCGGAGCCCGCGCAAATCGCCCCCGGCGGGTGCACTACCCTGAAGTGGCAGGTGAGCGGGGGCTTTGCCGTCTTTCTGGAAGACGAGCAGGTTCAGCCCCAAGGCAGCAAGCAGGTGTGCCCTGAGGAAAGCCGCCCTTACTTCCTGCGGGTGGACTTGGGCAACCGTATGGAAGAACGGCAGGTGACGGTCACGGTGGGCGAACAAGGGGCATCCGGCGAACCCTCACAAGGGGAAGAACCGTCCCAGAGTGAACAACCGCCTCAGGGGGAAGAACCGCCCCAGGGTGAAGAGCCGCCTCCAGGGGGCTGTACCCCTGGGGATCAGTCCGAACCCGTGGATTTGAGCCGGCTCCCTCCGGCTTCCGCCCGCGGCGAGACCGTGCCCCCGTGGGATGCGGCCTCGGCCCAGACGGTGAGCGTCAGCGTGGACGGCGCTCAGGTGGGCGCGCCCATCTCGCCTTATGTGTACGCCACCTTCATTGAACACCAGGGCCGCGCCATTTATGGCGGCATCTGGGCCGAGATGCTGCTGGATCGCAAGTTCTACTTCCCGGTGAACTACTACTTCCCATGGGGCGCGCTGCGCTATCAATCGCCCTGGTATGCCAACGCGCCCGATACCTTGGTGACCATGGACGAAGCGCACGCCTTCGTGGGCAAGCACAGCCCCCTGGTGGTGGTGGACGGCGTGCGCCCCCGCGGTATCGTCCAAGGCCGGTTGGGGCTAAAGGCCGGCAAGGCCTACAGCGGCTATGTCTACCTGGCCGCCGAGGGGCAGGTGCAGGCCCGGGTGTCCCTGTGCTGGGGCGAGGGCGCCGACCAATGCCAGATCGTGGATTTGAGCAGCATAGGCCATGACTACGCCAAATACCCGTTCACCTTCACCGCAGGCGCGGACACCGACCGGGGACGACTGGAAATTTTAGGCACCGGTCAGGGCCAACTGTACATCGGCTCGCCTTCTCTCATGCCCGTGGACAACATTAAGGGGATGCGGGCCGACACCATCGCCTTGCTCAAACAACTGGGCTTCACCGCCTACCGCTGGCCGGGTGGCACCTTTGCCAACGGCTACGACTGGCAGAAGGCGGTGGGCGACCGCGACAAGCGGCCTCCCATCCTCAACCGCGCCTACTGGTCGGTGGATGTGGAAGCCAACGACTTCGGCACCGACGAGTTCATGGCCCTGTGCCAACTGGTGGGGGCCGAGCCGTACCTCGCGGTCAGCGATGTAGACCCCAAGGATCCCCAGCGGGCAGCCCAATGGGTGCAGTACCTCGTCGGAGGGCAGGACACCCCTATGGGGCAGTTGCGGGCGGCCAACGGGCATCCCAAACCCTATCAAGTGCATTTCTTCGGCGTGGGCAACGAAATGTGGTTCGTTCCCCTGGATCAGTACATCCCCATGCAAAATCAGGTCGCCCAGGCCATCTGGTCGGTGGCACCTAAAGCCGCGCTGATCGCCGTGGGCGGTTTCAACATGCCCGGCGAGGGCAAAGACCACTCCTGGAGTTATGTGATGCTGGAGAAGGCCAGGGACAACATGACCCTCCTGGCGGAGCACGTGTACCCGGACTTTGACAAGGATTTGCTCAAGCACACCGCCGGGTTGGCTGCGGAGACGGCCTATGTGGTCCACCTGCACCGACAGTACCGCCAGCAAATTGCCGGACTGGCCGAGAAGGACATCAAGATCGCCTTTGACGAGTG
>JALUDX010000105.1 GCA_027053355.1 Anaerolineales bacterium | reverse complement strand
GATACTGTCGATCACCACTTCCACCATGTCGGCCATGGCCTGTTCTCCTCGGTATAGCCTTTCTTAGTATTGTACCGCAGTATCCGTTCAGCCCCCGGAAGGAAAAGCCGGGATTGGGGAGATGGTTGCTTGGTTACCTGGTTACCTGGTTACCTGGTTACCTGGTTACCTGGTTGCCTGGTTGCCTCTTTGGCGAGCGGGCGTTTCTCTGCGTTAGTGCCCCCGCAATCCACGGCCCGCAACTCGCAACTCGCAATTCGCAATTCGCAGGCTCCCGCCCAACGCTCCTTACGGCCGCCCCGGCACTTCGTGGTGTTCGCGGCAGCGGGCTTCGTATAACTCGCGCGCGCCGACCACCACCACCGGCTCGTCGTAGGCCGCGGGCTGGTCGTCGATCAGCCGTTGGGTGCGGGTGGCTTCTTCGCCGCATACCATGCAGATGGCTTTGACTTTGGTCACTTCGTCGGCCTGGGCCAGCAACCCGGGCATGGGGCCAAAGGGCTCGCCACGGAAGTCCATATCCAACCCGGCCACGATGACCCGGATGTCCCGCTCGTCGGCCAACCGTTGCACCAGGGGGATGATGCGCGGGGAAAAGAACTGGGCTTCGTCGATGCCCACCACTTCGACGTCGGGGGACAGGTGCTGCCAGATTTCCTCGATGTGGTCTAAGGGGATGGCGTCGAACGCGGTGCCTGCGTGCGAGGCCACCGCGTGGGTGGCGTAGCGGTTGTCGATTTTGGGTTTGAACACCTGCACTTTTTTCTTGGCAATCACTGCCCGCCGCAACCGGCGGATGAGTTCTTCGGTTTTGCCGCTAAACATGGGGCCGGCAATGACTTCGACACGACCATGACGGGGGCACATGATTCCTCCAAGGTGGGGCGGGGCTCAAGCCTGGGCCAGCGCGCCATCGGGCTGCCATTGCAGGCGGCGCACTGGTGGCGGCGCGGGCAGGTTGAGCAGGCGAGCGATTTGTTGGGCGGTGCGCTGGGGGGCGGTGCCGGTGGTGAAGTAGCAGGTGCGGCCCGCGGCGGCGGAGGGCGCGAGCAGGCGGCCGCGGGCGAGGACGCGCGCGGTCTGTCGCGCAACCGCCGGGGCCGGGTCGATGACCCGCACGCCGGGGCCGGCCAGCCGTTCGATGAGCGGGATGACGAAGGGGTAGTGGGTGCAGCCCAGCACCACGGTGTCCATCCCCTGGGCGAGCATGGGGCGCAGCGCTCGGCGGAGGATGGCCTCGGTCTGGGGGCCTTCCAGGTCGCCGCTTTCGATGCGCTGCACCAGCCCGGGGCAGGTGTCTTCCAGCAGGCGGGTGCCCTGGGCGAAGCGTTCCACCACCGACGCGTACAACGCGCCCTGAAACGTGGCCGGGGTGGCCAGCACGCCGACCACGCCGGTGCGGGTGGTTTCGGCCGCGGGTTTGACCGCGGGTTCCATGCCGATGAAAGGGGTGTGGGGGAAGGTAGCCCGCAGGTGTGCGAGGGCTGCAGCCGAAGCCGTGTTGCAGGCCACCACAATGGCTTTGGCCTTTTGGCTCAGCAGGTAACGGGTGATGCCGGTGGCAAAACCGCGCACCTGATGCAGCCCCCGCGAGCCGTAGGGCACGTGCGCCTGGTCGGCGATGTAGATGAAATGTTCGTGGGGCAACTGGGCCTGCAAAGCCCGCAGCACCGAAAGGCCACCGACGCCGGAATCGAACACACCGACAGGTCGGGGGGAGGAAGGCATGGTTCAGACCTTTTGCCGGGCTGCTTCGATCAGGCCGCGGAAAAGCCCCGCGTGGGGCGGGTGGTCGGCAAAGAGCACTTCGGGGTGCCACTGCACGGCCACCGCGAAGGGGTGGTCGGGAATTTCAGCGCCTTCGATGAGGCCATCTTCAGCCCAGGCCACCGCACGCAGCCCCGGCGCCAACGCTTGCACGGCCTGGTGATGCAGGCTGTTGACTTCTAAGGAAGTGGTGCCCAACAGCGCGGCCAGGCGGCTTTCGGGCGCGACGCGCACCCGATGGGCCAACAGGGCGCGCTCGGTGGTGTTATCGCGCGGGTGACGCACGCTTTCCCCATACTGGCTGGGGACGTCTTCGTAAAGGGTGCCACCCATAGCCACGTTGAGCACCTGGATGCCGCGGCAGATGCCCAACACCGGCACTTTGCGCGCCACGGCCAAGCGGCCCAAGGCGAGTTCTATGGCATCGCGGGCAGCGATCACGTTGTGTACCGCCGGGTGCTCTTGGCCGTGGTAGTGGATGGGGTCGATGTCACCGCCGCCGGTGAGCAGCACGCCGTCCAGCCGTTCCAGCAGCGCGGTGGCTTCTTCGGGCGGCGTAATGGCCGGGATGAGGAGGGGGATGCCCCCGGCGGCGAGCACGGCTTCGGCGTAACTGTGGTTGAGCGCGGCCATCGCGATGTGTTTGGTGGGGTGGTCATACACCGTCGCGGTGAGGCCGATCAGCGGGCGAGGCGAAGCGGTCATGGGGCCTCCAGAGGCAAGGGTTTAATGGTGGACAGGGGCTGCCATGCCCCTTGTTTTTTCGTGCCCATTCAGCGCAAACCAAAGAGAACTCTCGATGACGCGGACGGAAACGCAGCAGACACGGCAGGCGGGATGCGTTGGTGCAGGGCGACCTTGGCGTTTCAAAAATCCGCGATCATCCGTGGCCTATTTCCCAAGGCTGAAGAGTTGCGTTTTTCCCCACCCAAGGTGGGGGCGAAGAAAAAAGGTGCAGCGCTGGGCAGCGGTCTGCACCTTTGGGGAGGGCCCTTTGGCGGGATTATTGGTTGGCGTCGCGGCGGATGAATTTTTCTTTGAGGCGGGCTTTTTTGCCCTGCCGTTCGCGCAAGAAGTAAAGCCGCGCCCGCCGCACTTTGGAGTGCCGGTGGACGGTCACTTTTTCGATGCGGGGCGAGCGGGTGAGGAAGGTACGCTCTACGCCGATGCCATGGCTGGCGATGCGGCGCACGGTAAAGGTGGCGTCGTTGCCGCCGCCGCGCACCCGAATGACGGTGCCGCGGAATTCTTGCACGCGCTCGCGGTTGCCTTCTTTGATCCGCAGATACACGCTCACAATATCCCCCGGTTGAATTTCGGGGATGTTGGGGTTTTTGGGGGCCGCTACGGCCTTCAAAAGTTCGGCGCTCATGGGGTTCACCTTTGTTTTGGAGGATGGTCCACGAAGCGGTGCCGTGCTGCGTTGCCAGGCACATTCGTGATTACATGGCAGCGCCGCCTTTTCAGGCGGCAGCGAGCAGATTATACCACAAAAATCGCAGACGCTCGCGCTATTTTTCCACCAACACCCCGCGCACGATGATGCGCTTGTTGTCCACCATGTAGGGGTAGCACGAGACCAAGGTGACCGTGGGGTTGGGGGTGGGCGCCAGCCATTGCACGTCGGTGGGTTCGACGATGTGGGTTTCGGTCACCAGGTAGGTGTAAGGCTTGCCGTGGCTGTACACGATGATCGGGTCGCCGGGTTTGAGGCGATCCAAACGGCGGAAGACCTCGCCGTAAATGTCGTCGTGGCCTGAAAGCACCATGTTGCCGGGCTGGCCGGGGTTGGCGCTGCCGGGGTGGTGCCCCACGCCTTTCATCAGTTGCTCCCAGCCGTCGCCTTCGACCACCGGTGCGTCCACGCCGATGGCCGGGATGCGGATGCGGGTGGGCTGGCCTGGGCCGGGGGTGGGTG
>JALUDX010000104.1 GCA_027053355.1 Anaerolineales bacterium | reverse complement strand
GGTTGGGGTCGAGGTGGGTGTGGGGGTAAAGGTGGCTTTGAACACGCGGTTGGCTACGGGCTGGGGGCGCGGCCGCGCCCAGGCCCACGCCTGAGCCGGGGCAAACAACCCGGCCAGCAACAAAACCCCGGCGAGCGCGAGCAGCGCCAGCCCCCCGCCCCACCAGCCCCATCTACGGGCAGGGCGCAAATACGCGTCGAAGGAACGAGGGGGAGCCACCTGAGGCCGAGGCGGCTTTTCGGTGCGCAGCCGTTGCACCGCCCAGGCCATCCCCTCGCGGGCGCGGCGGCTGTGCGGGTTGATCTCCAACGCCCGCTCCAAATAGCCCATGCTGGCCCGCGGGGAAGAAGAAAGCGCGGCCAGCAGCAGCCAGGGCTCTTCCCACTGAGGCGCCAACCGCGCGGCCTCTATCGCCAGCCGACGGGCTTCTTGCTTTTGCCCTCGGCGGGCAGCATGGACGGCTTTTTGCCACGCGAAGCGCGCAGCCGAAGGAACGGCGGCTGAATTTTTCATGGTTGAGGTGTTCCTACTGTGATGGGTTCGTTGCGCAGGTAGCAAAGGATGCCCTGAGCAATGCCCGCCGCGACCCGGTCAGGATGGTTGACCAGCAGATCCCGGTCGCTGCCCAAAAAGCCGGTTTCGATGATCACCGCGGGGGTGGTGGCCGCGATCTCGTTGAACGCGTGGTACTCGGTCATGTGGCGGCTGACGCTGTGCGGGTGGTAGGACAAACCGGTGGCCGCGGCGTAACGCGCATCGAGGCAGCGTTTCAAATGCAACGAGTTTTCCAATTGGGCGGGGTCGTTGACGCCTTTGGCCGGCGCGGTTTTGAAACCAGTCAGCCGCGGGTCGGGCTGGCACACATCCGCATGAATGGAAACCACCGCCAGCGCGCGATACCCTTTGAGCCGCGGGTCGAATTCGGCCAACATATCTACCTGATAGCCTGCCTGTCGGAGGATTTCCTGTACCCGTAGGGCAATGTTGTGGTTCACCTTCATCTCTTCCAGCCCGTCGGGGCAGGTAGCCCCGGAGTCGTTTTTCCAGTGGCCGGAGATAATGCCCACCCGGCGGTTCAGGTCGGGCGTGAAGGTGGGCAGCAGCGCCTCAGGGGTAACTTGCGGGGCGCCGCGCCACCAGGCCAACCGGCTGAGGGAGACGCTCCCCAATTCGCCGGGCGACCAGGAAATCAGCACCAACGCGATGAGCGCCGACCAAAACAGGCCGCGCAAAATCAGGCTGAGCACGCTTTCGCGCTCCGGCGTTGCCGCAGGGGGAGCAGAGCGAGTAGGGCGGGAGGCAGGCATCACAGTTCCTCGGGTGAAACGCGATTTCCGCATTGGGGACAAGAGCCCAAGTAGCCCTTGCAATTTCAATGCCATGGGGTAACGGTGCCGGCGGTCAAAGCAACGCCGGCGCTTCGAAACAGCGGCGGAAGCGGGCCTGCACTTGCCGCAGCGCGTTTCGGGCTGCAGCGCGGGTCTCGGGGGAAAGGGGCAGCCTGAGGAACTCGTCTTCGTCCAAAACAACCTGCGTTCCGTCAGGCAACACCACCAGATCCAACGCCAGATCGCGGTAGACGATTTCCTGCGTCTCTACCCGCGCGGGCGCGGCAATGTCGACGTACCAGCCGCGCAGGCGACCGTTTTCGCGGGCGTACACCGCCAACACGTTGTACCAGCGATGCTGGGAGTAGGTTTCTACCAGGCAATCCCCAGGGGCGAGGCGCAAGCCGCCCACCGTCATCGGCCCCAGCGTAAAGGAGGCGGCCACGGTGAGGCTGCCCGCGCCGGCGAACAACACGCGCGCGGGGTAGCGAAAAACCTCGCGCCCCTGCAGGTCCAACTTCCGCACCATAGCCGTCGCGGGCCGGGAAGGGCGGCAGGGGGAAGGGCGAGAAGCCAACCCCAAAGCGGGCGCGTCCAGGGGCCCGGCGCGCAAAATGCGCGGGGGGTCGACGGTGCAATCCAACACGGTGGAAGGCAGCCCGCCCGGGGCGGGGCCGGCATCCAATACCACGGCTACCGCGTCGCCCAGTTGGGCCAACGCCTCGTCGGCGGAGCGCGCCGGAGGGTATCCCGAACGGTTGGCCGAGGTCACCGCCAAGGGGCCGGTCAGCCGCAGCAGCGCCAAGGCGGCCGGGTGGGCGGGCATCCGCACTCCCACGGTGGGGAAAGGGGAGACGGCCTGAGCGAGCCGCGCGTGTTTGGGCACCACCAAGGTGAGGGGGCCGGGCCAAAAGGCGCGTGCCATGCGCCGTGCCCACGGCGGCAGCGAGGCCGCCACCCGGCTCAGGTGCCCCTGTTCCCCCACCAAAATGGGGAGCGCCTTGACTGCCGCCCGGCCTTTGGCCGTGTAGACGCGGCGCACGGCTTCTTCTTGCCACGGCCAGGCCGCGAGGCCGTACACCGTGTCGGTGGGGAGCACCACCAAAGCGCCCCGACGCAGGGCTGAAGCCGCAGCGCGCAGGCTGGCCGGTTCCGCAGCGGGCAGGCGGAGAGGGGGCATGGCCTTCTCCGTGGGGAAAAGTGCGAAAACAAAAGGGCACAGAGCGGCTGTGCCCAGGGCGACGGTCTGGCCAAAGTCGGGGCGGGCGGACTTGAACCGCCGACCCCCGCGTCCCAAACGCGGTGCGCTGCCAACTGCGCTACGCCCCGACGCGAGGTAAGTATAATGCCCTCTGAAAAAAGCGTCAAGCGGGGCACAGCGAAGGGGACGCGCAAACGCGAGTTGGTGGCCGGTTCGGAACTGGCTGCCCGACACGTCACTGTTCAGCGCAAATAAAAGAAAAATCTCGATGACACCGACGGGAAAACACAGAAGACACAGAGAAAGCGCAGAAAGCAGGGAGGCGGCTGTTAGCCTCATCTTGGCGTTTCCCTCTGCGTCTTTGAGTTCCTTTGCGCCCTTTGTGTTACTTGGCGTTCCAAAAGCCGCGGCTATCCGTAATTATCCGCGTTCATCCGCGGCCTATTTCCCCAAGGCTGAACGGTTACGATTTGGTATAATATAGACGCAGAATTTGTAACGCGAACGCTGGGGAAAAGATATAGCCTCGCCCCTATAGATGACTTTTTCAGCCTTTTACCCCCGCGTTTCTCCCACAAAGGTGGTCCCAAATGCGCGACAAAATTCAAGAAACCACTGAACCCATTGCCCTTGCCTTTTCCCGCGCCAGGCACAGACTTTTTCTGGCCACAAGAGGTCTTGTGCTTGTGGGAACATTTGCCAGCCTTATTGCCGGTTGTACATTTAGAGATAGCGCAAATGCTGTGCAAAATTGGTTTTTTGAAGTTGGTGCCCGGGCTGTGGAAATAATACATAGCAATTACGATGATCGAAAAGTTCCTGTAGCCCAAATACCTACAACCCCAAGCCTTACAGGCACAGCACCTTCAATTGTACAAGTATCACAAACTCCAAAACCTTTACCCACCAGGCGGGCAACCCCAAAACCATCAAAAACCCCAACCCCAAAACCAACCAGCACCCCCACCCCTACTGAAACTGCTACACCTACGCCAACGGCTACGGAGAATGCATCAGAAGTTAAATTGAAAGAGGTTTCTCAAGCCCTTGAAAACGGCTTGAAACAATTAGAAGGGAAAACTGTGTTATATGTGGCTCCTCATCATCCGGTGGAGGCAGATGTTTGTGCTGTTTTAACTATACAAAGAATGATAGAAATGATAATAAAGCAGGGTGGATATACAGATCATGCTGATGTTAGATCATTGGCTAAAGAAATGCCTTCATTAAGGACTTCTGGTGCAATTATTGCAGATTACACCAAAGGGGGGATTATGTTTCGGGGTGAAGAGAATTATTTTCTAAAGTTAATAGGAATACATAACCCTGGTCCATTTATAGTTGCTGCTCCATTAAAAGGATTAGGGTTTTCTTTAGATTATCCGGGTTATCCTTCTGCTGTAGGCAAGGATATTAGCAAAAGCCAAGCTGATGGCTTTTTGCTTTTGGGGTCTTACCGTGATAAAGGTCAGTATGCAAAGGCATTGCGTATTTGGGGGAATAGAGTTGTTGTATCTGTAGTAATTCCAGAAGCTAATGAACAAGAACAAGCAGTGGCTGACAATTCAAAAGTTACGGTTTACAATTTTGTTGCACATACAAAGGCTAATACCGTAAATCGTGATACAGTGTTTTTGCAGGTACAAGAAGTTGAAATTAACAAAGGCTTGTCTTCAGATCAAGTGACATCTACAATTGCAGACTATATTACAAAAAATGCTCAATTACCACCCAAAGGTACAAAACCCACGTTTATAGAATGGCTTAAAGGCTTTTTCCAAAGTCTCCGGAAAAAGAAGAACTAAGACTCTTAGGATCTCAATTGCAAAATATTTTGCGTGCTATAATAAATTATGCAAAGGGGTTTGTTAGTAAAAAATCTTTGGTTTGTATTATCTCTAATTACAGGACTTATAGGAATAATTGTTTTTTCACGAATACAGTTTGTTTCTGCTTGTTATTTTGGCTATGATTATCAATGTTGTTCTGAATTGAATTGCGGAGGGACTTGCCATTCAACGCAATACTATGAGGATGATGAGACTTCTTGTTCATATGATTGCGCTCAAAATAGCGGTGATTATTGTTGCGAAGACTGTGCAGACCAATGCCAAGCAGATTATGAATGCGGTTCTGGCTGTACTTGTATTGCTGACCCTTACAGCAACTATTGCTACTGCCCAGGAGGGGGCAGTGGCGGAGGGGGAGGCGGCGGTGGTGGCGGTAATAACCCGCCTTCCTGTTCAATAACAGTGCCTTTGAACAACCCAAATAATATATTTTACGATGCAAAAGAGTATTTAAACCAAACAACAGGCCAATTAGAAACCCAGCAACCAACAACAAGGCAAGGCTATATAAATACAAGCGATCCAGATGGAGATAATGTATCTATTCCATCTTTGACAACCCACACACAACTTATGCGGCCCTTGAGATTTATCCAAAATCTTCGCAATTACCTACTCTGCACCGAAAACGAGGCTGACAATCAAAGTTTCAGCAACTTTGCCATGCCATGAAGCAACATTACGCCTTGGTCGCCCTCACCTTACCCCCGCTGCGCGCCCCTTCTCCTCTCCCATTGGGAGAGGAGAGGGGGCTGAGCCGCTCCCCTTCGTCTTCGCTCAGGGCGGCGGCTCTCTGGGGGAGTGGTGAGGGCGAAAAGCCACTGCTTTGGCCGTGAGAAACACCCAGGGACGCTTCACTCAGTCAACTTGCACCTTGGTGCGTAGTAGGTAGGTAGTTACAAATCTTTAGCAATATCTGGCGCAAGCACCCCCCCAAGGCGTATACAAATTGGAATTTGGCAATGCCACCGCCAAAACACGCGGGGTTTCGTGGGGCCGCAGCGGCAACGGCTGTGAGGTGGCCTGGCACTTGCCCGGGCGGCCAGGTCGGAGCCCCTTTGCCATCCTGTATAATTAGCCGGTGCGGCTTTCGCCCGGCCGCTGGCTGCTGCCCCCACTTCCCCCGCGGCCGCAGCCCGAACCCCTGCAGGAGCCCCTATGTCCTCCCCCTTGGCCCGCCGTTTGCTCGCCTGGTACGCCGCCCACGCCCGCCCTTTGCCCTGGCGGGGGCACCCCGACCCCTATGCCGTGTGGGTGTCGGAAGTGATGCTCCAGCAGACCCAGGTGGCCACGGTGGCGCCCTATTTTGCCCGCTGGATGGCGCGTTTCCCCACCGTAGCCACGCTGGCCGCGGCCGACGAGCAAGAGGTGCTGGCCCTTTGGGAAGGGCTGGGCTACTACCGGCGGGCGCGGGCCTTGCATCGGGCTGCTCAGGAAGTGGTTGCCCGCTATGGCGGTCGCCTGCCCGCGGACCCAGCCCGCTTGCAAGATCTGCCCGGCATCGGCCGCTACACCGCCCATGCCATTGCTTCGTTGGCGTTCGGCCGCGATGTCCCCGCTCTGGATGGCAACGCCAAGCGGGTTTTCGCGCGGGTCTTCGGGGTCGAAGAAGCCGTCGACACCGCGGCCGGCGAGAGGCGCCTGTGGGCTTTGGCCGCCGAGCATTTGCCCCAGGGGCAGGCTGCGGCATACAACCAGGCGCTGATGGATTTGGGCGCGACGGTCTGCACCCCGCGCGCACCCCGCTGCGCGTCCTGCCCCCTGCGTGATCTCTGCCAAGCGCGGCGCACGGGCAACCCCGAAGCCTACCCGAAAAAACGCCGCCGCGCGGCGGTGCCTCACTACACCGTGGTGGCCGCGGTCATCGCCCGGCAGGGGCTGGTGTTGATTACCCAGCGACCGCCCGATGGCTTGCTGGGCAACCTGTGGGAATTCCCCGGCGGCAAGGTGGAAAACGGCGAAACCCTGAAGGCAGCCCTGCGCCGTGAAATCTGCGAAGAACTGGCCGTAGAAATCGCAGTGGGGCAAGCGGTGGGCGTGTATCGGCACGCCTACACCCATTTCAAAGTGACCTTGCACGCCTTTCATGCCCGTCTGCTGGTCGGCGAACCGCAGCCCAAGCAAGTGCAGGCGCTGCGCTGGGTGCCCCCCGCTGCTCTTGCCGACTTCCCCATGGGGAAAATCGACCGCCAGATCGCCCGGGCTTTGGCGCAGGCGTAACAGTTCGGCCTTGTAACTATTCAGCCTCGAAGAGACACTGCGGATGACGCGGACAGAAAACCACAAAAGGCATAGGGAACGGGATGCGGGAAGCGGGATGCGGGAAACGGGATGCGGAACGCGGCCGTTGGCGTCATTTTGGCGACCTCGGCGCCCTAAAAAAATCCGCGTCTATCCGCCATCATCCGCGTTCATCCGCGGCCTATTTTCCCAAGGCTGAACAGTTGCGTTTTTCTGCGTAATCTGCGAAATCTGCGGTTTCTCTTTGCCGGGCGTTCCCCCTTTTTACCTACCCCGGTGGATGGCCTGTCGGCCGCGCGTCTCCCGTTTTTCGGGTAAAATAACGGCGTTATGCATTTGCCTTCACTTTCTTGGATTTTGCACCACGCTGGGCGGTGGCATTACGCCTGGTTCATGCTTTTGGTTTTCGTCGAGGGGCCAACCACCACCATCGCCGGCGCGGTGCTGGCCGCCAGTGGCTTGCTCAATCCGTGGAAGGTGTTTGCCGCCGCGGTGGTCAGCAACCTGGCGGCAGATGCGTTTTGGTTTCAGGTGGGGCGAGTGGTGCGCTCGCGCGGGCACTGGATGGAAAAAATCGAGCGCCGTTATCCCTTAGTGCGCCCCTTAGAGCGCAAACTGCGGGAACGGGCCGTGGCCTTCCTCCTTTTTGCGAAGTTCACCCTGAGCGGCGTGCCCGCGTTGATTGCCGCAGGCGTGGCGCAAGTGCCCTGGCGCAAATTGCTGGGCGCGGTGCTGTTGAGCGAAATCGCCTGGATAGCCTTTCTCACCTTTTTGGGTTACACCCTGTGGAACAAGGTGGCTTACCTGGCGTTGGTGTTTCGGGTGGCGGCCGTGGCCGGTTTTTTGATCTTTGCCTTTGTGGTCACCCACTATGCCCGCCGGGCGATGAACGGCCTGTTGGTGGCTGCCCAGGTCGCGGATGACGCCCAGCCCGCGGATGAGGCGGATAATCACAAATGAACGCGGATGTTCAGGATGCCAAGGTCGCTAAGGGGGAACGCCAAGGGGGCAAAGAAGCAAAGGAAAAATTCGCCTCTGGGCAAGACGCTCCTCGCTTCCTACGCTGCGCTCCCCGGCTAAAAGATGACCGTTTGCCCTTGAAAGCGGGTGACCTGCAGGGGGACGTCGTAGAGGGTGCTGAGCCGCGCCGGGGTGAGGGCTTCCGCGGGCGGCCCCGCGAAGAGCAGCCGCCCGCCGCGCAGCATCAGGATGTAATCCGCAACGTGCGCCGCGGCCTGGGGGTCGTGGGTGGTAAAGACGACCGTGTGCCCCGCCGCGGGCAGGTCGCGCAGCAGGTGCAAAATGCGGCGTTTGTTGCCCAGATCGAGGTGCGCGGTGGGTTCGTCCAGCAACAGCACGGGCGCGTTTTGCACCAAAGCGCGGGCCACCAACACCATCTGATGCTCGCCGCCGCTGAGGGAAGCCACCTGCCGGTCGGCCAAGGAAGCGATGCCCAAGCGGCGCAGCACCCCTTCCACCTGCGCCTGGTCGTCTTCGGTGGGCTGAGCCAGCAGGCCCAAATACGGCGAACGCCCCAGCAGCACGTATTCCCGCACCCGAAAGGCAAAGGGCACGTGCTCTCGCTGGGGCACTAAGGCCACCAAGCGGCTGCGGGCTGCCTGGGTATAGGCCGACAAGGGCTTCCCCAGCAGGTGGATGCTGCCTTCCCAGGCCGACCACAGGCCCAACAGCAGGTGCAAAAGGGTCGACTTGCCCGTAGCGTTGGGGCCCAGCACCGCGGTGACCGCCTGGGCTGGCAGGTCGAAGTTCAGGTCTTTGAGCACGGCCCTGGAAGGGCGGTAGCCGAAGGTCAGGCCGCGCACGCGATAGGCAGGGGTGTTCATGGTTGTTGGGGGGGGAACGCTTCAGCCTTGAGAAAATCGGCTGCGGATGACGTGGATGGCAACGGATTCCCGCGGATTTTCGAGACGCCAGGCTGCTAAGCAACGGAAGTGTGCGTGGCGCTTCTCAACGCTTTTCGTCCGATTTGTGCTCATTTGTGCAATCTGGGAATGTTTTTCAGCGAAATCTGCGGAATCTGCGTAATCTGTGGTTTTTCCTCGCCGAGGCTGAACAGTTACGTTTTGGGGGCAGAGGAAAGCAGCAGCAGAAACGCGGCCGCGCCCAACAGGGAGGTCAAGATGCCCAAGGGGATTTCGCCGCCCACCAGGCCGCGGGCCAAATCGTCGCACAGCAACGTGAAGCCGCTGCCCAAGACCAAAGCGGTGGGCAACGCGGCGCGCGCGTCAGCACCCACCAGGCGCCGCGCCAGATGCGGCACCATCAGGCCGACCCATCCGATCATCCCGGCTAAAGAGACCACCGCCGCGGTGGCGACCACGGCCAGCGCCAACACCCCTGCGCGCTCCCGCGCCGGTGCGGCGCCCAAGGCAAAGGCCGCGTTTTCGCTGAGGGTGAGCAGGTTGAGCCGCCAGCGCAAAGCCCAGAGCAGCGCCAACGCGGGCAGGCTGAGCAGCAAAACGGGCAACAAATTGCTCCAGCGGGTGCCCCACAGCCCGCCCAACAGCCAAAAGACGATTTCGGGCAGTTGGGTCAGCGGGTCGGCCAGATATTTGAGCAAGCCCAACCCGGCCGAGAGCAGCGCGGAGACCGCCAGCCCGGCCAACACCATGCGCAAAATCCACCCGCCGTAGCGCAGGCGGCGGGCCAGCCCGTAGGTCAGCCCCAGGCCGACGAAGGCAAACACGGTTGCCGAAAGTTGCACCGCCCAGGGCGAAGCCCCTAAGTAAAGGATGCCCAGCGCCGCGCCAAAGGCCGCGCCGGGCGAAACCCCCAAGAACCCCGGCTCGACCAAAGGGTTGCGGAAGACCATCTGCATGGTCAGCCCGGCCACAGCCAGCACGCCCCCGGTGGTCAGGGCAGCCAAAAGCCGCGGCAGGCGCAACTTCCACACCAGTTGCCAGGCCAAAGGGTCGCGCCACAGAGCCCAGGGCGTCAGGCCGGGGGGTGCGGGGTAGCGCCCCCACAACAGCGACCCCGCGGCCAGCAGCGCCAGCCCTACGCTCAACCCGGCCAGCAGCCTGCGCCCGCGACGCGTCACGGCTGCCCTCCTGAGAGCAGCGCCCGCCACGCGGCCTCGTCCAGGCCGTAGACTTGTTGATAGAACGCTCCGACCTCCTCGTCCATGGCGATAGGGGGGCTGGCCTGGGGATGGATGTGCGCGGAAAGCCAGAGCAGGCCGAGAATCCAGCGGGGGTCGGGCTGATCCCAACTGAGAAAATCCTTGGGGAAGGGGTAAACCTGCCCGTCCTGCACTGCGGCCAGACGGCGGGCGATGGGGTCGGCCTGGAACGCGGCCACGGCCTGTGCGGGATCCGCGAAATAGTCGGCAATGTAAATCTGGTCAGGCTGCCAGGCCGCGATTTGTTCCAAAGAGACCACCTGCCAGTTGGCGGCCTGGCCTTGCGCCCACACGGGTTGCCCGCCGGCCAGGCGCACCATGTCGGCCTGCAGCCACGAGGCGGGCGGCACTTTGTAGGCGGTCACGCCGCCTTTGGCCGTGTGTTGCAAAAAGAGCACCTTGGGCTGCCCCTCGGCGTGGGCGGTGCGGGCTTGCACTTGGTCGATTTTCTGGCGGTAATACGCGGCCAGCACCGCGCCCCGCTGCGGCTCGCCCAGCAACACGCCCAGGTCGCGAAACTCGCGGGGGTAAGTGGCCGCGCGCTCCATTTGCACGTAAAACACGGGAATGCCCAACGCCTCGACCGCGGCGCCCAACTTGGGGGCTAAAAAGCCCTTCATCAGCACCACGTCGGGGTGCAAAGCCGCGATGTGTTCCGCGCTCACGTCCTGTTCCAGCAGGCGCTTTTCTTCCAGCCGGGGGTCGAGCAGGCCCAGGAAGCGCAAAGCCGCCGCGGTTTGGCTGCGGCGGGGTAACGCGATCACCCGCTCCCGCGCCTGGGGGAAGGCGTATACCGCGTCGGCGATCAGCAGGCCGGCTTTCCCCGCGATGACGATGCGTTGGGGCGGCGCGGCGAGGCGCACCGGCCGCCCCAGGCCGTCTTGCACGGTCAGCGGCGGGGCTGGGGTGGGGGATGGGGTTGCCGCAGGGGTGCAACCGAGCAACAGGCCAAGCCCCCACGCGGCCAAGGCGATGGGCAGAAGGCGCTTGCGTATGGCCATGGCAGGGGAGAGGTCAGGGGGCTTCGCCCACGGTGTGGAGCAACGCGAAGTTGGGCGGACGCATCGCGCCCACCGGGAAGCCGGAAATGAGCACGACCTGCTGCCCCGGCTCGATGGGCGTGGCCGCGCGCAGCGCGGCTTCCACATGGCGGAGCATGGTCTCGGCCGTGTTGGCAAAGGGCACCTGCTGGGGCACCACGCCCCAATACATGCTCAGCCGGCGGTAGGTGCGCTCTTCGGGGGTGAAGGCGAAAATGGGCACCCGGGGCCGGGCTTTGGACATCAGCACCGCGGTGCGGCCGGTTTGGGTGAACACCGCGATGGCCGCCACGTCGCGCTCGTGGGCTAATTCGCGGGCCGCGCGGGTCAGGGCGCGGGCGTCGTCGCGGGTGGTGACGGTTTCGGGGTGGGCGACGTGCCCCCATTGGGCAAAGTGGGCTTCGGCCTCGCGCACGATGGCGTCCATCATCTCGACGGCCTCTAAGGGGTATTCGCCCACCGCGGTCTCGCCCGAAAGCATCACCGCGTCGGTGCCGTCGAACACCGCGTTGGCCACGTCGGAGGCTTCGGCGCGGGTGGGCCGCGGCGCGTGGATCATGGAATCCAGCATCTGCGTGGCGGTGATCACCAGTTTGGCGTGGCGGTTTGCCATGGCGATGATTTCTTTTTGGGCAATGGGCACCTGCTGAGGCGGAAGTTCCACCCCCAGATCGCCGCGGGCCACCATCACGCCGTCGGCCGCGTGGATGATTTCGTGCAGGTTTTCCAACGCTTCGGGGCGCTCTAATTTGGCGATGATGGGAATGTTGACCTCAGCCGAGGCCATCTGCGCGACGGCCTGGCGCACCCGGGCCACGTCTTCCGCCCGCCGCACGAACGACACGGCCAGCGCGTCCACCCCTTGCGCCAGGCCAAAGGCCAAATCGGCTTCGTCCTTTTCGGTAAAGGCGGGGATGTCCAACGGCACGCCGGGGAAGTTGATGCCTTTGTGTGAGCGCAGTTCGCCGCCCAGCAGCACTTTGGCCTGCACGGCGTGCCCCTCCACCTCAGTGACGAGGAGTTCCAGGTGGCCGTCATCCAAAAGAATGTGCTTTTGCGGCCGGGCTACCTGGGGCAGGTCGGGGAAGTCGACGGGGATGGCCTTGTAGTCGGTCTTAGGGGGTGGCTCGCCTTCAGGGTAGAGCACCACGGTTTCATCGGCCTGCAGGAGGAGCGGCTCGTTCGGCAGGGTGCCGACTCGAATTTTAGGCCCCTGCAGGTCTTGCAGAATGGCCACGGCTTTGCCCAGGCGGTGGCTCAGCCGACGCACCTTGGCGATGACTTCCGCGTGGTCTTCGTGGCTGCCGTGGGAAAAGTTGAGCCGGATGACGTTCACCCCGGCTTGCAGCAAAGCACGCAAGGTCGGCTCATCGCGGCTGGCAGGGCCCACGGTGGCGACGATTTTGACATTCCGGCGGGGGAAGAGCATGGCAGATCATCCTTGCGTTAGCGTGCGGGGAGAAGGGCGAATGATGCGGACGAATTGCGAGAGGGACGCAGAGGCGCAGAGAGGTAACGCGGAGACGCAAAGGGGGGACGCAGAGACGCAGAGAGGTAACGCGGAGACGCAAAGGGGGGACGCAGAGACGCAGAGAGGTAACGCGGAGACGCAAAGGGGGGACGCAGAGACGCAGAGAGGTTAACGCGAAGCCGCAAAGAAAAACAAAGACGCAAAGAAAAAATTTCTGTGTTTTCTGTGGTGTTTCTGCTGATTGACTGACAAAACTTTGTCCCGTGGTGCGATTGCTCAACACAACATCAATCGCGCGCCCGCTCGTTGTTTCTTTGGCCGATAATCTCATCGCGTCAGGCCAAGGCTTCTCGAAAACCTTGCTTTTCATGCCCTCTCCTCTCCCCCCAAGCCGCCC
>JALUDX010000103.1 GCA_027053355.1 Anaerolineales bacterium | reverse complement strand
AGCGCCCCGCCCCCACCCTACGACCTTTTGTGAGTTCTGTGGCCCTTCTGTGCCTTCTGTGGTTTTCCTCTGCTCCATTTCCGAAACGTGCGGGCTTTCGTAGGGGCGAACGGCCGTTCGCCCCTACTACAGGCATTGGGCGAAAGCCGCGGCGGACGCGGCAGACCTGACAGGGCTTTGGGGCGTGTGGCGCTGGAGCGCCGATACCCAACGCGGCGGGGGGCGTAGGGGCGCAGCGCCGCTGTGCCCCTACAATCGTGCGTGTAGGCGTGATATTTTCTACGGCGACGCGGTGCCGCACGCCCAAGGGGGAGGCTTTGAGGAAGCCGCCCCTACCCTACGCCTTTCTGTGTTTTCTGTGGCCCTTCTGTGCCTTCTGTGGTTTCCCCGCCCTCTCCCCAAAAACGCGCCGGCTTTCGTAGGGGCGAACGGCCGTTCGCCCCTACAGGCATTGGGCGAAAGCCGCGGCGGGCGCGGCAGACCTGACAGGGCTTTGGGGCGTGCGGCGCTCCAGCGCCGCTTTAGTGGCCCTTCGATGCACTCTGGACAGGCAACATGTTGCCGCGCGCCAACAACGCGCGGCTGCCTTCCCTTCTCTTCGCTGGTTTTAAGCAAGTTTGTCTATAATGAAGGGCAGGTTTCTCGCCCCGGGAAGGCACTGCCATGCAAACACAACAGGTTCGACGCCCGTCTGTTTTGTGGCGCAAAAACATCGCCTGGCCCCAGGAACACGGCGCGTGGGCTTTTTTGCTCAGCCCTCTGGCCGTGGGGCTGGCCGCGGGAGGGCGTTGGCCCCGGGGCGCTGGCTGGTTGGTGGTCGGCGCGCTGGCGGCCTTTTTCCTGCGTCAGCCCGTGACCGCGCTGGTCAAAGTTTACGCGCGCCGCCGCCCCCGCCGCGACCTGCCGGCGGCGTTGTTTTGGGCCGCTGTGTACGCGCTGGTGGAGGTGGCCGCGGTGGTCGGACTGTGGCGAGAGGGAGCGGGCTATTTGCTCTGGCTGGCCGCGCCTGGCGTGCCGGTGTTCCTCTGGTATCTCTGGCTGGTCGCCCACCGCGCGGAGCGCCGCCGCAAAGATGTGGAAATCGTCTCCAGCGGGGTGCTGGCCTTAGCCGCCCCCGCGGCCGTGTGGCTGGCCGCCGGGCGAGTGACCACGACAGGATGGGCCCTCTGGCTGTTGCTGTGGTTTCAGGCCGCGGCCTCCATCGTTTACGCCTACACTCGTTTAGAGCAGCGCCGCTGGCGCACCATCCCGCCGCTGCGGCAGCGGTTGCGTGCTGCGTGGCGACCCCTGGCCTACACCACGTTCAATCTGGTTGGGGTCTTCGTGCTTAGCCAAAGCCATCGTTTACCCGCCTGGCTTTGGGTGCCTTACGCTGTGCAATGGGCTGAAACCTGGTGGGGAATTTGGCATCCCGCGGTGCGCGCCACGCCCCGCGCCATTGGCGTGCGCCAATTCATCGTAAGCACTTTGTTTACCGTACTCTTCATTTGGGCCTGGCTCACGGGCGGCTGAGTCAAGGAAGGTCGACCCAAGTCACGGTGCGGGTTTCGGTATCGATCAGCGCAAAAGACGCCCGCCCGGTGAGCACCCCTGCCAGTTCGCCGGGGTTGAGCAGCCAGCCGCGGCCGAGGTGGGCTTCGCGCGCGATGTGGTCGTGGCCGTAGCAAACCAGGTCAAAGGCTTCCCCCGCGGCCACGGCTCGCGCAATGGCGGGGTAATGGGTCATCGCGATGCGCAGGCCGCCAACTTCCAACGCGGCAAACTCGCCGTGCAAGTGCACGTGCTGGTGGCCGGACACCACCGCGGCCAACATGCGGCGGTCGCCGTCGTTGTTGCCCCACACCACATGGATGGGCGTGCGGGGCAGCCCCTCGGCCAACCGTTTGAGGGTAAAAGGGGAACAAATGTCGCCGCAGTGGAGCACGGCTTGTGCCTGTTGTAAACGAGGCAATGCCTGTTCCACACGGTAAAGGTGATCGTGCGAGTCGCTGATGACGGCTAACAACATGGCGACCTCCGCCTTGAGAGAATAGGCTGTCTGATTGGCTTACACCAGAGGCCTTGAGGCACGCGTCGCCTTTTGGGGATGCTGGCCACACAACGAGACGTTTTCATGGGACTCTGTTAGGGTTTACATTGGTATAATGGCCTTCCGCAGCCTTAATTTTTTCCGGAGGAATGCCCCATGGGTGCAACCGTAAAGTTTGTGAAAGGTTTGATCGGTGGCGCAGTGGCCGGCGCGCTGATGGTTATGTTGCTGACGCCTAAGTCAGGCCATGGGAGGCGCCAAAGCCTACAGCGCCGCATCCAAGCCATCCGAGAAGAAGCCCAACGGGCAGCCGAGGCGCAGCGTGCGGCGCTGGAAGCCGAACTGGCCCGCCTGCGCGGCTTGGACGACCGCGTCTAAACCTCAAGGCTCACTGAGCCACCACTGGTAAGTAGCGGGTTCGTGGGTGATGCGCGTCACGCCGCTAATCAAGAGCATGGCCGGTTTGCCGCTGAAGTGCAGCCGCAGGGTGCCGCGGTTGGTCGCGTCGAGACGGAGGGGCTGAATCACCGGCTGGCGGCCATCCCAAGTTACCGCGGTGACCCGAAAAGCCTGTGGCAGCCAACGCCCCACCCGTACGAACCCCGCGGCCTGCCACCCGCCCAGGCCGTGCTCGAAATCTTCACGATAGCCAATTTCGGGGATGCTTACGTCGTCCAGCAGCCAGCCGGTGTGATTCACCGCCGCGTCGGTAATGTATTCGAAACGCAGCCATACCTTTTGCCCGGCGTAAGGGGTGAGGTCTACGGTTTCTTCGATCCATTGCGGCGATTCCCCACCGCCCGAGGAGCCGGTGTAACCCCAGCCGTAGTTGTTGCCGCTGGGGTCTGTGCTGGTGCCTGAAGGCGTATGCAGCAGTTCCCATTGCTGGCCGTCGGTGGAAACTTCCACATAGCCGTAATCGTAGTCCTTTTCGATGTCATACCACGTCCAAAAGTGCAGGGTGGCGTGGGTGGTCTGGCGCAGGTCGATCTGGCGGGTAAGGCTCATATCCGACGCGTCGCCATAGCCGCTCCACAGCACGAATTGGCCGCTGTGGGGCTGGGTGGGGAAGAGGGAAACCTGCGTTGCGCCGTTGAAGTGAAAAGTGAAATCGCCTTTGCAATTCACGGCGATATAATCCACCCCGTATTGGTGCACGGTGGTCTGCCGCGGTGCGGTGGGGCAGTGGTCTACCGTATCGGCAGGGGAAAACCACGGCAGATCGTAATCAATCTGGTAGCCGTAGCGCCCATCGGCCAAGTGGGGGTCCTGCAAATAATTAGCCAGCGTCCAATCGACGAAAAGATCCTCCGTGCTCAGATCCGCGCCCACTTCCTTCAAGGTAAGGTCGACGCTGGTTAAGCCGTTTTCTGGCCTGCCGATGAGCGTGCGGGTGGCTTCTTTGCCGTAGCGGCCTAAGAAATAGCCCAAAAAGAGGAAAGACGCGCCGTAATGGGGCGTGGTATCTTCTACCTGCGGGTCAGCCCACGCGTTGAGTTGGAGGTCGGCGTCGTGGGCGTAGAGAAAATCCGCGCCGCCCACACCATACCCGTTGAGGAAGGCCGCGAGATCTGAAGCGCCTTCGTTGAGCCAGGTGGTTTCGTTGAGGTCGTGATACCAGTGAATCATGTGCTGGAATTCGTGGGCTAACACGCCATAGGTGAAGCGGTCGTGCAGGTCGGCGTGGTCGGCGCTGAGGACGAACATCTCATGGGCGTTGGAATACTTGTGGGCAAAGGGAGGAAGTTCGTCCACCGAAGAAAAATACCCCGCGATGCTGCTGCCGATATTGTGGGCGTAGAGGATGTAGAGATGCGGGTCGCCGTCGATGCCGGGCGTCCATTCGGAGCCGAAGAAAGCCCGGTCGGTGGGGTAGATTTTGTCTTCGAAGGTATCCACCAGGCGGCGCAGCGCGTCTTCGTCCACAGAGATCCCCTTTTCCACCCAAAAATACACGTGGGGACGCAGATAAGCCAACCGTGCTTGCACGCGGAAGGTCTCGTTGGTATCGCCATTGGAAACCCAAAAAGCGGTTTCGTCGCCCACGCGGTAGCGGGGTGGCGCGGCAGGGGTGGCCCATGTTTGCGTAACGTGCCACAGCCGCCGCGCCAGCGCGATGGGGTCGTTGGCCGGTGTGCGGCGGGATTGCAACGCGGTGAGGGTTTGGGCGAGCACGTCGGGCTCGGTCGAAGGCGCCGTTGCTGACGCGGTGGGCGTGGGGAGAGGCACGGGCGTCCACGTGGGCACGGGGGTAGGTGTGGCCTCTGACCAACCTTCGTCTTGTTGCATCAGCAGCCAGCCCAACGCGGCCAACACCACGCACACGGTGAGCAACAGCACCAATACGCACCCCCCTAAAAGACAACCGGTTTTCTTGCTCATAGGGGTTTTACCTCCTTGCCCTCAGCCGCCACTGCCAGCGCAGCCGCAGCGCCGGGGCCAACGCCCGTCGCAGGTAATACTTCGCCACGATGGGTGAAAGCCAGCGCCCCCCCTCCCGAAAATGCACCCGCAGCATCTCGGGCCAGCAGCGGTCGTCGTCTTTGATGGTTTTCGCGTCGCCATGGATGCGGAAATTGGCCCACAGCCGGGGCACGTAACGGATTTCGCTGATTTTGGCCAGCCGCACCCAGAGGTCGTAATCCATGGCGAAATAGAACGAAGGGTCCAGCGGCCCCACCTGGCGCCACAGCGCGGCGCGGAAAAAGGCCGCCTGCTGGGGAATGTGGACATACCCGCGGCGCAGGCGGGCATAGTCGGTCTGGGCCGCGGGAAAGCGACCCATCACGTGGCCGTGTTCGTCGATGTAGTTGGCGTCGCCATACACCAGCCCCACTTCGGGGTGCGCTTGAAGGAAGGCCACGGCTTCGCGCACCGCGTGCGGCTCGTACGTGTCGTCAGAGTTGAGCCAGGCCAAAATCTCGCCCCTGGCCCGGGCAAAGCCCTTGTTGATGGCGTCGGTCTGCCCCTGGTCGGGTTCGGAAACCCACCAGGTCAGCCGGTCGGCATAGCGGCGGATGATTTCCACGCTGCCATCGGTAGAGCCGCCATCCACAATCAGGTATTCCAGGCGCGGATAATCCTGCGCCAACACCGAGCGGATAGTTTCTTCTAAGAACCGGGCTTGATTGAACGAGGGGGTGACAATGGAAACCAGAGGGAGCGTTTGCATACCCCAATCATAGCATGAACCCGCGAGTTTGCCCAACGTATCGGCGCGGCCGTGGCGAAAACGAACCGCCGAAGGCGCAGGCTGGAAAACACAGAAAACACGGAGGAAGCACAAAAGGGAAGCCGGTTGCGGGATAAGTTACTTTTCGGGGGATGAAAAAACCAGCCCCTCCTTTTGAGGGGCTGGTGTTCGGAGGAAGGCATTGTCCATTTTACGGATGGGGCGTGTGGGTAGGATGCGGCGTAGGCATAGGCGTGTGGGTAGGGTGCGGCGTAGGCATAGGCGTGTGGGTAGGGTGCGGCGTGGGCATGGGCGTGTGGGTAGGGTGCGGCGTGGGCATGGGCGTGTGGGTAGGGTGCGGCGTGGGCATGATGGTGACGGTAATGGTGGGGATAGGCGTTACCGTTGGAGGCATAGTCACCGTGGGCGGGATGGTCATCGTCGGATGCGGCGTGTGAGTAGGATGTGGCGTATGAGTGGGGTGCGGTGTAAAGGTAGGATGCGGTGTATGGGTGGGGTGCGGCGTAAAGGTAGGATGCGGTGTATGAGTGGGGTGCGGCGTATGGGTAGGGTGAGGGGAAGGCACGATGGTGATGGTCAGGGTTGGCAGGGGCGTTGTCGTTGGCGGCATGGTCACCGTGACCGTAGGCATGGGCGTTAGCATGGAGGTAATGACTAAGGCTTTCAGCGAGCCGTCGTCTTCTTGCTTGGCGACCACCATCACCTGATCGCCAACTTGAATGTCACCGTGGATGCGAGTGTGCGAGGTGATGGCGACATTGCGGCCGTCGATGACCCAGGCGTCATCGCTTTGGCTTTCCACAGTGCCGGTGAAGGAAATTACCTGCGGGCTGGGCTGCGGCTGGCGGGCTCTTTCGATGCTCAGCGCCACCAGGGTGCCATCGGGTTGCACTTGCGCTTTGACCTGGACGATGTCGCCGACCTCAATGCCATCTTCGATCTCGGTGTCGGGGGTCACGACCACTTGCTGGCCGTTGACCGTCCATTGCTCTTCGCCCATAGCTTCCACAATGCCGACGAAGCGCACCACGGGGGCAGCAGGCGTAGCAGTGGTGTCTAACACATGCACTTGCACGGCAATCAAAGTGCCCTGGTCGTCAATGTAGCCGTGGATGTCTACGAAGAGGCCCACCTCGGGGTCGCCGTTGATGCGGGCGTCGTCGGGCACGGTTACGGCCTGGCCGCTCACCGTCCAGATCTGGCCTTCGATGGCCTCGATTTGGCCGCGCAGATGGAAGGTCTGGAAAGCGGGCACGGTGGGGCGAGGCGTTTGCTGAGGGGGTGTGGGCAAGGTCACCACGGGGGTGGCGGTCATCGCTTGCCCTGCTGCGGCTGCGGTTTGTACCACCTGTGCGACTTCCATTTCGCTTTGTTGGGCTGCCTGCAAAGCGTAGGCCATCGCCGGCTGGGCTTCTTCCGGCACCTGCGCGACGGCCTGGTTGAGCATTTGTTCGGTGGCCTGGGTCATCACCACAATGCGAGCCAGGGCTTCGGTTTGGCCTTTTTGCGCCAGTTGCTGGCCTAACTCGGCGGCAGCCTGCAAATGGTCTTGCATATCCTGAGTGACTTCAGGGATCAAATCCAGGCGGTTTTGGGCTGCCAAAGCCCGAATTTCTTGCGCCCGCTCTTGCGCCAGCGCGAGGTGCTTTTCGGCTTTGGCTTCGGGGCTCAGGGTCAGAGCCACATCAGCGTCTTCTACAAGTTGCTTTACTGGGTAAAGCGTGTCGCCCGGCAAGGCGTCTTGCGCGGCGTAGGCCGTAGCCGCGCCGCCGCCAAAGACGACGCTTACAGCCATGAGAATTGCGAGTAACAGATTAGCCATTTTCAGGCCCTCCTTTCGAGGTTGGGGTTTGCGTGTGATGCGCTCTTTAAGACGCCCCAACCAGCCAAAGGATACGGCCTCGGCAGACGAATGCGCGGGAATTTGCCCTCCAGCCGCGGCTTGCTGTTTCATCGCTTCAGCCGCGGCCAGAAAGCGCGCCCGCCCCTCTGCAGCCTGCTGCGCGTCCCGCTCAGGCACTTGACGCAGGCTCTTCAATTTCTTTTGCAACCGGGGGTCCAGTTCATCCATGGGCGTAGGCATGTCGTTCCTCCTCGAGTAATACCCGTTTCAGCGAGGCAACCGCCCGGTGTTGCAGGGCTTTGATTGCTCCCACGGGCTTTTGCATAGTCTCGGCCACTTCTTTCAGGGAAAGTTCTTCCAGATAGCGCAGCACAATCACTTGCCGTTGCTCTGGGGTGAGCAAGCGCAGCGCCTGCCGCACCCGTTCTTGCTCTTCACGCGTTGCGGCTTGGGCGCTCAAGGGCGGGTCGTCGTGGGCTAAGGTCTCTTGCAGCGCCTCGATTTCCACTTGGGGCGGCGGCTGACGGCGGTAGTAATCGGTGATCCAATTGTGGGCCACCCGATAGAGGTACGCCTTCAAGTGCTCTTTGGGGCCGCCGCCGTTGCGCAAGGCTTGCAAAAAGCGCGCGAACGTCTCGGCCACGCATTCCTCCGCTAAATCCTGCTCCCCCAAAAGCCGCATGGCATAGCGGTACAGGAGCGGACTGTAGGTGTCGTAAATGGTGGCCAAGGCTTCCATATCCCAAGAACGGGCAGAGGCTAAGAGTTGCGCTTCGTTTTGTGGCGCCATAGTACCTTCCTACTATCTGAGACGCTATTCGCGGGAAAAGGATACGGCCTGGAGCCCCGGGGGCTTTCGCGGTAACTATTCAGCCACAAGGAAAGAGACCACGGATAACGCGGATAGCCACGGATGCGTACAGATTTTTGGGCTGTCAAAGCCGCTAAACTGCCGTCAAGGGCCAAGAAACGGAGGGAAAGCGTTGCGTTTTTTATGTTTTTCGCTCAATCTGTGCCAATCTGTGAAATCTGTGGATGCCTTTCTGCGTAATCTGCGTAATCTGTGGTTTCTTCTTGCCAAGGCTGCACAGTTCCTATGGCCCTCGGATCAGGCGAAAGACGTAGGGCTTTTGTGGGTCGTAGCGGATGGCGCGGCGTTGAGGGAAGGCCGCGCACACCTGGGCTTCGGCTTGTGGGCCCCTATCCCAGGCGAAGATGAAGGGCGTGGTCAGCCAGGGGTCTTCCAGCGAGAGCAGCGCGCCGTAGGGCATCCAGCGGGAGGTTTCGACGAAGACCAGCGCGGGGGTGAGGGCCTGCGCCTGGGGGGTGAGGAAGGGGGCCAGCCGTTGGCGGCTGATGCCATACAGGCCGTGCATCCCCTGCAATCGGGCGGGCAAATACCAGCGTATGTTGGCTCCCACGGCCAACGCCAGGAGGCCCACTACCGCCGCGGTGCGCCAAAGCCGGCGCCGCCCCCCGGCCGGGGGGTGCGTTGTAGGTTGCAAGGGCCAGCCTGCCGTCCAAAAGATGCCCACCGCGGTGAGCAGGGTCAGGCTGTACAGCCCTTCGTAATAATACCGCGGCCCAAACAGCCACGCGCCCACCCAATAAAAAGCGTAGAGCACCACCAAAGTGGGGAAAACGGCCAGCAGGGGCCAGGCGTCGTAACGGCGGCGCAGGGCCCATGCCCCGGCAGGCAAGAACAACCACGACCAGCGGCCCCAGCCGAACAGATCGCCCGCGGCTACTTGCAGGCTAAAACGGGTGTTGACCCATGCTTGCTGCGGCGTGTGCCCCGTCAGGCCATGGCCGGGGCCGAAGCCCAGCCGGTCGTAAGACCACCAGAGCACGTACGGGTTGAGCCAGGGGCTGCCGGTGACCGCCCATTGCCAGACGAAGTGCAGCGCGGCGATGGCCGCGGCCGTTGCCCCTGCCGCCAAGACGCCGCGGGCACGGGCTGTTCCCCCTTTCCACAGCAGCCACAAGCCCCACACCGCAAAAGGCAACGCCACCCCCACCGCGGTCCACGGGCGGGCGAGGGCCAACGCGCCCAACGTCGCACCGGTGAGCCAGGGCAGCCCGCGCGGGAATTTTGTGGCGGTGGCCCATTGCAGCCAGAGCCAGGCAAAGGCCGCACTCAGCGCCAGGCTCAACGGGTGCGAAAGCAGCGAGCCGCTGTTGAGCCAAAAGAAGGGCGAAGTCAGGGTGAGCGCGGCTGCCAGTAACCCCACTGCAGGGCGCCACAACCGCGCCCCTAAGCGGAAGGTGAGCCACACCGCCAGCCCGGCCAGCAACGCGTTGGCCCAGGCCGGGTAGCCCAAGCGCATGGCCAGGCCCAGCACCACCGGCCACCCCAAGGGGTATTTGGCAAAACGCCGTCCTCGCCAATCGACCACAAAGGGGACGAGGAAACTGCGCGGGTCGCCCGGCGGCGAAGGCACCGTCAGCGCGCCGTGCGAGACCACCTCGGCTTGCCAGCGGTAGGCGATTTCGTCTTCCAGGTGGGGCAGGCCTTCGTAAACGTGGCCGGAAACCCACAAGGCCCCCGCCACCGCGGCGATGCTCAATATGAGGGCGGCCAATGCCGCACCGTGTCGACGCACCCAGGCTTCGAGTTCACGCACGGTTACCTCCGTGGGGCGTGGGTCGCCACGCGGGTGCTATGCCAGCACCTGCTGCAAGGCCGTGAGCAGCGCGTCGTGCAGCAGGCGGTTGCTGGCTGCGACGCCTAAGTTGGCCGTGAGCGCGCGGCCGGCGCTGAAATCGAAAGGCCGTCCCCGGGCATCGGTGACTTGCCCGCCGGATTCGTGGAGCACCAAGGCGCCCGCGGCTTGATCCCAGAGTTTTTCGCGGTAGTTGGGCTGCTGCGGCGGAGGGAGCCGCACCATCAATTCGGCTTCGCCGGCGGCCAAGACCACGTACTTGGCCTGGCTGTCCATGCGTAGGGGTGGACGGCGCAAGCCCAGCAGCCGCTGGAGCGCGGCCAGGCGGGCGGTGTCGGTGTGGGTGTCTTCGAAGGAGCGCAAGAGACGGGCTTCTTCAGGCTGCCGACAAGACGAAACCCGCAGTGGCTGCCACGCCGCGTTCCCGGCTAACCGCGTCCACCAGGCCCCGTGCCCGCGCCAGGCCGCGGCGAGCACCCCTGGTTCGCCGGCCAAAACCAACGCCGGGCATCCCAACACCCCCACCTGCACCTGCCCCGCTTCGATCAGGGCCAACGCCACCGCGTATTGCCCCCCGCGCAAGAACCCTTTGGTGCCGTCGATGGGGTCCAATGTCCAAAAGCGATGGGATGGCACGGTGCCCCCGCGGGCAATCCACGCGGCCACCTGCGAGGCCGTGGCCTGGGGACGCAGGCGGCGCACATACGCCAGCACGCGGCTGGCCAACGCAGCCTGAGAAGGGTCGGCGAGCATGTCGCTGCCTTCTTCCGCCACCAGGGCATCATGGGGGAAGGCCTCGGCCAACCGGGCAGCAATCACGGCCTGCGCCGCGAAGTCGGCCACGGTGACCGGTGTGTGGTCGCTTTTGAGGCGGGCGTCGTCGCGGCGCATCTCAGTTTGAATTTGGGCGGCCAGCAGGGCAGCCTCGCGCACCGCGGCCAGCGCGACTTGCATTTCGGGCCGGGCAAAGATTTCAGGCTGTGTCATCTTGTTCCACCTCCTCGCCAGAGAGGCCCAGGGTGCGCACAGCCCAATCGGCCAGTTTGGGCGCCACGCACTGCGCCCAGTAAAGCAGCCGCGCCTGAAAGGGCACGATCACTTCCGAGCGCCTGCGCCGGATGGCCTGCACGATGGCCCGCGCCACGGCCTCGGGCGGAATTTTGGCCGAAATCCAGGGCACGCGTAAATCAGCGATCATTGGGGTGTCGACCCGCCCAGGGAACACCACGGTGGCTGCCACGCCGGTGCCGTGCAGTTCCTGGCGCAGCACGTCGCCAAAGCCGCTGAGCGCGAATTTGGCCGCCACATAAGGCGCGTCGGGCGGCAGGCCCTTTTTCCCATCCATCGAAGTGACCAGCACGATATGCCCCTGACCTTGTTGCAGCAGATGCGGCAGCCCGGCCAGCACTAAATACACGCTGCCGTAAAAATTGACGGCCAGGGAGCGGGCTAACGTTTCTGGGGTGAGGGCGCGGATGGGGCTGCGGATGTAAGCCCCCGCGTTGGCCACCAACACATCCAGCCGGCCAAAGGCGGTGAGGGTGTCCTCGACCAGGGCGGTGACCTGCGCTTGCTCGGTGACGTCGGTGGGGACGACCAGGGCGCGGCGCCCCGCGTCGCGCACCTGCGCGGCCACGTTTTGCAAGGCTTCGGCGCGACGCGCAGCCAGGGCCACGTCCGCGCCGGCCCGGGCCAGCGCCACCGCGGTAGCCGCGCCAATGCCCCCCGAAGCGCCGGTGACGATGGCAACTTTGCCGTCTAAACGCATGTTTCTTCCTCCCTGGGCTACAGAGCCCTTGGGTTAGGGTGCAAAGCCGGGCGCCTGGGCTGCTTGCAGCAGTTTCTCCGCGGTTTCACGGTTGGGGGCAAAGGCCCACACCGTACGCCGTTGCCGCGCGTCGTAGGCCAAGATCGCGGCTTCGTGCGTGCTTTGCCAGTAGAGCCGGCGATAAGCCCGGTCGGCGAGGGGGCCGTAGCGGCCCCGGGCGTAGCGCACAAAGGCTTTGACAAAAGCCACCGTGTCTTCTCCGGTATCCCACTGCACCACGGCCAGAAGGGTGGGCACGGCATCCTGGTTGCGGAACGCCACCCACCGGCCGCCTTGCCAGCCGATGACTGCGGTTAGGGCTTGATCCGCGGGCAGGCGGGAAGGAGGCGTCACCCCCGCGCTGAGCATCAAATCCAACCACCAAGCGCCCAAGTCGCCCTGCCCCGCGGGGCGCCAGGCGGGGCCCAGGGCGCGTTGCAGCGCGTCGACCGCAGGCAGGGCGACGACCTGCGGCTGGTCGTGGGGGTAGCGTGCGGGGGCCAAAATCTGTTCGGTGCTGGTGGGCGGCTGCGCCCAGGCCGTGGGGGGCAGAGGCCATTGCCCCCGTTGGCTGAGCATCAACGCCCAGCGAAACCCGGCGCTTTGGGGAAATTGCTGCTGCCGGGTGACCGCGGGGGGAACCGGGGTTTTGGGGGTGGGCGATGTCGTGGCCTGCGGGGAAGGGGGTTCCCCCGCGGCGAAAAACCACAGGTATTCGGTGAACACCGCGTCGCCCACGGCCTGGGCTCGCGCGGCCAGGCAGGCGTCGGTGAGGTCGGCGCAGGGGGCGGCGGCCTGCGCCGGTTGCAGCGCGCGGCTGTACGCGTACACGTAAGCCAGCCGGAAGGCGTCTTCCTCGGCTGGCGAGGGCACGGCGAAAAAGAGGGTGCGGCTTTGGGGGTCGAACCAGGCCCAGGCCGAGCCGTCTTCGGGGGCAAAGGCTGGCCACGGCGAAGCGGCCTCGCGGGGCAGCAGCCCCAAGGCTTGCCAGGCGGTGGTGGGCAGGGTGGGTTCGTGTTGCCGGGCCTCTTGCACCCGCCGGGCCAACACCTGGCGCGAGACCTGCGCCCGCTGCACCGGCGGAGGGGTGGCGAGGCCGCGCAGGCGGCTCACCTCGGCTTCTAAGGCGGGGAGCATTTGCGCCAGGCGGGAGGGGGTAGGCGTGGGGG
>JALUDX010000102.1 GCA_027053355.1 Anaerolineales bacterium | reverse complement strand
GCCCACGCCTACCGCTCCGCCGCCGCCACCACCCACGCCCACGGCTGTGCCGCCTACGCCCACGCCCCCACCGCCGCCCACGGCTACGCCCACCGCGGCGCCCCAAAATCAGGAAACGCGTATCCAGTTTGCCCCCGGCGCGATCTCCTGGCAAGCCCCCATCACCGGCGCGGGCAGTTATGTGTTTGGCGCCATGCAGGGCCAAAGCGCCGAAATTTTGGTGCTGCACAACGGCCAGCCCGCAGACGCCGCGCTTTCCTTCGCCGCGCCCGACGGCCAACCCCTACAAACTTACAACATCGGTCGCCCCGACTGGCGCGGCATGCTCCCCCAGAGCGGCGATTACCACCTAGCCATCGCCGCGCCCAACGGCCTTCAAGGGCTCACCCTGCGGGTCACCATCTTCCCGCCCATGCAGCAGCCCCAAACGGTCACCGATACCGGGGTGGGTTACCGGGTCACCTACGACCAGGCCATTTCTCACCAGCAACTGCCCGGCTACTTCCAGGGCGAGGTGTTGGGCGTCTTTCTGGCCTCCAACGATTTTTACATGAACACCAACCTTTCTGAGGCCTATTTCGTGCTTTCGTTGGAAAGTTACACCGACCCCGACACGTGCCTGAACGCACCGCCCGAGGCCGGGGAAATCGAAGCCATCGGCACCTGGCGGGTCAACAACGTGGACTACCGCTACTACCACACCGAAGAAGGCGCGGCGGGAAGCCTGTATCAGTCGGAGTTCTTCCGCACTTATGTGCACCTCCGCTGCGTCACGGTGCGGCTTTTCACCCACGAAACCAACATCGGGAATTACGCCCCCGGCACCGTCACCCCCTACGACCGGGAAAGGGTGATCAACGAACTGAAACGCATTTTCTTCACCCTGCGCTGGCCGTAAGAGGGAACGCAAAGGAAAGGCAAGATGCAGAAGCGCCTCTGGGGCAAGCGAGGTGATGCCTCGCCCCAGAGGCGCTGAAATGACGCTACGGTCGCCAAGAGACGCCCAAGTAACCAGGCACCAGGCAACCACGCCCCTCTTTGCCCCAACCCCTCAGCACCCAAGCGACTCCATCTGCGCAACCTGCGCTTTCTCTGCGCCGCTCAGGCCGGGTTGCGGATAATCCGCCACACCTCGCGCCACGAGGGACGCTTGCCGCTCATCAGCACGCCCACCCGAAACAGGCGCACCCCCAGCCACACGCTAAACAGCACGCCTACGGCCAACCCCAGCAGCGAAAGCCCCAAATCCCACCAGGGGATCGACGCCACGCCTAAGCGCAACACCGTGGCCACCGGTGCGGTCAGGGGGAAGTAACTCAGCGCCCGCGGGATCACGCCCTGGGGGTTGAGGAAAAAGAGGGGGTTGAGCATGAAGGGGATGGTGGCCGTCATGGAAACCGCCACCGCAAACTGCTGGCTTTCGCGCAGGCTGCTGCCCAGTGCGCCAAACCCCGCCATCAGCAAAGCGTAAACCAGATAACTCAACGGCAACACCACCAGCACGGCCACAATCCACTGGGGGTCGGGATGTCGAATTTCCTGCTGGAGGGCGGTCAGAAATTTGGAGCCCATGTCGCCGGCCTGGGCGATGAGCAGCCGTGCGCTGACCAGCCACACGGCCACCTGGAGCAGCCCCACCGCACCCAGACCGAGCACCTTCCCCCACAACAGTTCGCGCGCGTTGAGGGAAGAAAGCAACAGTTCGATGATGTGGCTCTCTTTTTCTTGCGCTACGCCGTGCAAAAGGTAACCCGAAGAAGAAAAGAGGGCTATAAAAAAAAGCATCCCCAGCGCGTAGCCGATGACCATGCGCTCAGAGGAATGGGTTTCGCTGCCCTCGCCTTTGGAAAGCGAGACCATCCGGATAGCGGGCCCCTGCCACAGGCGAAGCACCTCGTCGTAAGAATACGCGCCGTGCAGCGCGGCATAGGCAAAGAGCGGCGGCAACTGCTGCAACACCACCTCGTGGCTGGCCATGCCGCCCTGGCTATACACGGTTACCTGATGGTTGGCGGCATAATCGGCTGGCACGACAACCAGCGCAAGGTAACGCTCGGCGCGCACGCCGTCCTTTCCGGTCTCCAACTGCTCCACCCGCACGAAGGGCTGGGGCAACTCGCGGGGAAGCAGGCCGGCCTGATCCAAAACGGCAATCGGCCGATCCAAATTGCCGGTCAGCATAGCGCCCAGGTCGGTATGCTGACCCAAGGCGCGCACGCCCCACAAAATCAACGCCGCCAGCAGCGGTAGGCCAAAGGTAGCCAAGCGATAACCCCAACGGCGCACGTTGGTGCGGAATTCGTAAAGCGCGACCGAGAAAATCTTGTGCGTGTTCATGGTCAGCCTTCCTCCTGAACGGGGCGCGTTTCAGAGGCTTCCACCGCCCGCAGGAAAATATCTTCCAACGAAGGATACACCACCTCGAAATGTTCCACGGCTGCACCCTGTTCGAGCAAAAGCGGCAGCAATTGTTGGGGTGTAACGCCGGGCGCGGGCAAAAGGTGCCACAAGCCGTTGTGCTTTTCTGCCTGTTGCACGGGCAGCCCTGAAGGCAAGGGGGCGTCGCCCACCAGGCGCACGGCCACGTCGCCGCGCGCATAGCGGTGGCGCAGGTCGTCCAACTTCCCCCGAGCAACGATGCGGCCGTGGTTGATGAGGGCAAGTTCGTCGGCCAGGGCTTCCACATGCACCAACTGGTGGGAACTGAGCAGGATGGTCTTGCCTTGCTCGCGCATTTCGGCGATCAGGCGCTTCATCGTCTGCACGTTGACCGGGTCGAGCCCCTGAAAGGGCTCATCCAACACCAAGACAGGCGGGTCGTGCAGCAGGGCGGCGGCCATTTGGGCTTTTTGTTGCATCCCGTGAGAGAGTTCGTTGATTTTGCGGCCGGCCCAATCGGCCAGGTCGAAGCGTTCCAACCAGGCGCGGGCGCTGCGGCGGGCGTCGGCCGCGCTCATCCCCTTGAGCACGCCCAGGTAGACCAGCAACTCCAGCAGGCGGGCGTCGCGGTAAAAGCCCCGCGCCTCGGGCAAATAGCCCACCTGCTCCCGGGTTTCGTGCGGCGCCTGGCCCAGCAGACGCGCCTCGCCGCCATCGGGGAAGAGAATGCCCATCAGCACCCGAATGGTCGAGGTTTTGCCCGCGCCGTTGGGGCCGAGTAAGGCAAACACCTGACCTTCAGCCACGGCAAACGAAACGCCATCCACCGCGGTAAAATCTTGATAGCGTTTGACCAAATCGCGGATTTCGATAGGGTTCACTTTACCCTCCTTCGCACGGGAAGACACAGCAAAGGGGAAGGGTGGAGACGCCGAGAGGTTGGGGAAAGGGGAGTGGTGATCCGGTTGCCTGGTGGCCTGGTTACTTGGGTGCCTCTCTCGGCGTCATCCTGGCATCACCTCTGCACCTTTGGGCGAGGCGGTGCCTCGCCCCTACTTTGTGCGTCTTCGCGTCAACTTCCTTGGTGTCATCTCTACGCTTTGAAGCATTGTATACCACGGCTGAAGCACCTGTCAAGCGCCAGCGAGGGCTGAAGTTCAGACATGAGTTAGGACATGAGGTAGAACCAAATCAGCAAAGGCGCTCAAGGCTTGTTTAGACGCCTCTTTGTAAAGGCGGGTTGGGATTGACCAATAATCCTTCAACAAAATAAAGGCTCCCGAATAGCGCCGCCACTTGCTCGTCCTTTTAGCATTGCCAAACATTGCATCGCGAAGTTTCTCGCCTACCATCAGCGCAATTGCATACGCCA
>JALUDX010000101.1 GCA_027053355.1 Anaerolineales bacterium | reverse complement strand
GGGGAAGCCGCACCCCTTCGACTTCGCTCAGGGGGCGGCTGGGGGGAGAGGAGAGGGTTGTGAAAAACCCTGCCTTGCATCACTTACTACTTGACCACTACCAAACTCCGCGGCCCATGAGACCGAGCAGTAACCGAGAAGAGCGATGAACACCTGGAAAACCGCAACCGAAGAAGAAATCCGTTTGGGTTTGGCCGAGCGCGCGCAGGGCCTCGAAGGTCGGGCGCGGGTGCGCGCCCGCCGCGCGGCGGGGCACATCGTGGGCGAGTATTTTCGCCGGCAGGGCATCCCCGACCCGGCGGGGCCCAACGCTTACGAGCGGCTCAAAATTTTGCTGGCCTTGCCCACCACGCCCCCCGACGCCCGCATCGCAGCCCAACGGCTCACGATGAAGGTGGACATGCAATTTCAACTGCCGCCCCACGTGGATCTCTTCACCGAGGTGCAGCGCCTGACCATAGCCCTGTTGCACGAGCCTTTGGCTTCTCTCCCTACGCCGGATGCACCCGATGTTACGCAAACTCTTTAGCGGCATCCTTTTTCTCTTGTTGATGGTGGTTTTGGGGTTGACGGTGTACGTGGCCTGGGAATACACCCAGCACGGGCGCATTCCCTTGGCGCTGCCTGGCCTCACCATGACGCCCGGCCCCACGCCGACCCCCACCCCCACGCCCCCAATGGGCCCGGTGGTGGTCGCGGTGCGCGACTTGCCCGCGGGCGCGTTGCTTTCCCCTGCAGTGGTCGACGTGGTGCAGCGTCCGCTGAAGCAGATCCCCCCGGGCGCAGCCGTCGACCTCACCCAGGTGATAGGGAAATTAGTGCGGTTGCCTTACCGCCGCGGGGAAGCGATCCACCTGTCGGATCTGGCGCCTCGTGGGCAGCCCTTGGGTGAAGGTTCGGCGCTGGCCGCGCAAATTCCGGAGGGGCAGGTGGCCGTGGCCTTGCCCATTACCCGCGGGCAGGCGCCCGCGCTGCGGCCCGGCGACCGCATCGACCTGCTGGTCACTTTTTTGTTCGTGGATGTGGATCCCGATTTCTACACCCGCTTGCCCGATAGCACCTTAGTGCTTAGCCAAAATTTGGAGACCGGTGCCTTTGCCTTCCGCCCCGCGGGGCTGGTAGGCCATACGATCACCGAAGCGTCGTTGATCGTGCCTGTGTACGTGGTGCCTGCGGAAGGCCAGCGGCCGCGTTTGGTGGTGCAGATGAGCCTGCGGGGGGCGAAAATTTTGGCTTTGCGCAACCTGACCGCGCCCGCGGCGACGGCCGAGGCCACCCCGGCGGGCAGCATGGTGTTGGTGCTGGCGCTGCCGCCGCAAGAGGCTGTGACCCTGGAATACCTGCTCAGCCGCCAACAGCCGCTGACCGTCCTCCTCCGCAGCCCCGCGGAAACCACGGCCACCCCGCCGGCGACGGTGATCCCGGTGAGCCTGCAGTACATCCAGGAGCATTTTGGCGTGCCGCTCCCGCCGAAAAAGAAGCACGACGTGCAGCCCGCGGGCGGCGCGTCCACGCCGCAGCCTTGAGGTTGGGCTCAGGCTTAGCGGCAGCAGACCGACCCCTTTCCCCAAAACTTTTCGCCTGACGTGATGCCCCCTACGCTCCCTCCCCCCCATTGGATCGACACCCCGGACGCGCTGCGCGACCTGGCCGCACATTTGCGGGCTCAGCCGCGCATCGGCGTGGACACCGAGGCCAACAGCCTGCACGCGTATCGCGAGCAGGTGTGCTTGTTGCAGTTTTCTACCGCCGAGGCCGATTATCTGGTCGACCCGTTGGCGTTGGACGATTTGAGCCCGTTGGCCCCGGTGTTTGCCAGCCCCCAGGTGGAAAAGATTTTCCACGCCGCGGAGTACGACGTCCTCGGCCTGCACCGCGATTTTGGCTTTTCGTTTGCCCACCTGTTCGATACCATGGTCAGCGCCCGCATTTTGGGGTACGAAAAGGTGGGGCTGGGCGCGCTGCTGGCGCAGCATTTTGGGGTGCGGGTGGAAAAGCGTTACCAGCGGGCGGATTGGGGGCAGCGCCCCCTGCCGCGAGAACTGCTCGATTATGCGCGCTTAGATACGCACTACCTGCTCCCCCTGCGGGAGCGGCTGGCCGAGGCGTTGGAAGCGCGCGGTCTGCTGCCGTTGGCCGAAGAAGATTTTGCCCGCCTGGCCCGGCCGTTGGAGACGCCAGGCCGGCCGCCGTTGTGGCAGCGGGGCGGCCACGACCTCACCCCGCAGCAGGTGGCCGTGCTCAAAGCGCTTTGGGAGTTCCGGGAAGAGGAGGCCCGCCGCCGAAATGTGCCGCCGTTCAAAATTTTGGGCGACAAAACGCTGGTGGCGTTGGCTCGGGCTTTGCCCCGCACGCCAGGGGAGTTGCGCGCGGTGCCGGGGATGCGGGGGCACCCGCTGCGGCGATACGGTCAGGCGTTGCTGGCCGCGGTGCAGGCGGGGTTGCGTGCGCCTGCGGAACCGCGTACCCGCCGCGCCCGGCCCGACGAGGCCACCATTGCCCGGCTGGAGGCGTTGCGGCGCTGGCGGCAAGGGGCTGCCGCGGCCATGGGGGTGCCTTCGGATGTGGTGCTGCCGCGTAGCCACATGGAGGCCATTGCCGCGGCCAATCCGTCCACGTTGGAGGCGCTGCAGCCATTGATGCGCGACATTCCCTGGCGTTTCGAGCGTTTTGGCCGGCAAATTTTGGCCGCGTTGGGGGAAGTGACGTAGCGTTATGGTTGGGCTGGGGGCGTCTGGGCAGCCTGCTGCCGCCCCAAAATCGCGTCGGTCATGCGGGAGAGACCCAACATAACCGCCATTCCAACCATTGAAAGACACTTGTGCGCGCTAAAAGTCGTTTATGGGTGGTTGGGCGGAGAGCATGACCCGCTTTTTTGCCCTCACGCAGCCGCTGCGTTGTAAGCGACAAGTTTGTTCCAATCTATCTGGCCGGTGGGCAAACAAAACTCTTGCAACAATTCCAGGCTAAACTGGTTTACCAGAGCGGCATACGCCTCTTGAAATTCCTCGTTCCTCTCTTTGGCCCGATAGCCCAAAGGTTTGATAATATCCAGATACAGCCGCTCATTGCCTGAAACAAGTTCCCAAAAGCGTTGTCCACAATACTTGAAGTAATCTCCCTTGTCGGGCTTGCTGTCCTTCCCGTAGGCGCAACCGTTGACTGCCTGAATGGGCATGGTAAAGCCCTTATTCTGCCGTAATCGTTTGGCCGCCTGTTTGAAATTGCGGCGCATTCGCTCAATCTGGCTGTAGTTTCCCCAATTTGGCCCCGATTTAATCGAGACGATATAGTACACGCCGCTTCGTTGAAATTCCAGGTCAATTCCTTCGGCCGTGGATTTGTGTCCGCCAAATACTTGCTCACAAACAAAGATGCTCAGGTCTTCCAAAAATTCACCAAAAAGCGTTTCTTCTTGCGAAGACAAATGGGCGTCCAAAATTCCTTTCACCAATGCCTCTGCCGTCAAAATGTTCTTAGCACGGAACAGATAAGGGTTTTTCCGCTTCAAAATTCTACGCAGGCTCAGTTTTTTGAGGCTCTCTAAACGGCGTTGATGAAAAACAGAAATGTGCGAAGCGACATATTGCTCCACCAACTCAAGATCGAGAGGTTTGCCCGTCATCGTACACTCCTTCAGGCTCCAAAAGGTACGGCTGCATAGATGCCAAAGCACGCTGTACCATTTCGTAGTATTCGGGCATAATATCGATGCCAATGGAATTGCGGCGCAAGCGATAGGCCACCTTTAAAGTCGTTCCCGACCCCATAAAAGGGTCTAACACCCAATCTCCCTCTCTGGTAAACAATTTTATAAAAAATTCGGGCAACGCCTCAGGGAAAACGGCACTATGGCGGCGATTTCTTGTCTCTGTTGCTAAATGTAATACATTGGTGGGATATACCCTCTCTCTGCCCACCCAATTTGCTACCCGTTTTCCAAAACCACTCCCCACCCGCGAGACGTCGCGCACCTTATCTGTTGGGCTTAACCTCCGCAGGCGTTTTTGTGCCCAATCGCCCACCGGTATCATGACTGCTTCCTGATACATATTGAACTTACGCTGTTTATTGAACTGTAACAACCGCTCCCATGCATCCCGAAAACGATTGGGCCATTTGCCGGGATATGAGTTTTTCTTATGCCAAATAAATTCTTCCGTCCACAGCCATCCTTGCTGTCGCATAGCAAGGATGAGTTCCAACACGTAAGTGTGGCGCTCCCCATTGACAACCCGTTCTTTGATATTGAGGATGAACGTCCCTGTAGGCTTCAATACCCGCTTGATTTCGGCGCTAATGGGCAGAAACCATGCAACATAATCATCTGGTGCAACGCCGCCATAGGTATGTTTGCGCCTGTCCGCGTAAGGGGGCGAAGTGACGACCAGATCGATCGAGTCGTCAGGCAGGGTTTTCAACACTTCCCTGCAATCGCCTAACATTGGTTTTGCGACAATGCCCATATCATCCGCTCCAAGCATGAGACAATAAAACTTTGTCTATGCCCTTTTAGTATACCAAACCGCGCGGCTTCTCCAAAGTTCAAAACAGCGAAACGCTTACCTACAAAATGAGCGTTTCCTTACGCGAGGCGTATTATATTGCAGGGAAACTTGCATTCACCCGCTGCCATTGGCGGTGTCAGCAGCCCACCGCCCCAAAATCGCGTCGGTCATGCGGGCGACCTGCACCATGAAGGCTACATCGTGGACGCGCACGATGTCTGCGCCGCGGACAATGCCCACCGCCACCGCGGCGGCAGTGCCCGCGAGGCGCTCGCCCGGCGGCAGGTTCAGCGTGTAGCCGATGAACGACTTGCGGGAAACGCCCAGCAGCAGGGGGAAGCCGAGGGCGCGGATCTCATCCAGGCGGTTCACCAGCGCCAGGTTTTGCTCCACCGTTTTGCCGAAGCCGATGCCGGGGTCGAGGATGATGCGCTCGTCGGGGATGCCCGCCTGCCGCGCCAAGGCCACGCTTTCCAGCAGTTCGGCCTTCACCTCGGCGAGCAAATCGGTGTAAGCCACGCCCACATAGCGCCCGCCCAGGCGTTCCCGCACTTCGGCGTTTTGCGGCGTGCTGCGGTTGTGCATCAGCACCGCCCAGGCGCGGTGGCGGGCAATCACTTCGGCCATGCGCGGGTCGGCGCGCAGCCCCCACACATCGTTGACCATGCCCGCATCCGCTTCCAGCGCGGCTTCGGCCACCGTGGCCTTGTAAGTATCCACCGAAATCAGCACGTCGGGGAACTCGGCGGCTAACGCCCGCACCACAGGCACCACGCGGGCGGCTTCCTCTTCGGCGGAAACCGGCTGCGCGCCCGGGCGGGTGCTTTCCCCGCCCACGTCCAGAATGTCCGCGCCCGCGGCGACGAATTTGCGCGCTTGAGCGAGGGCGGCCTGCACCGCGTCGCCGCGCGCCAGCAGGCCGTCGCCCGAAAAACTGTCGGGGGTGACGTTGAGGATGCCCATGATGCAGGTGCGGGCTTGGCAGGGGAGGTTGGTCATGGGGAGGCTCCGGGGAAGTTGGTTGGCTGGTTACACGGTTGGCTGTTACCTGGTGGGTTGACGCAGCATGGGTTCCGTGCTATCATGCTAATACCTTGAGGATGCGAGAGGCCATGCAGTGATTCGGCGGTTCCACGACCAGGCCACGGCTGACATTTTCGATGGCCGCAACACTGCGGCTGCCCGTCGCAAGTTGCCGCGGGCATTGTGGGCTGTGGCGCAGCGCAAGTTGGATATGTTGAACGCGGCTACACGGCTGGAGGATCTGCGGGTGCCGCCCGCGAACCGGCTTGAAGCCCTGCGCGGCGACCGCCAAGGCCAGTATAGCATCCGCATCAACGAGCGTTACCGCATTTGCTTTGTCTGGACGCCGGAAGGGCCTACCGAGGTGGAAATCACCGACTATCATCGCTAACGTTTCCGCCGCCGAGGTAAACCGTTTCCCTGTGGAGTTTGCGCCATGCGTATTCCAACCAACCGACCACCTTCGCATCCGGGCGAAATTTTGCTGGCCGAATTTCTCCAGCCGATGGGGCTCACCCAGCGGGCGCTGGCCGACGCCCTGCACATGCCCTACCAGCGGGTGAACGAAATTGTGCGGGGGAAGCGGGGTATCACGCCCGAAACCGCCCTGCGGCTGGCGCGCTATTTCGGCACCTCGCCTGAGTTTTGGCTGAATTTGCAGCACGCTTGGGACCTGTACCGCGCTTATCAGCGAGAAGCCGCTATCTTAGAACAAATTCGGCCTTACACGCCTACGTCGGCGTAACCGCTCGCGGCAGGGGCGTCTGGGGGAGGTTTTCTAAGGTTTTGCGCGCATCACGGCCTCGGCCAGCGCGGCGCACACTTCGCTGGCTTTGCCCTGCAGGAAGATGTCGGTCACGGTAGCGGTGTAGTTGGAAGGGGCAATGTTGACCTCAATAATCGTCGCGCCGTGCTCTTTCGCCACGGTGGGCAGCAGCGCGGCAGGGTAAATTTCGCCCGTAGTGCCCACCACCAGCCAGACGTCGGCGCGGCGGGTTTCTTCCCAAGCGGCTTGCTGCGCCGCCGCGGGGATGGCTTCCCCAAAGAAGACGAAATCGGGCTTCAGCAGGCCGCCGCAGCGGGGGCATTTCGGGGGCAGTTCCCGCAGCAGGTCGGGGCGGGCTTCCAGCCTGTGCCCGCAGGCGGTGCAGGTCAGCCAGCGGCTGGTGCCGTGGTATTCGATCACCCGGCGGCTGCCGGCTTCCTGGTGCAGGTTGTCGATGTTTTGGGTAATCACGCCGTGCAGGAAACCGGCGGCTTCCAGGCGAGCGCAGGCCTGGTGCGCCGGGTTGGGCTGCGCCTGGCCGAAGAAGTCGTAGAAGATTTCCTTGATGACCGCCCACGATTCGGCAGGGTGGGCGAAAAAGTAGTTCAGGTCAAGCACGGTAGGGTCGTAGCGGCTCCATAGGCCGTTGGGGCCGCGGAAAGGGGGAATGCCGCTTTCCACCGAGATGCCCGCGCCGGTAAAGGCCACTGCCCGCCGGGCGCGGCGGAGGGTTTCGGCGGCGTGGAGGAGAAGTTCAGGGGGTGTGGACATGGCAGGTTGTGAATTATGAATTGCGAGTTGCGAGTTATGAATGGCGATTGGCAGTTGGCGATTTGGGATTTGCGAGGCAAGGAGGATAGGAGGTTAGGGAGTTAGGAAAAAAGCAGCCGCCTCCCGAATCCCGAATCCCGAACCCCGCATCCCGAATCCCGCTTCACCCACCCTCCCCATGATTCTCCCGCACATACGCCCGCAGGTAGCGCCCGGTGTACGAGGCTTCCACCTGACAGATTTGCTCGGGCGTGCCCTCGGCTACGATTTCGCCGCCGCGGTCGCCGCCTTCCGGGCCGAGGTCAATGATCCAGTCGGCAACTTTGATGAGGTCAAGGTTGTGCTCAATCACCACCACCGTGTTGCCCGCATCCACTAAGCGCTGGAGCACCTCAATCAGTTTGTGCACATCCGCGGCGTGCAGGCCCACGGTGGGCTCGTCCAGCACGTAGAGGGTGTGGCCGGTGGGGCGCTTGGAAAGTTCCCGCGCCAGTTTGACGCGCTGGGCTTCGCCGCCCGAAAGGGTGGGCGCAGGCTGACCGATGCGGATGTAGCCCAAGCCCACGTCGGCTAAAGTCTGCAACTTGCGCATCATCGCGGGGAAGGCGGCAAACACCTCCATCGCCTGCTCCACGGTCATATCCAGCACGTCGGCGATGCTGTAGCCCTTGAAGCGCACCTGCAGGGTTTCGCGGTTGAAGCGCGCGCCGTGGCACACTTCGCACGGCACGTACACATCGGGCAGGAACTGCATTTCAATCCGCAGTTGCCCCTGCCCCTGACACGCCTCGCACCGCCCGCCTTTGACGTTGAACGAAAACCGGCCGGGCTTGTAGCCGCGGATTTTGCTTTCCGGCAATTGGGCGAAAAGTTGGCGGATGTGGTCAAACAGGCCGGTGTAGGTGCCGGGGTTGGAACGCGGCGTGCGCCCGATGGGCGACTGGTCAATGTTGATAACCTTGTCCAGGTGCTCCAGCCCTACGATGCGGTCGTGCTTGCCGGGGTGGGTGCGGGCTCTGTTGAGATGGCGGGCGAGGGCTTTGTAAAGCACTTCCACCACGAGGGAAGACTTGCCCGATCCGGAAACGCCGGTCACGAGCACCAGTTTGCCAAGGGGGATGCGCGCGGTGATGTTCTTGAGGTTGTTTTCCCGCGCACCCACGATGGTGAGGAAATCGCCCGTGCCCGCGCGGCGCTTTTCGGGCAGGGGCACCTGCAGCCGGCCCGAAAGGTACGCGCCGGTGAGGGAGTTGGGGTTGGCGATGATGTCGTCCACCGTGCCCTCGGCGACCACCTGCCCGCCGTGCTCGCCCGCGCCGGGGCCGAGGTCCACCACCCAATCGGCGGCGCGGATGGTTTCGGGGTCGTGCTCCACCACCAGCACGGTGTTGCCGAGGTCGCGTAAGCCCTTCAGGGTGCGCAGCAGACGGTCGGTGTCGCGCGGGTGCAGGCCGATGGAAGGCTCGTCCAGCACGTAGAGCACGCCGGTCAGCCGCGAGCCGATTTGCGTGGCTAAGCGGATGCGCTGCGCCTCGCCGCCGGAAAGGGTGTTTGCGGCGCGGTCCAAGGTGAGGTATTCCAAGCCAACGTCCACCATGAAGCCCAGACGGGCTTCCAGTTCGCGAAGGATGCGGCGGGCGATGGCGTATTGGCGGGGGGAAAGTGCGGGATGCGGGATGGATGGATGCGGGATGCGTTCCTTCCCGCCTTCCTCCTCCCGCGTCCCCTCTCCCGCATCCCGCTCCCCTAATTCCCTCACCCACCCCAACGTCCTACTCACCGCCCACGACGTCACCTCCACGATGTTCACGCCCGCGACGGTAACGGCAAGGGCTTCGGGGCGCAGGCGTGCGCCGTGGCACGCCGGGCAGGGCTTTTTGCTCATGAAACTTTCGATGCGCGCCCGCATGTGCTCCGAGGGCGTTTCCCGGTAGCGGCGCTCAAGGTTAGGAATGACGCCCTCAAACTGCTTGTAGCGGATGGTGTGCCTGCGGCGGCTCTTCATCGGCACCCGCTCGCCCTGCGTGCCGTAGAGGATGATGTCCAACTGCTCCTTGGGCAGGTCTTTGACCGGCTTGTGCAGGTCAATGCCGTAGGCTTTGGCGACCGCCACCAGCCGCTCCCAATAGAAGCCGCCGCGGATGGCGTTGGGCGTCCATTCCCGCGCTGCAATTGCCCCCTCGGCGAGGGAAAGCGACGGGTCGGGGATGAGCAGTTCAGGGTCAATTTTTTGCGTGAAGCCCAAGCCCTGACACACCGGGCACGCGCCGTAGGGCGTGTTGAAGGAAAACAGCCGCGGCTCCAACTCCGGCACGCTGACACCGTGCTCCGGGCAGGCCAGGTGCTCGGAAAAGGCCAGGTCTTCGCCTTCGTCACCCTCGGCGTCGCGGGAAGGCAGGCGGTGGACGGTGAGGTAGCCGTCGCCGAACTTGAGCGCGGTTTCCACCGAATCGGTCAGGCGGGCGAGGAAGTCGGCTTCCTCTTGCGGGTCGGCGGGCGTGCGGATGACCAGGCGGTCCACCACGGCTTCGATGGTGTGCTGTTTGTAGCGGTCGAGGCTGATTTCGTCGGTTTCCAGGTCGTAAACCGTGCCGTCCACCCGGGCGCGGGTAAAGCCCGACTTGCGGATTTCTTCCAGCACGTTTTGGTGGGTGCCCTTGCGGCCGCGCACCACCGGCGCGAGGATGAGCACCCGGCTGCCTTCGGGCAGGCGGCGGATGGCGTCCACGATTTCCTGCGCCGACTGGCGGGTGACTTCCCGCCCGCAGATGGGGCAGTGTGGCACACCCGCGCGGGCAAACAGCAGGCGCAGGTAGTCGTAAATTTCGGTGACGGTGCCCACGGTGGAGCGAGGGTTGTGGGAAGCGCCTTTCTGGTCAATGGAAACCGCGGGCGAAAGTCCTTCAATGGCGTCCACATCGGGCTTGTCCATCCGCCCCAAAAACTGGCGGGCGTAGGCGGAAAGGGATTCCACGTAGCGGCGCTGGCCCTCGGCGAAGATAGTGTCGAAGGCCAACGACGACTTGCCGGATCCCGACAGGCCGGTGATGACCACCAGTTTCTCGCGGGGCATTTCGACGGTGAGGTTTTTCAGGTTGTGGACGCGGGCGCCGATAATCTTCAGTGTTTTCATGGTGAGGGGAATCAGGTTAGGGGATAGGCAGGTTAGGAAGGATAGGTGGGTTAGGGGAGGGCGTCGTCTAAGAAGCGCATGACCGCGGTCAGCACGTCGGCGTGCAGGGTGAGGGTGTCGGCGAGGTCGGCGGGGTTTTCCAGGCTGTGGTCGCCGCGGGGCAGCAGCAAGGCTTGGGCGTTGGGGTTGGCTTCCACGGCCTGCCAGCCTTCGGGGTTGTGGGAGGGGTCGGCTTCGCTGGCGACGAACAGGGCAGGGCGGTCGGCGTGGCGGGCGGCTTTCTGCACCGCGGGGAAGGCCAGCAGCGGCGTCAGCCAGATGGAAGCCGCCAGGTCGCCCAACACGCCCACGCCCCACAGCGCGCCCATGGTCAGGGTGCCGATGGACTTCCCCACCAGCAGCACCTGCTTCACGCCGGGGCGCCGCCGCACGGCCTGCAGCGCGGCTTCAGCGTCGGCCAGCAGCCATTGCAGGCGGGTTTGCGGCTCGGCTTCCTGAAAGGCGGGCTGGCTGTAGTCGAGCCACGCCGCGGCCACGGGCACCCCGCGCTGAGCCAGCGCCTGGGCGGTGTAGTAAAGCAGCGGCTTGTCGGGGGTGTAGCGCAGGCCGGGCAAAATCAGCGCGGCCACCGCGCCTGCATCCTGGGGAATGCGCCATTTCAGCGCAAAAGGTTGCCCCTGCCAGCCGGTCAGGGTTTCGGTGACAAAATCGGTCATTCTCGGCCTCTCCTGTGCAGCATTGGATGATAACACAACCCGCGCAAAATTGCCCTGCGCAGAAACCGTTTGTGCGAATTTGCACGAAGCGATGTTCTATGGTACATTATAAACACCAATCATTTTTTCGTAACCCTTCAGCCACAAGGAGACCACGGCTAACACGGAGGCCCGCGGATTTTTAGGTCGCCAAGGGCGCGCCGAGAGGCGCAGAGGAGAGCGCCAAGAGCGCCAAAAGCGCCAAGGACGCCAAGAGACCAAGGGCACCAAGAAAGGCAATCAAGCACTAAGTAACCAGGTAGCCCTCAGTGCCTCAACCCCTCCCGCCTCACGTTTTTCCGTCAGTCTGCACCCTCTGTGGTTTCTCCTTGCCGGGGCTGAGCGGTCATCGTTTTTTCATTGACTTTGGCGAGGTCGGTTATGAGCAGCAGAGAGAAAATTCCCCACGTGGTGGTCAGCCGCCTGCCCATTTACCTGCGTGCCCTGGAGCACGCCCGACAAGAGGGGCTGACGTGCATTTCTTCGCAGGAACTCAGCGAGCGTCTGGGCATTTCAGCCGCTCAGATTCGCAAAGACCTTTCCATGTTTGGCGAATACGGCAAGCAGGGGCGAGGCTACCCGATAGCGGCGCTGATCGAGGCTTTGCGCCGCCATTTGCACATCGACCGGGTTTGGGATGTGGTGCTGGTCGGCGTGGGCGACCTGGGGCACGCCTTGGCTCGTTACAAGGGCTTTGCCAACCGCGGCTTCCGCATCGCCATGGCTTTCGACAAAGACCCTGAGCGCATCGGCACCCAGGCGGGCGACCTGGTGGTGGAAGATGTGCGCCTGCTGGCGCGGCGGGTGCAGGAAGCCGCCATCAAAATCGGGATGATCGCCACGCCGGCTGCGGCCGCGCAAGAGGTGGCCAACCTGCTGGTCTTCGCAGGGGTGAAGGCCATTCTCAATTATGCGCCCATTCATCTCACCGTGCCCGACGACGTGCGGGTGGAATATCTCGATCCGGTGATTCCCCTGCAGCGGATGACTTACTACCTCGCGTAGGCCGTGAGGGTTGGCGGCCATGGCATAGAGGCCACCAAAAAGGAACCCCCCGCCGTCGGCGGGGGGTTGGGTTTTCTGCAAGAGGCAAGCCGTTCAGACGGAGACCAAATGGCGACGCAACACAGGCAATTGTTCCAAACCGCGGGCTGCGCCCAACACTGCTGCGTGTTGCGGCTGGTCGACCAGATACGCGGGCACCCCTAATTCCTTGGTCATCAGCCGATCCAGGCCGCGGAGCAACGCGGTGCCCCCACACAGCGCCACCCCCCGGTCGATCACGTCGACCACCAGTTCGGGCGGCGTTTTTTCCATCACCAGGCGTACGCTTTCGATCATGCGGTGCAAGGGTTCTTGCAGGGCTTCGACGATTTCGCTGGTGGTGAGGGTGATTTCGCGCGGCAGGCCGCTGACCTGATCCTGGCCTTGCACTTCGGTGCTCATTTCTTCGTCCAACGGCACCGCGGCGCCGATTTTGATTTTTGCCTGCTCCGCGGTGGGCTGGCCGATCACCAGGCCGTATTTGCGCCGGACGTAGGTGATCAGCGCCTCGTCCAAGGCGCGCCCGCCGGCGCGCAGGGTTTCTGCGGCCACCACGCCATACATGGCGATCACCGCGGCCTGGGTGGTGCCCGCACCCAAGTTGACGATCATGTTGCCCGCCGGGCTCCCCACGGGCAGGTCGGCGCCCAAGGCCGCGGCCAAGGGGTTGGGGATGAGGAAAACCTCGCTGCTCCCTGCCTGCAACGCGGCTTCGTGCACAGCCCGCCGTTCTACGCTGGTGACGCCGTAGGGCACGGTGATCATCACCTTAGGGCGGAAGAGCCACGACGCCCCCCCGGCCTTGCGCAGCAGCAAGCCCAGCAGTTTTTCGGTCAACTCGTAGTAGGCCACCACCCCGTTTTGCAAGGGGCGGATGACCTCATAGATGTCGGGGGTGCGGCCTTCCATCTGGGCGGCTTCTTCGCCTGCCGCGACCATCCGCCGCTCGGCCACGGCCACCGCGACCAGCGTGGGTTCGTCCAGCAAGACCTGTTCGCCCTCGGCAATCCGCACCCGCTCGGTTCCCAGGTCGATGCCCAGGTTCCGGGAAAAAAGCGCCATCAGGCACCTCAGCCTTGTTCTTCGTCCGCGGGGCCGCTTTGGATCTGCGGGCCTCGTTTAGGCCGGAACCGCCGCGCGGCCTCCAACCGGATGCGCGCCCGCTGCAGGGCGGCTTGCGCGGCCAGGTGTTCGGCTGTGGTGGGCGGGGCCTGTTTGAGCAATTCCTCTGCCCGTTGCCGCGCGGCCTCAGCCCGTTGGACGTCGATTTCGCTGACGTGCTCCGACGCGTCGGCCAACACGGTCACCTTTTCGGGCCGCACTTCCACCACCCCGCCGGTCACGGTGAAATACTCTTCTTCGCCCTGGTGCACCACTTTGATGATGCCCGGCCTGAGGGTTGAAAGCAGCGGCGCGTGGTTGGGCAAGATGCCCATTTCGCCCCCTGCACCGGGCACGACCACCATGTCGGCCTCGCCAGACCAGACCATGCGATCCTGCGAGACAATTTCGCAACGAATGGGCATAGCGCCTCCTACGCGGCTTCTTGGGCCATCTTTTCAGCCTTCTCGACCGCTTCGTCAATGGTGCCGACCATGTAGAAGGCCTGTTCGGGCAGGTTGTCGTGCTTGCCATCCAAAATTTCGCGGAAGCCGCGGATGGTCTCTTTGAGCGGCACGTAGCGGCCGGGGATGCCGGTGAACTGCTCGGCCACGAACATGGGCTGAGAGAAGAAGCGTTCGATCTTGCGGGCGCGGCTGACGATGAGTTTGTCGTCTTCGCTCAGTTCTTCCACGCCGAGGATGGCGATGATGTCTTGCAGGTCTTTGTAGCGCTGGAGCACCTGCTGCACTTCGCGAGCGGTGCGGTAGTGGTCTTCGCCCACGATTTGCGGGTCGAGGATGCGGCTGGTGGAAGCCAGGGGGTCGACCGCGGGGTAGATGCCTTTGGCCGCGATGGCGCGCTCCAGCGCGATGGTCGCGTCCAGGTGGGCGAAGGTGACCACCGGCGCGGGGTCGGAATAGTCGTCTGCCGGCACATAGACGGCCTGCATGGAGGTAATGGAGCCTTGTTTGGTGGAGGTGATGCGCTCCTGCAGTTCGCCCATTTCGGTGGCTAAGGTCGGCTGGTAGCCCACAGCGGAAGGCAGGCGGCCCAGCAGCGCCGACACTTCGGAACCGGCCATGGAGAAGCGGAAGATGTTGTCGATGAAGAGCAACACGTCTTTGCCCTGGTCGCGGAAGTATTCGGCCATGGTCAGGCCCGTGAGGGCCACGCGCAGGCGCACGCCGGGCGGCTCGTTCATCTGGCCGTAGACCATCACGGTGTCGGGCATCACGCCCGATTCCAGCATTTCGCGATAGAGTTGGGTGCCTTCGCGAGTGCGCTCGCCCACGCCGGTAAACACCGAGTTGCCTTTGTGCACCTTGGCGATGGTGCGGATGAGTTCCATGATGATCACGGTTTTGCCCACGCCCGCGCCGCCGAAGATGCCGGTTTTACCGCCCTTGGTGAAGGGCGCAATCAGGTCGATGACCTTCAGCCCGGTCTCGAACACTTCCACGCTGGTGGATTGCTCTTCGAAGGCCGGCGCGGGGCGGTGGATGGGGTAGACCGTGGCGGCTTGGACGTTTTCGCTGCCGTCGACGGTTTCGCCCAACACGTTGAAGATGCGGCCTAACACTTCGGGGCCTACGGGCACGGAAATGGGCGCGCCGGTGGCTTCCACGGCCATGCCGCGCTTCAAACCGTCGGTGGCGCCCATGGCCACGCAACGCACCCAGTTGTTGCCTAAGTGTTTTTGCACTTCCAGCACTAAGGGCTGTTCGTCGTCGCGCAGCACTTTGACGGCTTCGTAAATTTCAGGTAATTGTTCGGCGGGGAATTCTACATCCACCACGCCGCCCAAAATTTGCACTACTCGGCCTGTTGCTTTCGCCATGCTTGCCTCCAAAATTCGTGGTTCGTGATTCGTGATTTGTGATTCGGTAATTTGTATTTGCGGTGTCCACCGATTACACAGATTTCACCGATTCCTGAAACCATGCTTTTACAAATTGCACAGAAAATCTGCGTTAATCTGTGTAATCTGTGGTTTTTTTTACTTCTCAGCGGCTCAGGAAGACGCCTTGCGGGCTTCGGCGGCCATAGCCTGAGCCAGCGCCTCGGCGCCGCCGGCGATGTCCAGCATTTCGCTGGTGATGCTCTGCTGGCGGGCTTTGTTGTATTCCAGTTGCAGCGCGTCGGCCAGTTCGCTGGCGTTGTCGGTGGCGTTTTTCATGGCCACCATGCGGGCTGCGTGCTCACTGGCTTGTGATTCCAAAATGGCGTGGAAGACCTGCAGTTGCGTGAACCGGGGCACGATCTGATTGAGGATTTCCACATCGTCCGGTTCGTAGATGTACGCGGGGAGCACTTTTTGCCCGCCCGTGGGGCTGAATTGCTGCACCCGGCTTTCTTCTTCCACCTCTAAGGGGAGGAGTTTTTTCGCGGTGGGGTTTTGGCGCAGCATGTTAATGAAGTCGGTGTACACCAGATAGACCTCGTCGGCTTTGCCGCTGAGGAATTCTTCGACCAGCAGGTGCCCGATGTGGGAGACGTCGGAAAAAGTGGGGCGGTCGGGGATGCCGCTGAAGTCGGCGATGATGTGTTTACCCCGGCGGTGCAAGATTTCTCGCCCTTTGCGGCCGATGGTGGCGTAGTGGACGGCGGCGGGCGCGTGGTCGAATTTCTTGAAGGTGTAGCGCAAGACGTTGGTGTTGTAAGGCCCGGCCAGCCCGCGGTCGCTGGTGATGAGCACCACCAGGATGTTCTTGATTTCGTCGCGCCGCGCCATCAGCGGGTGCATTTGTTCTCGCCCCGGTTGGTTGGCGATGTGGGTCAGCACTTCCCACGCTTTGGTGGCGTAGGGGCGGCTGGCTTCCACCGTGGCAATAGCCCGCTGCACTTTGCTGGCGCTTACCGCTTGCAAGGCGCGGGTGATTTGGGCGATGTTTTTGACGCTCCGAATACGGAGTTTGACCTCTCGTGCGGTAGCCATAGGCGCTTATCCCTTAACTCCAGCCGGCCATGAAGGCTTCGATGGCGGCTTTGAGTTTTTCTTCGGTTGCGGGGGTGATTTTGCCTTCGCTGATGATGGTGCGGCCGATTTCGGGGTGGCTGGTGTCCATGTAGCGCAGCAGGTCCAGTTCCCACTGGCGCATTTTTTCCAGCGGCACGTTGTCCGCGTAACCGTGGGTGGCCGCGTAGATCACGATGATTTCGTGTTCCAAGGGCACGGGCGAGTATTGCGGCTGTTTGAGGATTTCTTGCATCCGCAGGCCGCGGTTGAGTTGGGCCTGGGTGGCTTTGTCTAAGTCGGAGCCGAACTGGGCAAAGGCGGCCAGTTCGCGGAAGGCGGCCATGTCGAGGCGCAGACGGCCGGCCACCTGTTTCATGGCCTTGGTCTGGGCGTCGCCGCCCACGCGGGAAACCGAAATACCGACGTTGATGGCCGGGCGGATGCCCGCGTAGAAGAGGTTGCTTTCCAGGTAGATTTGGCCGTCGGTAATGGAAATCACGTTGGTGGGGATGTAGGCGGAAACGTCGCCCAGCAGGGTTTCGATGATGGGCAGCGCGGTCAGCGAGCCGCCGGTGCCGCGCACTTTGACGACTTTGTAGGCGTCGGCGTTTTCCATGGCTTTGCGGGCTTCTTCGGCATCGTGCTCGCCCACGGGGCCGCCGTATACTTTGCCGTCCACGCTGTCTTCGGGCGCGGCCATGCCGTCGTCGCTGGTGTAGTCCGCGGGCACGATGGCGTATTTGTCGGCCATGCGGGCGGCGCGTTCCAGCAGGCGGGAATGCAGGTAGAAAACGTCGCCGGGGTAGGCTTCACGGCCGGGGGGACGGCGCATGAGCAGGGAGACTTCGCGGTAAGCCCACGCGTGCTTGGAAAGGTCGTCGTACACGATGAGCGCGTCGCGCCCGGTTTCCATGAATTCCTCGCCGATGGCGCAGCCCGCGTAGGGGGCCAGGTATTGCAGGGCCGCGGGTTCGTCGGCCGAGGCCACTACCACGGTGGTGTATTCCATCGCGCCGAACTTTTCCAGCACGGCCACGGTGCGGGCGACTTGCGCCTTTTTCTGGCCGATGGCCACGTAAATGCAGAGGACGTCTTTGCCCTTTTGGTTGAGGATGGTGTCGATGGCGATGGCGGTTTTACCGGTCTGGCGGTCGCCGATGATGAGTTCGCGCTGGCCGCGGCCGATGGGGATCATCGCGTCGATGGCTTTGATGCCGGTGAGCAGGGGGGTGTCGACGTCTTTGCGCTCGATCACGCCGGGGGCGATGCGTTCCACCGGGCGGTAACGCTCAAATTGGATGGGGCCTTTGCCGTCGATGGGTTCGCCCAACGCGTTGACCACCCGGCCGATCAGCCCGTCGCCCACGGGCACCGAAGCAATGCGCTTGGTGGTGTAGACTTTGGTGCCTTCTTCGATTTCGGTGTAGTCGCCCATGATGATGATGCCGACATTGTCCTTCTCTAAGTTGAAGGCAATGCCCATCACGCCGTTTTCGAAGCGCACCAGTTCTTGCGAGCGGACGTCGGAAAGGCCGCTGGCGCGGGCGATGCCGTCACCGGCTTCCAGCACGACGCCCATGTCGCGCACTTCCAGACGAGGTTCGAAATCCTCGATCTGTTTTTGCAGGTCTTCGACAATTTGTTTGATGGGTTCAGCCATTTCGCCTCCAAATGCTCACCGCGTCAACGCTGCCACCGTCTCCGCGTCTAAGCGCTGCAAGACGGCTACCAGCAATTGCACGGCCTGATCAAAGTCGTCACGATGGATGATCGCGCTGTGGGAATGAATGTGGCGGGCCGGGACGCCCAGAACCACGGTTGGCACACCGATGCGGTGCAGGTGAATGGCCGCACCGTCGGTCGCGCCCCCTTCCAAAAACGAAATTTGCAAGTTGACCCCGATGGCTTTGGCGGTTTCCATGAAAAGGTCGCGTAAGGCCAGGTTGGGGATCATGCTGCGGTCGTAGAAAATGAGCGTGGGGCCTTGCCCCATTTTGGCCGCGGCTTGTTCGGCTTTGACGCCGGGCACGTCGCCGGCAATGTCCGATTCCAAGACGATGGCTACGTCGGGTTCCACAGCCCACACGCCGGTGCGTGCCCCGCGCACCCCCACTTCTTCTTGCACGGTGGCTACGCCGTAAAGGGTGTTGGGATGCCCTTGCGCCTTGAGGGTTGCCAGGGCCTGCAGTATGACCGCGACCCCCACCCGGTCGTCGAAGGCTTTGGCCAGGTAGGCTTTGCCGCTGGCTAAAACGACAAAGTCGGCGCGCGGAACCACGGGGTCTCCCAATCGCACGCCGGCTTCTTCTACCTCTGCCTTGGAGGTCGCGCCGATGTCGATGTACATTTCTTTTTTGGGCACCACCTTGTTGCGTTCCTCGGCAGGCAGAAGGTGCGGCGGTTTCGCGCCGATGACGCCGACTACATCCCCCTGGCTGGTCTTGATGATGACCCGCTGGCCCAAGAGCACCTGGTCGAACCATCCTCCCAGAGGCAGGAATTTAATGAAGCCTTCTGGGGTGATGTGTTTGACCATGAAGCCCACCTCGTCCATGTGGGCGGCGAGCATCACTTTGGGCGTGGGGGCTTGCCCTTCCTGACGGCAAATGAGGCTTCCCAGATGATCTTGGGAAACCTCACCTAACGGCAGCAGACGCTCGCGGATTAAAGCACGTACCGGCGCTTCGAAGCCGGGGACGCCGTGGGCTTCGGTAAGCAATTTCAACAGTTGGACGGTTTGGTCCATAAGGGCAGGTCATCCTCACAAAGGATACCACGCCTTTCCCCAAGGCGCAGCAAAACTCCTCCTGCCGGGGGGAATGAGCCCCTGAGGAGAGCGGTAAAATGATACCCGAAAGCGATGATATTGTCCAGTTTTGCACAAAGTTGCCGCCTAAGATGTGAGCATTGGCACCTGGGCTTCGGGAGGAAGGAGGTTCCCCGAACTTGACGCGCCTTTTCACTGGCAGTATACTGAACCCCACTGAGGCAGTGGGAGCGGGGTCGTCATACCCCTTCACTCAATTCCCGAGTCCTTCAGCGCCTCAACCGTCTTCCCGTATTCCTTGCTCTGCAGTTGAGTTGTGCCCATGGCGACGACGATTTTGGTGGTCGAAGACGACGCGGTGTTGCGCGAGACCTTGGCCTACAACCTGCGTCGCGAGGGACACGAGGTGCTCCTCGCGGCCGACGGCCACCGCGGCCTGGCTTTGGCACGGGAACACTACCCCGACCTGGTGATTTTGGATTGGATGCTCCCTGGTCTCGACGGGTTAGAGGTGTGCCGTATTTTGCGCCAGGAAACCGCGACGCCCATCTTGATGCTTACCGCCCGCGACGGCGAAACGGACAAGGTGTTGGGGCTGGAGATGGGTGCAGACGATTATTTGACCAAGCCTTTTAGCATGAGGGAGTTGCTGGCACGGGTCAAGGCGCAACTCCGCCGCGGCACGCTTAGCCAGCGGGCGCCCGAGGCTCTCGCGCCTCCTCGGCTCATCTTCGACGATTTGCAGATCGACCTCAACCGGCGGCAGGTGTTGCTGCATGGGGAACCGTTGCACCTGAAGCCTAAAGAGTTCGACCTGTTAGTGTTTTTAGCCCGCAATCGGGGGGTCGTGCTTTCGCGTGATCTGATTTTGGCGCGCGTGTGGGGCTGGGAATTTAGCGGCGGCAGCCGCACGGTCGACGTGCACATCCGTTGGCTGCGGGAGAAAATCGAAGACGACCCGGCCCACCCCCGCCGCTTGATTACCGTGCGGGGCGCGGGGTACTGTTTTGAAGGGTAGCCCCCTTCTCTGCGGCTCTCTCGCACCGAGGTTGAATAAACTCGTCTGATTGATGTGGAGCGCGTGATGTCACGCTTGTTGGGGTGGGGGGCTGTACTTTCCGCCTTATTGACTTTGGCCGTCACTCTGGTGGCAGCCCAGAGGGTGCCGGCTTCCTCCCGCGGCGCGGTGTGGGTGGTGGGGGGCGTGGCCGTGGTACTGTTGTTGCTCCTCGCCTATGGCCTGTACGCGCGGGTCATCCGCCCTTTGCAGGAACTCACCGACGTCACCCGCCGATTGGCCGCGGGCGATAGCCGTGCCCGCTATTTGGCCTCGGGTGACGATGCCATCGCCCGCCTGGCGCGGCGCCTCAACGCGATGGCCCAGCAAAGCCAGGCCATGGTGGCCAACCTGCGCCGCGAACGGGCGCGGCTGGCCTCGGTGCTGGCCCGTATGTCCGATGGTGTGCTGATCACCAACGCGCGGGGGCAAGTCGACCTGCTCAACCCTGCTGCAGCCCGTCTCCTGCAGACCGACTTGCGTTCCGCCACCGGCCAGCCCTTCCCCCAGGTTGTGCAGGCGCACCAACTCATCACCCTTGAAGAGGCCTGCCGCGCCTCCGGCCACGAGCAGAATGAAATCATTGAAATTCCTTCGTGGGGGCTCTTTGTCCACGCTACCGCGTTGCCTTTCACCGACGAAGGCGCGGCCTATTGCCTGATCCTGCTGCAGGATCTCAGCCGCATCCGTCGGTTGGAAGCCGTGCGCCGTGACTTTGTGAGCAATGTTTCTCATGAATTGCGCACCCCTTTGGCCGGGCTGAAAGCCCTGGTCGATACTCTACAAACTGGTGCTTGGGACGACTCTGAGGCCGCTCAGCACTTCCTTCAGCGCATGGAGGAGGAACTGGACGATCTCATCGCGTTGGTGGAATCGCTGTTGGAACTTTCGCGTTTAGAGGCGGGGAAGGCGGCGATGCGTTTGGAACGGGTGCTGCCGGAGGCGTTGTTGCGCGCCTCCGTGGCTCGCTCGCAGCCCCAGGCGCAGCAAGCCGGTTTGCAGCTGGAAGTGCGCCTGCCTGAAGACCTGCCGCCGGTGTTGGCCGACCCGCAGCACATCCGGCGGGTGCTTTTCAACCTGGTGCACAACGCCATCAAGTTTACCCCGCGCGGGGGCAAGATTACCCTGACCGCTTTTCCCCAGGGCGAAGAGGTGGTTTTCGTGGTGCGCGATACGGGGGTGGGCATCGCTCCGGAAGAATTACCCCGCATTTTCGAGCGGTTTTACAAATCGCGGCGCAGCCAGGGCAGCGGTTTAGGGCTGGCCATTGCCAAACATCTGGTGCAAGCCCACGGTGGCCGGCTGTGGGCCGAAAGCGTAGAAGGCCAGGGCAGCGCCTTTTATTTCACCTTGCCCCAAGGGGAGACCGTCGCGGCCTCGGCTGCGCCGACTGACCGCTGAGCACGCCTGCGAAGCCACCTGCGGCAGGGGGTATGGCGTATAATGATAGTAGCGTGGTAACTGTTCGGCCCCAAGAAAATAAACCTCGGCTCGCGAGGTGGGTTGCGCGTTGCGAATGAGGAGACACTGAGGTCGCCAAGTCATGCAAAGAAGGCAAAGGGTAACTGTTCAGCCTCTGGAAAATAGCCCACGGATGAACGCGGATGATAGCGGATTTTTGGGCGCCGAGAGCGCCAGGAGGAGCATCTGAGTAGTCGATCGCCATTTGCCCCCATCCTTCAGTGCTCCAACCCTGCCGCCTTCTGTGTTTTCGGTGTCTTCTCTGTGTCTTCTGTGGTTTTCTGCCTGCGTCATCCGTAGCCTCTCTTTGAGGCTGAATAGTTACGGCAAAGGAACACAAAAACGCAGAGGGAGGCGCCAGCCCGCCAAGGGAGGCAGCCAACCAACTAACCAAGTAACCAAGTAACCAAGCAACCAAGCAACCAAGTAACCAAGTAACCAAGTAACCAAGTAACCAAGTAACCAAGTAACCAAGTAACCAACCTTTCCCCTTGTGAGGAGGCGACATGGCGCACAAACAGATCATCACCACTGACAAAGCCCCCAAAGCCATTGGCCCTTATTCTGCGGCGGTCAAGGTGGGCACCTTCATCTATACAGCCGGTCAGATCGGCATTGACCCGGCCACCGGCGAAGTGGTCGCCGGCGGGGTAGAGGCCGAAACCCGTCAGGCGCTGACCAACCTGCAACATGTGTTGGCCGCGGCCGGTGCGTCGTTAGACCACGTGGTCAAAACCACCGTGTTTTTGCGCGACATGGGCGACTTTGCCAAAATGAACGCGGTGTACGCCCAATTTTTCACCCATCATTACCCCGCGCGCTCGGCCGTGCAGGCCGCGGCGCTGCCCAAAGGCGTGGCCGTCGAAATCGAGGCCGTGGCCATTCTTCCTGAGGAAAGCGGTGTCTGAGCAACCGTTGGTGCTGGTGGTAGACGACGAGCCGCACATTACCGAACTGGTGGGGCTCTACCTGAAGCGCGCCGGCTATCGCGTGCACGCGGTGGGGGATGGTGCGGCCGCATTGCAGGCCGCCGCGTCGTTGCACCCCGACGCGTTGGTGTTGGACATCATGCTCCCGAAATTGGACGGTTTAGAGGTTTGCCGTCGTCTGCGCGCGGCTGGCGATCCGGTGCCGGTGCTCATGCTCACGGCCCGCGACGACGACTACGACAAAATTTTGGGCCTGGAACTGGGCGCGGACGATTACCTCACCAAGCCCTTCAACCCGCGCGAACTGGTCGCCCGGGTCAAAGCCCTGTTGCGCCGCCGCGACCGCTTCAACGCCACCGCTACCGCCCACCCCCTGCACTTGGGCAATACCCTGATCGACCCCGCAGCCCGTGAGGTGCGCGTGGATGGGAAGACCGTGCCCCTGCGTGCCCAGGAATTCGAACTCCTGTGGGTGTTAGCCCAGCACCGAGGCATGGTGCTCACCCGCGAACAACTGCTCCGCTTGGCCTGGGGCTACGACTACGTCGGCCAGACCCGCACCGTCGACGTGCACGTTGCCCAATTGCGCCGCAAACTCACGGGCAGCGACCTGCGCATCGAAACGGTGGTCGGCGTGGGGTACAAACTGGTGTTCTGAGATGCTTCGTTCCCTGCGTAGCCGCCTGTTGCTCAGTTACGTTGCGGTCATCGCGGTGGTGGTCGTGACCGCGGCCACGTCTGCAGCCCTGTTTTTGCTCCACAGCCCCTTGATCGAGCAGCGGCAGTTCATTAGAATGGATCTGGTGGCGCGGGTCATGCGGCGGCAGGTGCCCGCGGTGCAGGTGGCGCTTTCGCCCCTGCGCTGGGCCGAGGTGACCACCTCGGCCTCCGAACTGGGTGTGCGGGTGATCGTCACCGACGGCCACGGCCAGGTGTTGGGGGACACCGCCTCTCAGGCACCGCCCCTTCTTCCCCCCAGAAAAAGCGAGGGGAAGCCTTTTCGTGGCCGGCTGCGCGACGCAGAAGGCCAGACGTGGCTTTATACCGCGCGGCGCATCAGCGGTGGCCTGCTGGTCATTACCACACCCATGCCTTCTCGCTGGCAATGGCTGCTGCGCCACAGCGGCGATTGGCTGCTGCCCATGGTGGAGGCCGGGCTGCTGGCCTTTGGCCTGGCCTTGCTTTTGGCCTGGTGGCTGAGCCGTTGGATTGCCCGCCCTCTGCGGCAAGTGGCCGCGGCGGCCCACGACTTCGCCCAAGGGCGCTACGCCCCCTTGCCGGAAGAGGGGCCAGCCGAAGCCCGCACGTTGGCCCGCGCGTTCAATCAGATGGCCCGCCAACTCGAAGCCTCGCAAAAATCGCAGCGCGCCTTTATCGCCAACGTCTCGCACGAACTCAAGACGCCGCTGACGTCCATCTTGGGCTTTGCCCAGGCCCTGGCCGACGGCACCGCCCCCCCGGCGCAGGCCGCAGGCATTATCCGCAGCGAGGCCGAGCGGATGCAGCGCCTGGTGATGGATTTGCTCGATTTAGCCCGCCTGGACGCGGGCACAGCGCACCTGCAGCAGGTGCCTGTCGACCTGGTGCCCCTGCTGCGCGCGGTACTGACCCGCTTTCAACCGCGTGCAGCCCAACGCCAGCAGACGCTGCACTTGGAGGCCGCGGCCACGCCGACCGTTTGGGGCGACCCCGACCGCCTGCTGCAGATTTTCGGCAATTTGTTGGACAACGCGCTCACCCACACGCCCCGGCAAGGCGAGGTTGTGCTGCGGGTGCGCAGCGAAGGCCCCTGGGCCGTGGTCGAGGTGGAAGACCAGGGGCCGGGCATTCCCCCTGAGGCCCTGCCGCACATCTTCGACCGCTTTTACCGCGGCGACCGCGCCCGCACCGGCCGCGAGCACGTCGGGCTGGGCCTTTCCATCGTGCGGGAACTCGTCCGTGCCCACCACGGCCAGGTGACCGCGCACAATCGGCGTGGTCAAGGCGCGATATTTGTGGTAAAACTACCGCAACGGTAACTGTTCAGCCTCAAAGAGACGCTACGGATGACGCAGGCAGAAAACCACAGAAGACACAGAGAAGGCACCGAGAACACAGAAGGCGGTAGGGTTGGAGCACTGAGGGATTGGGGTGGCATTGCCTTTCTTGGCGACCTTGGCGCTCTGGTATGATTGGCGTTACCATCCACCGATTGACACAGATTTACACCGATTGGGTGAAAAACACAGAAGACACAGAAATTTTTTCTTTGCGCTCTCTGCGCCTCTGCTTCCTCTGCGCCTTTGCGTTCATCCTTGGCGACCTGAAAATCCGTGCGTCTCTGTGACTATCCGTGCCCTCCGTGGTCTATTCCCTTGTGACTGAATCGTTACGAAAAACCGCAGGTTCCGCAGATCATGACCTCTTCTTCCCCCGCCCCGCCCTCTTCGCCGCCCTGGAGCCCGGCCACGAAAATCGTGGTTGGGATCACCGTGGTGGCTTCGTTGGCCGCCTTGGTGGTCGCCTTTCGTGATTTCATCGGCCCCTTGGTGCTGGCGCTCATTCTGGCTTATCTGATGCACCCGCTGGCGCGGGCATTGGAGCATTACACCCCCCTTTCGTGGCGGATGGCGGTTACCCTAGTTTACCTGCTCTTGGCCGCGGCCATCGTGACCGCGTTCATCGCCGGCGGGTTGGCCCTCGTCCAACAGGCGCAAAGCCTGTATGGCGTGGTGCAAGACTTTTTGCTCAACGACCTGCCCGGTTGGTTCGAGCGCCTTTCTACCCAGACTTACCTTTTGGGCCCCTGGAAACTCGACTTCCGCCAATATGATTGGAACGCGCTCAGCCAGCAACTTTTGGCTTCGTTGCAGCCCCTGTTGGGCGAAGTGGGCGCGCTGGTCAGCGCGTTGGCGGCCAGTACCTTGCAGGTCATCGGCTGGATGGCCTTCATCTGGTTGACCTCGTACTTTTTGCTGGCCGAGTCGGGCACGGTCTCGGCAGACGTCATTTCCATAGAAATTCCCCGTTACCAGGACGACCTGCAGCGGATGGGGCAAGAACTGGGGCGTATCTGGCGGGCGTTTTTGCGGGGGCAACTCACCGTGGCGGCCATCGCCGCGCTGTGGGTGTGGGTCTGGCTGACCGTCCTGGGCGTGCGCATGGCTTTGGTGTTGGCGCTGCTGGCCGCGGTGGCTCGGTTTGTGCCCTACGTGGGCCCTGCCGTGCTGTACACCATCACCGCGCTGGTGGTGGTCTTTCAGCCCGCGGGTGCGTGGGGGCTGACGCCGTTGGAACTGGCCGCGCTCGCGGTAGGCGGCATGTTCATCGGCGACAACATTTTGGACAATTTCATCACCCCCCGCGTGTTGGGCAACGCGTTGGGCGTGCACCCCGCGGCAGTGTTGCTGACCGCGTTGATTGGGGCAAAACTCTTTGGCGTGTTGGGCTTGCTTTTTGCCGCCCCCTCCCTGGCTTCTTTGCGCCTGTTTGGGCACTATGTGATGCGCAAAATGTTCGACCAAAACCCGTGGGAAGACTGGCACCCGCCCGAAGCGCCTGCTTTTAGCGTGAGCCGCTGGTTGGTGCGCGCTTACCGGCGCCTCCGCCGCAAAACCGACCCCACCCCGCCGCCCCGGGGCCACGACCGGTAACCCTTTTTTCTTGAGGAGTCAACCATGAGCGACTTTGCAGAACCCAAAACCGAAATTTTGGCCGAGACCCGCAACTACCTGGTGTGGCAGGCCGAAGAGCCCGATGGCGAAATTACCTACCATCTGGAATTGGGCGCTCTGACCGTGCACTTTTTTGCCGAGGAATGGAAAGAGTTTCAAGAACTGATGCGCGCGCTGCAGCAATGAAAGAGGCTTCGGGGGCGTCGTTTCCTTCCCTGGCCCAGGCATTGGCGCGCCTGGGGCCGGTGGAAGGCGCGCGCGCCGTGATGGTGGCCGCTGCGGGGCAGCTTTCGGCCTACCACGGCGTGTGGTCTGAAGAGGCGTTGGCCGCGCTGTTGCCCGAGGTGCCCCTGCAGGGGGAAAGCGACATCCTGCGTTATGTGCGCTCGCCGTTGGCCAAAGCGCCGCTGATGCTTTTGGCGACGCGGCTGGAGGGCGAGAAGTGGTTAGTGGCCGTGTTCGACGCGTCCCACCCGCTGAGCCAGGCGCGCCGATTGCTGCACAATTTGGCTGCTGCGCTGACCACCCCCACCGACGCCGCAGCAGAGGAAGACGACGACCTGCCGCCTGAGGCCTTTCAACCGCTGTTCGACGACATCCCCGACCCCAACCCCACTGTGCCCGCGGCGCCGCCTCGGCCGGCCCCGCCGCCCCCTGCTGAGGCGCAGGCCGCGGTGGTGCGGCCTCAGCAGGCCCCCGCGCCGGCAGAGGCTATGCCGCCTTCGCCCCAGACGCAGGCCTACGCGGGCGTGCTGGTGCCCAAGCACCCCAATCAGTTTTTGGTGGGCGATCTGGCGCGCGACCTCAGCCGCTGGTTGCCCCGGCTGATCCACGGCTTTGGCTGGCGGCTGCTTCATTTCAGCGTGCAGCCTCACTATCTGCAGTGGGTGGTGGAGGTGCCGCCCAACACCCCGCCCACCGCGGTGGTGCGCGCGGTGCGCTGGCATACTTCCCGTTTGCTCTATCAGGCCCACCCCGAACTGCCTTTTGCTCACCCGGCCGATGATTTTTGGGCCCCGTTTTACTTGCTGCAGCCGCGGCAGGTGCCCATTTCTTCCCGTGCCATTGCCGCTTTTCTGCAGAAGCACCTTCGCGGCCGATTTTCCCAAGGCTGAACGGTTACCAGCGAGGAACGTGCCATGCCCCCCACCATCTACTTGCTCGACGGCCACGCGTTGGCCTACCGCGCCTATTTTGCCCTCACCGCGGGCACCGGCGGCGACCGCTGGCGCAACAGCCAGGGGGAGCCTACCGCGGCCGCTTATGGCTTTGCCAGCATTTTGCTACGGCTTTTGGAACAGGAGCACCCCGATTACCTGGCCGTGGCTTTCGACGTCGGGCGCACCTTCCGCGACGAGATCTACCCCGAATACAAGGCTACCCGCGCCAAAATGCCCGAGGATTTGGTGCCCCAGATGGCGCGCATCCGCCAACTGGTGGACGCGTTCGGCTTCCCGCGGCTGGAAAGGGAGGGCTACGAAGCCGACGACGTGCTGGGCAGCGCGGCCAAACGCCTGGCTCAAAGTGAGGGCATGGGGGTGAAAATCGTCACCGGCGACCGGGACCTGCTGCAACTGGTGGACGAGCGGATCATCGTTTCCCTGCCCGGGCGGCAACTTTCGGATACCACCGACTACACCCCCGAAAAGGTGAAAGCCAAATACGGCGTGCGGCCCGACCAGATTGTGGATTTCAAGGCGCTGGTGGGCGACAAATCCGACAACATCCCTGGCGTGCGGGGCATTGGCGAGAAAACCGCGGCCAAACTGCTGCAAAAATACGACACTTTGGACGGCATTTACGCCCATTTGGACGAACTCGCCCCCGGCATCCGCCGCAAACTGGAAGCCGACCGCCACAACGCCTACCTGAGCCGGGACCTGGCCCGCATCCGCACCGACCTGGAGGTGGCCGTGGACCTTGCCCAGGCCGTGCCCCGCCCCGACGCCGTGGGTGCGGTGGAAGCCCTGTTCCGGGAACTGGAGTTCCGCTCCCTGCTCAAGCGCCTGCGGGCATGGCAGCAGGCCGCGGGCGGGGAAGGGGACGAACCCCAGCAACTTGCCCTGTTCGGCGGGCAGGCCGCCGCGGGCACGGCAGGCGCGGCTTCCCCCCCGCCCGATTTAGGCTTCCGCACCACCGTGGTGGATTCCCCGGAAGCATTGCAGGCCCTTACCCGCCGCCTGAAGGTCGCCCGCACCGTAGCCATCGACACCGAAACCACCGCCACCGACAAAATGCGCGCCGACCTGGTGGGCGTTTCCCTCGCGGTGGACGAGGGCGAGGGCTTTTACATCCCCGTGGGGCACCGCACCGGCGAGGCGCAACTGCCGTGGGAACACGTCCGCGCCGCGCTCGCGCCCTTCTTAGCCGACCCGCAGGTGGCCAAGGTGGGGCACAACATCAAATACGACCTGGTGGTGCTGGCCCGCCACGGCCTGCCCATGAGCACGCCCGCCTTCGATACCATGATTGCCGAGTGGGTGCGTGACCCGGCTTCCCACAATTTGGGGCTGAAGAACTTAGCCTGGACGCGCCTCGGCGTGGAAATGACCGACATTACCGCCCTCATCGGCAAAGGCAAGAAGCAAATCAGCATGGCCGAGGTGCCGGTGGCCAAGGCCGCGCCCTACGCCGCGGCCGATGCGGTGATGACCCTGCGCCTGATGCCTCTGCTGGAAGCCGACGTGCGCGAGCGCAACGGCTGGCGGCTGTTCCGGGAAATCGAAATGCCCTTGGTGCCCGTGCTGGCGCGCATGGAAATGAACGGCATCCTGGTGGACACCGACTTCCTCGCCCGCATGTCGCAGGAACTGGCCGCTCAGTTGCGCGCCTTGGAAGAGCAAATTTACGCCGCGGTGGGGCAGCGTTTCAACATCAACTCCACCCGGCAACTTTCCAAAATTTTGTTCGAGACTTTGGGGCTGCAGCCGCCCGACCGCACCCGCAAGACCAAGAGTGGGCACTATTCCACCTCAGCCAGCGTGCTGGAAGCCCTGCGCGGCCAGCACGAGGTGGTGGATTGGGTGTTAGAGCACCGCGAACTGGCGAAACTCAAATCCACCTACGTGGACGCCCTGCCCCAGCAGGTGAACCCCGCAACCGGGCGGGTGCACACTTCCTACAACCAGACCGGCACGGTCACCGGGCGGATTGCGTCTTCGGACCCGAACCTGCAGAACATCCCTGTGCGCACGCCGGTGGGGCGGCGGGTGCGGCGGGCTTTCGTCGCGCCCGAAGGCCACCTGCTGCTCTCGGTGGACTATTCCCAGGTGGAACTGCGCATCGTGGCGCATGTTTCCGGCGACGAGGCCATGATTGCCGCCTTCCGGGCCGGGCAAGACATCCACGCCGCGACCGCAGCGGCCATTTACGGCGTGCCGCTGGAAGAAGTCACCCCGCAGATGCGCCGCCATGCCAAGGCCATCAACTTCGGCCTGATTTACGGCATGAGCCCCTTCGGCCTCACCCGCACCACCGACCTGACTTTGGCCGAAGCCGAAAACTTCGTGGAAGCCTACTTCAAGCGCTTCCCCGGCGTGAAGCGCTACATCGAGGCAACCCGCCGCAAAGCCGCGGCGCAGGGCTATGTGGAAACCCTGCTGGGGCGGCGGCGCTACTTCCCCGAACTGCAGAAGCCCGCCAACCGCAACGCCCGCCTGCGCGCCGAGCGGGAAGCCATCAACGCGCCTATTCAAGGCACCGCGGCGGACATCATGAAACTGGCCATGCTGCGGGTGGCTGAGCGCCTGGCAGCCGACCGCCTGCCGGCCAAAATGCTGCTGCAGGTGCACGACGAACTGATGCTGGAAGTGCCGGAAGACGCGCTGAGCGACGTCGCCCGCGCGGTGCAAAGCGAAATGGAAAACGCCTACCGCCTTGCCGTGCCGCTGGTCACCGACGCCAAGGTGGGGAAGAATTGGGATGAGATGACGCCTTGGACGGAAAGCCGGGAACTGCGCGGAGGTGCAGACGATGAGTAGAGAAAACTATCGTCCGGGGGAGAAGGTCACGGTTAGCATCGAGAAAATCGTCCCTTCCAAACTTTTCGTGCGCTTGCCCAATGGGGAAAGGGGGATCATCCGCCGCCGGGAGGTCAGTTGGGACGACAAGCGCCCTGACCTGCACCAAAAGTTTCAGGTGGGGCAAAAGTTGGAGGCGGTGGTGTTGCCCCGCTTCACCTCTGTGGAGGACGACGAAACCGCGCCCATCGAACTGAGCCATCGGTTTGTCGACCACAACCCTTGGGAAATTCACCGCGACAAATACCACGAAGGCGTCGTGGCCGAAGGCATCGTCAAACGGGTGCGAGAGTTCGGCGCTTTTGTGGAGGTGGCACCTGGGGAGGTGGCACCGGGGGAGGTGGTACCCAGGATAGAAGGCTTTCTCCCTGTAGAAGAAATCAGCCTGTGCAGAGTCAAAGCGCAAGAGGTCCTTTGGCCGGGCGATATGGTGCAGGTGGTGGTTACCGAATTTGACCCTGAAGCCTACCGGCTGCGGTTAAGCATCAAGCGATATCTGGAGCGCTTGGGAGAATTTGTGGAAGAAGCCAAGGCAAAGCAAGCAGGCGAAGCCCCCTTGGCAGACCACCTCCGACCGGCCGACCGGCTCAAACTGCAGCGGTTGCTGAAAGACGTCCCTGAAACCATGACGCCGCCCGAACCCCAGCGCATTCGGCGGCTTTTGGTGGTGGACGACCACGACCTCTTCCGCCAGCACATGGCCGCTTTGCTGCGCGACTGGGGCTACGCGGTGGAAACGGCGGCAGACCTTCAAGAAGGGAAGCGAAAATTCCGCCAAGGGGCATTCGACGGCGTTTTTCTTGACCTGACCTTGGGCGCGGATGGCGACACCACACCCTGGGCAGAAGAAATTTGCAGGACTGCGCCCCACTGCCACGTGCTTTTGCTTTCTGGTGCGGAGACCGATGCTGCCCTGGAGGCGCGGCTGCGCGCCAAAGGGCTGACCCTGGAATACAAACCGTTTTTTGCGGAAGAAGTCGCCGACTATTTGCGCCGCTGGGAACGCGCGTCCTCAGAGCAGCCGCGGAAAACCAAGCCGCCGCAAGCGCCCGTAGCGCCGCTCACGGTGGCGGCCAAAGAAAAGCCAGCCTACACCGACCAGGATTTGCGCGCTTTCATCGCCGACGTGGCTCAGCAGGTGGGCATGGAAGGCGCAGCCATCTTTGCCATCTCTCCCGACCAGCCGGGCAAAATCGAGGTGGTTGCCCAATGGGGCATCGACATCGCGCAGGATGACGAAAGCCTGCACCTGCTCTGGTACAGTCCGGTTGGGGAGATTTTGAAAGAAGAGCGGCACATGGTGGCGATTACGGACAGCCCCAGCCGCTATGACCGCTACCTCCGTCAGGCCGTGCAAGGGGGCTATCAAGCGGCCTGGGGTTGGCGCGTGACCCCGCCTTTGTCGAAGAAACCCATGGCCTTTTTCGTATTTGCCCGTCGGCCGGGTCATAGGTCGCCGGCCATTCGGCTATACACTCGCCATGTTTTAGGGGTGTTGTTAGAGCAGCCGTTTCTCGTCCAGGTATTGGAGCAAGCGCAAAGCGACATCCTCAACGCCCGCTTGCGCGCCGGCGCGCTGCACGATGTGCGCAATACGTTGAATGCTTTGAACTCCGTTTTGGTCAGCCTCGACCAGCAAATGGCCGCGCTGACGGCCCAGACCGACTCCCGGGTGGTGCAGGATTTCATGGGTGAGATTGCCTCCAAGGTGGGGGACATCCTGGCCGGCGCGCGGCAGATGAAAAGCACCTTGGAAACGTTCCGTGCTTTGGAAGACAAGCACGAAAGCCGGGCCACCGACATCCATGCCCTGATTCGGCAGAGCGTGCTCCGCTTTCGCCCTTTGGCGCAGAATCGGGGTATTGATTTGAAATTGTCCCTCGACGAAAACATGCCGGCCGGCCATTTCAGCCCCACCTGGCTGCGCCAGGTGCTGGACAACATCATTTTGAACGCCATTCAATGGTCGAGGGAGGACCCCTTTTGCCCCGGCGTCGTAAAGCCGTTGCGCCAGGTGACCATTTCTACCCGCTACGTGCCGCCCAAACACCTGCCTTTGCGCATTTACGTGGCCGATTCAGGACCCGGGGTGCATTATGCGCTCATCCGCTCCAACAAGATCTATGAATTTGGCTATTCCCAACGCCCAGGCGGCTCGGGCCTAGGGCTTTTCATGGCCAAACAACTGGTCGAAGCCATGGGCGGCGACATTCAGGTGGTGCGTAGCCTGATGGGCGTAGGTTCGTTATTCCGTGTCCGCCTGCCGGAACTGCCGACTGATAAAACGCAGTCGTGAGTCTCTGGCCTGCACCCGTGGAAGGACGAAATGACTCGAAAACCTGCTTTCCGCTTCTTGTTGGCCGACGATGACCGGCTCTTTAGCAAATACTTTGCCGAGTGGTTGCAAGGCTTGGGCCCTTACACGGTGGACGTAGTGGCAACCGCGGGGGAAGCCTTGGAAAAGATAAGCGAGCACCCGTATGATGGCGTGATCATCGATTATGCCCTGGCAGGGCCCCTCGACGGCATGGCGTTGCTCAAACGGATCAAAAAAGAGCATCCCGACCTGCCGGTGGTCATGATCACCGGCATGGATCGTTCCATCGGCCGCCAGGCCCTTCGTGAAGGCGCGTTCTGGTCTCTGGAAAAGCCCATCGATTATACCGAGGCGGAAGTGGTCTTCCGCTACCTGGTCGAGCGGAAGCGACTCATCGAGGAATTTAAGCGCTTAAGGCGAAGGCGGGGCCGAGAGCCATCGTCGAGTAAAGCACTCAAACAACGTGCTGTTCAAGCCGAGGAAGAGGCCCTGGCTTCCGCAGCCCTGGCCGCACTCTCGCAGGCTTTGCTGGCTGCACCCACCCTCGAGGACCTGCTGCGCACTGTCGTCCAGAAAGCGCCGGCTTTTTTGAACGCGGACGCGGTGGCCGTGGGCCTGCTCGACCTCACCACGGGGCAACTGGCCTCTGAACAGGGCGTGGAGGATTTGCAACTCCCGCCCCACATCACTGCGCAGGGCATTGCGCAAGGGCTTTTGGCAGACCTGTGGGCGAACAAAGGCCAGGGTAACCCGACGCGGTCGTATTCAGAGCCCCAAGGGGAAAAACACTGGCAGGCTCATCTCTGTTTTGCCCCCCGACCCCAGCCTTTTGGCTTCCCGGACACGGCTGAGGCGACACAGGACGCCGCGACGCCGCAACCCCTGGCCGTGGTATGGGCTGTAGGAAAAGAACCCTCCTCGGAGGAAGAACGACTGCGTTTCGAAGCCGGATTGTCGGTGGTGGCGCGGCTGCTGGGTGCGGCCATTGACCAGCACCGCCAACGGGCCCTGTTCAAAGCCGTGGGCGAGGCGGGAGAGAAACTGTTGGCCGCGCGCACGCGTAAGGCAGTGTATGACGCGGTGCGCAGCGCGTTGGAAGAGGCGTTTGGGGTTTCTGTTTATTACCTGGCTGAATACGACGCAATCACGGACACGATCACCTTTCCCCTTTTCGTCGACTCGAAGAAACATAAAAAAGCCCCCTCCCCGCGCCAGGCCTCCTCCAAAGCAAAAAGCGGCGCGACGGGATATATCATTCGCTCCGGTCAAGCGTGGCAATGCCTTCGCTGGCGCGCCGACGACCCATGTCCTCCCTTGCCTGACGGGGCGTCCATCCAGGTGCGCGAGCCGGTGCCGCGAGTCTTTGTGGGGGTGCCCCTTGTTGCCCAAGATGAGATTTTAGGCGTGCTTTCGGTGCAGCGGTATGCCCCCATTCCCTTTGGTCAGGGCCTGCGGGAGGCCTTGACCACCTTGGCGGCCCTCGTCGGCCTGGCCCTGGCCCGCCGGCGGCAGGAAGAAGCCCATCGGGCTTTTCTGGAAAGCGTCTTCGAAAAGCCGTTGCCCGACGTGTTGGCAGAGATTGCCGGCCGGGTGAAGCGCGCCTTGCACGCCGATATCGTCACCTTGCACGTTTACGACGCGCAGCGCGAGGTGTTTTTGCTGGAACGGGTGCGTTTGGGGCTGCCGGACGAAGAAGCCATTAAGGCTTATTCTTGTAAAGCAGAAAACGACGCTTTGGAAAAATTGTTGAAACTGCCCCAAAAAGAACATTTTGCCGAAGACGCATCTCAGGATCCTGTTTTTCAAGGAGATTTCGTTCAGATATTCAACGTGCGTTCCAGCGGCGGCGTGGTGCTCACCTTAACCCAGGATGGCGAGGCTCGGCCGGTGGGCGTGCTGGTGGTGCATTACATTAAGGAACGCCATTACTTCACCGAAGAGGAAAAGAATTTACTGCGCACCTTGGGGCAGGAGGCGGCCATGGCTGTAGGAGTGGCTCTCATGGCCGCGCGGGAGCACCGAAGCCAAAAACGGTGGCAGTTGCATGGCAAAATTGCCCAGGCCATCCGAAGCGTGCTCCAGAAAAGCCAAGGAGGAGCGGCTGCAGCAAGGCAGCAAAAACTGGAAGAACGTCTGGCAGAAGAGGTTACCCGTTTGTTGAAGGAAGAATGGCCTACCACGGGGTATGGAAGGGTCACGCCGAGCATCCTCTACGCGGATTACGGGGCGCGGCGTTTGCGTTTTCCTGAATCAGTGTGGGAGATGTACCGGCAAGGGAGTCAAACCGCCCCACCACGGGAGATCCCTTTTGGGAAGGGCATCTGCGGCTGGGTCGCGGAACACAAGCGGCCATACTATGCCCCTGATACTGAGCAGGACGAACATTACCTCCCTGTGCGGTCGATCACCCGCTCCGAAATCGACGTGCCCATTCTCTTGGGCGACCGGCTCTTGGGCGTTTTGACCGTTGAGGCTACCCAGCCTCGCTTTTTCGAGGAAGAGGATCGGGCCTTCCTGGAGCGCGTGGCTCAGGATCTGGCCACCGCGTTGGGCGCCTGGGGCGACCAGCAGCGGGCGCAGAAAATCCTCGGGGTCACGGCAAGCATTCCCAACCAGCCTGAACGCGGGCTGGAAATGTTGGTCAAGACCGCCTTTGACCTGGTGAACGACCCTCCCGGCGCGGTGAGCGCGGTTGCTTTGTTTTCCAAGAGCGACGAGGCGCTGGAATTGATCGCAGTCCACCAGTCTCCCCAGGCTCGACAATCGCAGTTTCAAAAACGACGGCGTTTCCCTTTGCAAACCCCGGCCGGCGAGCCGCACGGTATTGTGGTGCGCGCGGCCCTCGAAAAAAGCACGGTCACCGTTCCCGACGTCACGCAAGACCCCGACTACGTGCCCTGTCATGAGGATACAGTGGCCGAAATGGCCGTCCCTGTGCTGTGGCCCACGGGGGAGGTGGTTGGTGTCCTCAATGTGGAGTACAGGGACCCTATGGCCATGGATTTCTACGACCGGCAAGTGCTGGAGTCCTTAGCCTCGCAAATGGCGGTGGCCCTGATGTTGCGGGAGCAAGCACGTACACTACAGCAGGAAGCCCGGCAGCGGCGGCTGGCGGCCGCGTTGGCCGCGCTGGGCATCGCGGCCGCGGATTACGGCCACCAGTGGAAGAACGAACTGGCAGCGTTTCGGGGCACCTTGGGCCTTTTGGAAGAGGAAACCCTGCCGTTTTGCAAAAAACTAAAAGAAAGAAAAGGCGGGGTAACCCTGCGCCTGGCCCATCGGTTGGGGGTGGTGCCCGATTTGGAGAAAATTTGCCGTTGGCTCGACCGGATTCAGGCCATCTTCAGCGAACAGCGTCCCGCGTTCCCGCCGCCGGATGAGCAGATGGAAAACATCGAAGTACGCCCCTGGCTGGAAGAGATCGTTACCCGCTGGCAGCAGCGGCTGGAGAAAATGGGCTCGCCCGTGACCTTGCAACTGGAGGGAGCCCCTGACAAAGCCGTGGTGCGGGCCAACCGGCTGTGGTTAACCCGCGCGGTGGACAATTTGCTCAGCAACGCGGCGCGCGCGGCCGCCCAGGCTGCGGGAAAAGAGGGGAGAAACCCTCGTGTCACCCTGACGAGCAACGCCACGGGAGGATCGGTGTTTTTGAAAATAGCCGACAACGGCACTGGCATCCCTGCGGAAGTGCGCCCGTATCTCTTCGACGACCGGGTGCCGGCCGAGATGACCCGGGGCCACGGCACGGGCGCGCTGATTACCGCCTTTGTGGCCCAGTTTTACGGCGGCAAAGTGCACATTGAGCGTACCGGCCCCGAAGGCACGGCCATTGTGCTCACTTTGCCGCGTTTGTCTACCGGTGGCACAAATCTTCACGAAAGCATAGAGGGTGTGGTGGAGGAAATTGTATGACAAAAGACTTGGCTTTGGTGTGGGTCTTCTCTTCAGAAGAAGAAGGGCATTATCAGAATCTGGAAAAGAAGACCAAGAAGTTGCTCGAAGTAAAAATGGGGGAAGAGGGAGATTTTTCTTCCGAACTTGTGGATGTTGGAAGGACTAACGGATGCTCATTGTCTCTCGCCCTCCCTGTAGCCATCTTTGTCTTTTCAGGGGCCGTTTTGAAAAAAGACAACCATACTCCTCATCGTGAGCGGATTGAGCGGTGCCTTGATAAACAAAAGTCCAAATGGTCGTGCCGGTTTTCTTCAATAGGCTGCTTGATATACCCTGACCCACAAGAAAAAAATTTTAAACCGAAGGATATCGTTCCCCCACAATGTGATTTTTGGAGGTTGATGCCAGAAGCCCAAGAAGAACAAACAGAGGCACAAGAACTTGTTGAAGAAATTTTCGTTTTACAATCTCAATTGTGGAGGCTGCAGGGTCTTTCCTGTTCCAACCGGTTGCTTCTTCTTCTCTCGATAGCAACGCTTGTTGTGATTGCAGGGTTGATTTCTAGAATTTTAGGCATTGCCCTCATAGGTCTGGTTGGTGGTGGTATATCTTCTTTCTATTGTTATTGGCGCTGCGAGTCGGCTAAAACAAAAATAAAGAATTGGCTCCATGACCGTCGTAAGACTTGAGGAAGGTAGAAACAATGCGAAACATCAGTATCCATTGGTTGCCGGGTGCTTGGGCATTCTCTGTGGCTGTATTTCTGTTGTTGCTGTATCTCACAACCCATGGATTGCCCAAATTTCGCTGTGGCATAGTGTCGGCCCCTACTAAACACACCACTCGGGTTGAGTTTTCCCATGGCCAAGGGGTGGTAGACAATCTTGCCTTCCCTCCAACGCCGTGGGACCCTGCAGACTCAGATCTGCATGTCATTGTGGACGTTACAGCCCGACACTCCCTCCCCGGTCGTTTATTCATTAGCGTAATGGACGATGAAAACGCGCCTTTTCGCTTTTTTAGTGCAACAAACAACAATCAGAACACGTGCGCGTTACCAACCGCTACGCCTATCCCCCCTCGACATCCTGTCCAAGAGCGATGTGATTGGTCTGTTTCCGTGAATTCGCGTGTTCAAGTTAAAGCATGGGGGCGTTACTTGTTCACACCTGCATGGTTGAAAGAGACAACCCTCGCTTTAAGTTACCAGGCCCCTGAGTCGGAGATTGAGAGAATCAAAGTTTGGGCTATCTCGACCACTTTCCCTTATGCAGACACTGTTTGGCGATCGTTATTCTGGATATGCTTTGGGTTGTGGGGCATCTTGGCAGTAGAGAGTTTGGGTTTTAGCATCAAGGATTTGCTGTGGTTGATTCAGAAGATAAAGTCTATTCGAATTTGGGGATGAAAACGGAGGAGTTAACGCGATGACCACAAGAGTCTTATCTGTGGAGAACGACCCGATTTTTGCCTCAACGCTGGAAGATGCGCTCAAGCAGAAAGGTTACCGTCTTGTAAAGGCCGCCTCTGTTCAAGAAGCCCGCTCTAAAATCCAGAAGCAACGAGGCATCAAAGCCGCCATTGTGGATGTCCGTATGGAGGATGAAAAGAATCCCGAGGATTGGAGCGGTTTGATTCTGGCGCGTTGGGTGACCGAGGCCAATATTCCGGTCATCATCCTCAGCGCCTATGACAAGCGAGAAGATATCCGGCGCGCGTTCGACGCCCCACTGGGTGTCGAGCCGCCCTATGCCTTTGTTTCTAAAAACAGCCCCGATTGGGCAAAAGAATTGAATACAGCGCTAAAAGAGGTGCTGGAGCGACAGGGAAGAAAAGTTTTATTCGTGGAGAACGGCCCTGAATTTGCGGCCACGTTGGAAGATGCACTCAAACAGAGAGGTTACATCCCTGTAAAGGCCGCTTCCGTTCAAGAAGCCCGCTCTAAAATTCAGCAGCAGCGGGGCGTCCAAGCCGCGATCATAGATGTGCGTTTGAAGGATGAAAACAACCCTGAGGATTGGGGTGGTTTGATCCTGGCCCGAGAAGTCACGCGAGCCGGTATCCCGGTCATCATCCTCAGCGCTCACGACAACCCCGCAGACATCCAACGCGCCTTCGACGTCGCGCCGGGGGTCGAGCCGCCTTATGCCTTTGTGTCCAAGAACGACCCTGATTGGCCGGAAGAATTGGGCCAGGCTCTGCAAGAAGTGAGCGAAGCCCGCCAGGGGCGACGGTGGCGGCCCTCCGGCCTTTGGATGTTGGCCGCCGCCCTCATCATTTTGGCCGTGGCCTTATGGATCAGCCCCTCGTGGCGGGGGGCGCTGGCCGGTATTTTGGTGGATCTTGCTTTTTTGGTGATTTCGTACCTCCTCACCAAGTCGAAATCCCCCTAACCCCCCAGGAGGCCCCATGGTTGCTGTGTACGACGTCTCGGTGCCCATTGCCCCCGGCCGCGTCCCGGTGTGGCCGGGAGACCCCGAGCCGGTGCTGGAGCGTTTTCTCAAGATGGAAGAGGGGCAGCCGGCCAATGTCTCCCGCTTTGGCGGCTGTGTGCACTTGGGCACCCACATCGACGCGCCCCGCCATTTCATCGCCGACGGCCCCACGGCCGAAAGCCTGCCTTGGGACGCGCTGCTGGGCGAGGCCTGGGTGGTCGACCTGACGCACGTCGAAGGCCACATCACCGCGGCCGTGTTGGAAGCCGCGGCGCTCCCGCCGGAGGCCCGCCGGGTGCTCTTCAAAACCCGCAACTCGGCCTGGTGGGCCGCGCAAGACCCCCGCTTTCACCCTGATTACACGGCCCTCACTGCCGACGCCGCGGCCTGGTTGGTCGCCCGGGGCGTGCGCTTGGTGGGCGTCGATTACCTCTCGGTAGCCCCCTTCGACGACCCCGTCCCGACGCACCGCACCCTTTTGGCCGCGGAGGTGGTGGTCATCGAGACGTTGGACCTTTCGGCCGTGCCCGCCGGTCGTTACGACCTCTGTTGCCTGCCGCTCAAACTGGTGGGGAGCGACGGCGCGCCGGCCCGCGTGCTCTTGCGCCTGCCGAGCAGCCCCCAGTCGTAGCCCATGGTGCTAACGCAGAGGCGCAAAGTAGGGGCGAGGCACGCCTCGCCCCTACCAATCCTGCAACCTTCTGTGGTTTTCTGCCTGCGTCATTGAGATTCCCCTTCTGCGCTAAACAGTAACAGGTTGGGCAACCAGCCCCCCAATCCCCCAATCCCCCAATCCCCCAATT
>JALUDX010000100.1:2398-3805 GCA_027053355.1 Anaerolineales bacterium | reverse complement strand
TTCTTTGAGAAAGCAAAAAAGCAGTGAGAACGCAACACTTATTTTCTTAGGAAGCCTTATCGGGGGCTGCTATGCAAACCTTTTTCCAACGCTGGATTAGTGCGGCGCTCGTGCTGAGCGTCATCTTAGCCTTGCTTCCCGCGCCCGCGGTGCGCGCGGCCGGGCCGATTTGTTATGTGAAGGCCGACGCCACCGGCGCCAACAACGGCACCAGTTGGGCCGACGCTTACACCACCCTGCAGGACGCGCTGGCTGACAACGGCTGCACCGAAATTTGGGTGGCTGCTGGTGTGTACTACCCAGACGAGGGCGCCGGGCAGACGGACGATGACCGCAACAGCACCTTTCAACTCAGAAGCGGCGTGGCCATTTACGGCGGCTTCGCGGGCACGGAGACCGACCGCGACCAGCGCGCCCCGGCACACAACATCACCGTCCTCAGCGGGGACATTGACCACGAAACCCACCCCGACATCACTGACGCCCACGGCGTGGTCACGGACCCCAACAACATCCAGGGGAACAACGCTTACCATGTGGTCACTGGCAGTGGGACGGACAGCGGTGCTATCCTGGATGGCTTCACCATCACCGCCGGGCAGGCCAACGGAGGAGGGAGCAATAATGAGGGTGGCGGGATGTACACTGACCATGGCAGCCCCACGCTGAGGAACGTCACCTTCTCCGGCAATTCGGCCGTCGGCGGCGGCGGGATGTTCAACGACCACGGCAGCCCCACGCTGACGAATGTCACCTTCTCCGGCAATTCGGCCCGTGGCAGTGGCGGGGGGATGCTCAACTGGATCAGCAGCCCCGCACTGACGAATGTTACCTTCTCCGGCAATTCAGCCCGAGAAGATGGCGGCGGAATGGCCATTTATTGGCACAGCAACTCCACGCTAACGAATGTCACTTTCTCGGATAATTCAGCCAATAGGGGCGGTGGGATATACATCTATGACAGCAGCCCCACGCTAACGAACGTCACTTTCTCGGATAATTCAGCCAATAGTGGTGGCGGGATGTACAACTATCTTCAGAGCACTCCCTCTCTGGTAAATGTCACCTTCTCCGGCAATTCGGCCCATAACGGCGGTGGGATGTACAACGACGACTACAGCAACCCGACATTGGAGCATGTCACCTTCTCTGGCAATTCAGTCCGATATGATGGCGGGGGAATATACAACTATTACAGCAGTTCCACGCTAACGAATGTCACTTTCTCGGATAATTCAGCCGATAGCGGCGGCGGGATGTACAACAATCACGGCAGCCCTACGCTAACGAATGTCACTTTCTCGGATAATTCAGCCGATAGCGGCGGCGGGATGTACAACAATCACGGCAGCCCTACGCTAACGAATGTCACTTTCTCGGATAATTCAGCCGATAGCGGCGGTGGGA
>JALUDX010000100.1:240-2298 GCA_027053355.1 Anaerolineales bacterium | reverse complement strand
ACGCTAACGAATGTCACTTTCTCGGATAATTCAGCCGATAGCGGCGGCGGGATGTACAACAATCACGGCAGCCCTACGCTAACGAATGTCACTTTCTCGGATAATTCAGCCGATAGCGGCGGTGGGATGTACAACGACTACAGCAACCCGAGGTTGGAGCATGTCGCCTTCTCCAGCAATTCAGCCCGATATAACGGTGGCGGAATGTACAACTCCACCAGCAACCCAGTGTTGGAGTATGTCATCTTTTCCAGCAATTCAACCTCCTTCCGAAATGGTGGCGGGATGTATAACGCCTATAGCAGCCCTACGCTGACAAATGTCACTTTCTCCGGCAACAGTACAAGCGACCAAAATGGCGGCGGGATGTATAACGCCTATAGCAGCCCCACGCTGACAAATGTCACCTTCTCCGGCAATTCAGCCTACCGAAGTGGTGGCGGGATGTATAACGCCTATAGCAGCCCTACGTTGACAAATGTCACCTTCTCCGGCAATTCGGGCTGGTGGGGCGGGGGCGGTGGAATGTACAACGTCGGCTCCTGGCAGAACAACAGCCGTCCCACGCTGACCAATGTACTCATCGCCAACAATGTTCGTGGCGGGGATTGTGTCAATAGCTCTTATGCTTCCATCGCCGCTGGCTCGTCCAACAACCTGATCGAAGACAACACCCACGCCTGCGGCCTGACGGATGGTGTCAACGGCAACATCGTCGGCCAAGACCCTCACCTGGGCCCGCTGACCGACTTCGGCGGGCCGGGGCGGCAGGTCTTCCCCCTCCAGGCCGGCTCCCCTGCCATTGACGCCGGCAAGGATAGCAGTTGCCCGGCCACAGACCAGCGCGGCGTGGCCCGCCCCCAGGGAAACCATTGCGACATCGGCGCCTATGAGGTGAATCGCACCCCCATCAGCGTGACCGTGAACCAGGCCGCCACCCAACCTGACCCCACCAACGCCAGTCCCGTTCACTTTACGGCAGTCTTCACCCCCTTTGTGGACCCCGTCACCTTCACGGCCGACGATGTCACCCTGACGGGTGCCAACGGTACACCTACCATAACGATCACCGAGATCAGCCCCTACGACCACACCACCTTCGACATCGCCGTCAGCGGCATGACTGGCGATGGCACCGTGACGGCTTCTGTCGCGGCCAACCGCGTGGCCGATTGGGACGGCAACACCAACACTGCCAGCACGAGTACCGATAATGCAGTCACCTATGATTATGTTGCGCCCACGGTCTCCATCACGACCACGGCTTCGGACCCGACCAACACCTCGCCTATTCCGATCACCATCACCTTCAGCGAGGCGGTGACCGGCTTCGATGTAAACGACCTGACGGTGGGCAACGGGACGGCAGGCAACTTCACCGCGGTCTCGGCTTCCCAGTATACCGTCGACATCACGCCCAATGGCGATGGGCAGGTGACGGTGGACATCCCGGCAGGGGCGGCGCAGGACGCGGCGGGCAACGACAGCGAGGCCGCACCGCAGTTCACCATTACCTACGATGCCACTGCGCCTACAGTGACGATTACCAGCACAGCCTCCGACCCGACCAACACCTCGCCCATTCCGATCACCATCACCTTCAGCGAGGCGGTAAACGGCTTTGATGTGAGTGACCTGACGGTGGGCAACGGCACCGCAGGCAACTTCACCGCGGTCTCGGCTTCCCAGTATACCGCGGACATCACCCCGGACGGCGACGGTCTGGTGACGGTGGACATCCCGGCGGGGGCGGCGCAGGACGCGGCAGGCAACGACAACGAGGCCGCGCCGCAGTTCACCATTACCTACGACGCCACCGCGCCCACGGCCTCCATCACAACCACGGCCTCGAACCCGACTAACACCTCACCCATCCCCATCACTATCACCTTTAGCGAGTCGGTGAGTGGGTTTGATGTAAACGACCTGGTGGTGGGCAACGGCACCGCAGGCAACTTCACCGCGGTCTCGGCTTCCCAGTATACCGCGGACATCACCCCGGACGGCGACGGTCTGGTGACGGTGGACATCCCGGCGGGGGCGGCGCAGGACGCGGCA
>JALUDX010000100.1:0-140 GCA_027053355.1 Anaerolineales bacterium | reverse complement strand
CCGCGCCCACGGCCTCCATCACAACCACGGCCTCGAACCCGACTAACACCTCACCCATCCCCATCACTATCACCTTTAGCGAGTCGGTGAGTGGGTTTGATGTAAACGACCTGGTGGTGGGCAACGGGACGGCAGGGAAT
>JALUDX010000099.1:2732-13007 GCA_027053355.1 Anaerolineales bacterium | reverse complement strand
CCCCCGCACCCACCCCCAAGCCCCGCACCCTCACCATTTGCATGGGGCAGGAGCCGCGCACCCTCTACCCCCTGGCGGGCGAAACCCGCGCCATGCGCAACGTCCTCGCGGCCGTGTACGAGGGGCCGGTGGAATACCGCACCTTTGGCTTTCAACCCGTGATTCTGGAAAAACTGCCCACCATGGCCGATGGCGACGCCCAGTTCGTGGAAACCGATGTGCCCGCGGGCAGCCGCATTGTCGATGCCTCGGGCCAGGTAGTCACCCTGCAGGAAGGCGTTTCCTTCCTCCCCGCGGGCTGCCATTCCACCCGCTGCGCGCTCAAATACACCGACGACATGGGCTCGGCGACCATGGATCAACTCCAGGTCACCTTTCACCTGCTGCCGGGCCTCAAATGGTCTGACGGCGAGCCGCTGACCGCCGACGACTCGGTGTTTACCTTCAACCTGCTCGCCTCGCCCGACACCCCCGCCCATGGCCGCTACGCGGAAATGCTGCGTCATACCGCTTCCTACGAAGCCGCCGACAAAACCACCGTGGTGTGGAAGGCGGTGCCCGGCTACCGTGACCCGGCTTATTATCTCAACTTCTGGCTGCCCCTGCCGTCCCATTTGTGGTCGAAATACGCCCCTAAGGAACTGGTCACCCTGCCCGCGGCCAGTCAGAAGCCGGTGGGATGGGGCCCCTACGTCATCGACGAATGGCAACCGGGCAAGTTCATCCGCCTGCACCGTAACACGCACTACTTCCGCCAGGCCGAGGGGTTGCCCAAATTCCAGTACCTGGTCTTCCGCTTTGTAAGCGACCCCGCCCAAGCCTTGGCCGACTTGCAGGCGGGGCAGTGCGACGTGCTCGACGAAACCGTCGACCTGGCCGCGGTAGCCCCCGCGTTGGCCCAGGCGGCCAAAACCGGCAAAATCGCGGTGCACCGGGCAGAAGGCACCGACTTCGAGCGCCTCGATATGAACATCCACCCCGCGGCCTACGACGACGGCTGGCAGCCCAGCGACCGCGACGATTTCTTTGGCGACAAACGCGTCCGTCAGGCTTTGGCCTATTGCCTGGATCGCGCCAAGGCGGCCAAAGCCCTGTGGGGCGACCAGGCTACGGTGATGCACACCTTCGTCCCCCACGAGAGCGACCTTTTCAACGACCAGGCGCCCCAATATGCCTACGACCCGGCCAAGGGCGCGGCTCTGTTGCAGGAGGCCGGTTGGGTGGACGCGGACAACGACCCTGCTACCCCGCGCGTCTACCGGGGCGAACCCGCGGCCATTACCTGGGGGAACCCCTTGGTGCTCCGCTACTGGGCGCCTAACACGCCCCGCCAGGCCAAAGCCGCCCAAATTTTCAAGGAATCGGCCGCGGCCTGCGGCATTGGCCTGGACGTCAAACTTTGGGACGACCCGGCCGAACTCTACGCCCCCGGCCCCGATGGGCCGATCTACGGTCGCAAGTTCGACCTGGCCGTGATTCCCATGCAGATGACCATCCGTCCCCAATGCCACCTTTGGATGCGCGACGCCATCCCCGGCGACGGCACCCTCACGGTCAAAGACGTGCCCTGGCTGCTGAAAATTTTTGGCAAAACCCACGAAGACGACACCGCCTTCCCCTACGGCTGGGCGGGCTGGAACGACACAGGGTATATCAACACCACTTTCGACGGTTACTGCCGCGCGGCGGAAAACACGTTGCCCGAAGACAAAGGCCACGCCGACGACATCAAGCACCTGCAGGCCATCCTGGCAGCCGACGTGCCTTCCCTCATGCTCTACCGCCATCAGCGCCTCGCGGCCACCCGCGCCGATTTCTGCGGCTTTGTGCTCGACCCCAGCGCGCGCACCGACTTGTGGAACCTGGCCGCCTTCGACGATGGCGAGGCGTGTCGGTAAAGGCGCGGCTTCAACGCCGAGAGGCAATGTTCCCTCTCGTTCTGTCTGAATAGACCCCAATCCCATGACCTACCTGTACTTCTTGGTATTTGTCACCGGTATGGCTTCCTTAGGGGTGGAGTTGGCCGCTTCGCGGCTGTTGGGTGCGTATTTCGGCACCAGCAACCTGGTATGGGCGACCATCATCGGGCTGATTTTGCTCTACTTGAGCGCGGGGTATTGGCTGGGAGGGCGTTGGGCCGACCGCGACCCTCGCAGCGAGACCCTGTATCGCGTGGTGGCTTGGGCTGGGGTAGGGGTGGCCTTGGTGCCGGTGGCCGCCCGGCCGGTGCTTTGGCGGGCTGCAGCCGCCTTCGACGCGTTGCGATTGGGCGTGCTGGCCGGCAGTTTCGTGGCTGTGCTCCTGTTGCTCATCGTGCCGGTGACCTTGTTGGGCATGGTTTCCCCTTTTGCGATTCGCATAGCCACTAGACAAGCCGAAGAAAGCGGCCGCGTCGCGGGGCGGATTTACGCGCTTTCCACCCTGGGCTCGTTTTTGGGAACTTTTTTGCCCGATCTGCTGCTCGTGCCTTTGCTGGGCACCCGGCGCACTTTCTTGCTCTTGGGGCTGACTTTGACCCTGGTCGCCTGGGGTGGGTTGTGGCTGGTGCGTGGCCGCCGCGCCTGGCGCTATGCCTGGATGCCCTTGCTCATCGTGGCGTTGTGGGCCTTTTGGGCTGCCGCGCCGCTGAAAACCACCACCGGCCAAATTTACGAAACCGAGTCGGCTTATAATTACATTCAGGTGCTGCAATACGGCGATTACCGCTACCTGCGTCTCAACGAGGGGCAGGGCGTTCATTCCGTCTATCATCCCACCCGGTTGGAGTACGGCGGCGCGTGGCGGATGTTTTTGGTGGCTCCCTTTTTCAACCGCCCGCCTTTTGCCCCCGGGGACGTGCACCGAATGGCCGTAGTCGGCCTGGCCGCGGGAACGGTCGCCCGCCAGGCCACAGCCGCGTTCGGCCCCCTGCCCATCGACGGTTTCGAGATCGACCCGCAGATCCTCGCGGTGGGTAGGCGCTATTTTGGCCTTGCCGCGCTGCCCAACCTGCACGCCTACGCAGAGGACGGCCGGGTGGGGCTGCGCCGTTCGCCTTACCGCTACGACCTGATCGCCTTGGACGCCTACCGGCCGCCTTACATCCCCTGGCATTTGACCACCCGCGAGTTCTTCCTCATCGCGCGCGAGCACCTCACCGCGCGCGGCGCGGTTGCGGTCAACGTGGGCGCGCCGCCCGGCGATTATCGCTTGGCCGACGCGCTGGCTGCCACCCTGGCTTCGGTCTTCCCCTCGGTGTATGCCGTGCGGGTGCCCCGCACGTTCAACCTCATGCTCTACGCCACGGTGCAGCCCACGGCATGGCAGAGCCTGCAGGCCAACGCGGCCGCTTTGCCGCCAGATACGCCCCCTTTCCTCGGCCGCAGCCTGCAAACCGCGCAGGAGCATCCCGTTCCCCTGGCTTGGGCTGACGTTCCCCCCTTTACCGACGACCGCGCGCCGGTCGCCCTGCTGACCGACCGGATGATTTTGCACTTCCTCCTCACCCAGGCCGACGCCCCTTTGCAGGAGCAGCCATGACTTTCCCCCGCGGTGCAACTTTTTTGACCGGCTTGGTGGCGCTTTTGGTGCCGGTGGTCATCGTGTTGGGCGTGGTGCGGTTGATGCTCACCCCGGTTTTCATTCAAATCGAATATCGCCTGCCGCATTTCCCCGCCGACCCTTACGGCTTTACCCGCGGCGACCGGCTTTACTGGGCCGACGTTTCCCGCCGCTTTTTGCTGGATTCCTCGCCTATCAGCGCGCTGGCCGCCCAACGCCTGCCCGACGGCCAGCCCCTTTACAACGCCCGCGAACTGCGCCACATGGACGACGTCAAACGGGTGGTGCAGGCGGCGCTGCGGGTGTGGTATCTCGCACTCGCGCTGCTGGCTTTGAGCGCGGGGGCGGCCTGGCGCTGGGGGTTGGAAGATGCCTACCGCCGTGGTTTGATTTATGGCGGCTGGCTGACGGTGGGGTTGACCTTAGCCGTGTTGGTGTTGGCGGTGGTGGCTTTTCAGACCCTGTTTGTGGATTTTCACCGCGTGTTCTTCGAAGGCGATACCTGGCTCTTCGCGTATCACGACACCCTGATTCGCTTGTTCCCCCAGCGTTTTTGGCGCGACGCGTTTGTGCTTTTGGCGGGGCTGAGCGCGGGGTTGGGGCGGCTGTTGGCTTTTGCGCTGGGCGGTCGCGGCACGGGCGCTTTTTGAGGTGTGAGGTGTCGAGGTAGAGGGTTTGGTTGCCTGGTTGCTTGGTCGCTTGGTTGCTTGGTTGCTTGGTTGCTTGGTTGCCTCTCTTGGCGGGTTGGTGTTTCCCTCCGCGTCTCTGCGTCTTCTCTGCGTCTCTGGCGTCCTAAAATCCGCCTCTATCCGTCATCATCCGCGTTCATCCGCATCGTCCACGGCCCGTTTTCGTGTTCTTGCTCACAGGAGGGCAGGATGTCCCCAAATCATAGGCTTCGATGGGTTGTCGTGGCCTCGCTGGCTTTGCTTTTGGCGGCTTGCACCTTGTCGCCGGCGTCAGCGACGCCTACCGTCTCGCTGCCCACCATGGTCAGCGCCACCCTGACCGCGGTCGCGCAGGGCGGCAGTTTGCCGACGTCCGCGGCCACGGCTTCACCCCCTTCCGCCCGCGCCACCCCTACCTTCACCTCCGCGCCCGCGGTGGGCGATATCGTCGGCCTGCTTTGGCAAGACCAATGCCAGCTCCAGGGCGGCGAAAACGGCGAACCCCTCGCACCGGGGCCCGGCTGCAGGGAATACCCTGACCTGGGCATCGGCGCCGACGGCGAACATCAGCCCGACGAGCCAGGGCTGGAAGGCGCTCAGGTGAGTTTGGGGCGCGGCGCTTGCCCCGACGCCCAGCCCCTTTCGGTGACCGTGACCGACGCGCAGGGGCATTTCGCTTTCCCTAAATTGGCGCCCGGCGAGTATTGCCTGACCATCGACCCCCTCGCACCGCCCAACCGGGATCGGTTTATCCCCGGGGTGTGGACTGCGCCCGAACCCCGCGCCGAAGCCGAGGCGCTGCAGCAGACCGTCCAGGTCGTTGCAGGGCAGGCTACGGAGGTGGCCTTTGGCTGGTACCCCACCGCGCATGGCTTTGTGGGCAAGCAGTGCCTGGAGCGGATGGCGTTGGTTTCGGAAACCGTAGAGGACGGCACCGAGGTGGTGCCGGGCAAGCCTTTCCCCAAGGCTTGGGTGCTGCGCAATACGGGCGACTGCCCGTGGACCACCAAGTTTGCCTTGGTGCACACCGACGGCCCGCTCATGGGCGCGCCAGAGCGGGTATTCTTGCCCCACGACGTGCCCCCCGGCGGCGAAGTGACCGTGGAAGTTCAGTTTACCGCCCCCGACGCGCCGGGCACCTACCACAGCGTCTGGCGGATGGAAGATCCCCAAGGCCATCGTTTTGGCCTGGGCGAGCAGGGGAAAGGGGAAATCTGGGTGGAAGTGGTGGTGCCCCAGCACACAGAGCAAATCTCGCCACCGGCGCCCACCGTGCGCGATACCATGGATTCCACCGCCCGTTGGTATCTGGTCGACAACGCCCAGGCGCAGTTCGCGCCCGGCGCTGGCGTGCTGACCTTGCGGGCTTTGCAGGCTGGAACCAGCGATACCTGGGGCCTGTCGAGTTACCCCGCCTTGGGCGACGCCTACCTGGAGGGCGTGTTCAAGACCGGCGCTTCTTGCGCGGGTAAGGATCGCTACGGCTTGATCGTGCGCGCCCCGCAACCTTCGCAGGGCGTAGTGGTCACGTTCTCATGCGACGGTGCGTATCGGGCCTATCTGTGGGATGGCGATCATTACCACGGCCTGCGCGAGTGGACGCCCGCCGGCGCCATTCATGCCGGGCCTCATCAGACGAACCGCCTGGGCGTGTGGATGAAAGGCGACACCATCAAGATTTATGCCAATCGCATCCTGGTGGGTGTGGTGCACGAGAACCAGTATTTGCAAGGCGGTTTTGGCTTGGTGGTGGGTGCGGAGCAAACGCCCGGCTTCAGCGTGGACGTGGACGAAGTGGATTATTGGACTTCGCCCCCGTAAAAATGGGATAACTGTTCAGCGCAAACAAAAGAGAGATCTCAATGACGCAGACGGGAAAACACAGAAGACACGGAGAAGGCACCGAGAACACAGAAGGCAGGAAGGGTTGGTGTGCCGAGGGATTGGGGTAAAGGGGGGGCTGGTTACTTGGCGCGTGGTTACTTGGTGTGTGGTTACTTGGGCGCTTCTCTTGGCGGCATCTCTGCGTTTCCTCTGCGCCTCTGCGGTCCTGTCTCTGCGTTACCTCCTTGGCATCGTCTCATTCGCAACTCGCACTGTCCGCGGCCGATTTCCCCAAGGCTGGACGGTTACGGGAAAAAGCAAAAGCCCGGCTGGTTAGCCGGGCTTCGTCGCAGCGAGCGAGAAGCAGGGCGCGCGGTCAGTGCCCTTCGGTTTTGGCGCCGGGCTGCACAATCCAGAAGGCGACCGCGCCCAAAATGGGCACCAACGCGATGATCAGCGCCCAGAGGGCCTGCGCGGTGGGCGGCAGGGTTCGCTGGCGCAACTCCAACAGAGCCACCACGCTAAGCAAAGGCCAAAGCAGCAGCAGCGAGAGGTTGCACAACTGCACGAGCAGATAACCGGAACTCAAGCCCAGGCTTTCCATGCTTCCCTCCTTGTAGGCTAAAGACGGCGCCTTTCAGGCTTATGCTGTAGCGGTAACTGTTCAGCCTCGGTGAAGGAAAACCACAGATTACGCAGATGCCGCAGAAAAACATCCACCGATTTCACAGATGAGCACAGATTGCGCTGAGAAGCACCGCGCTCACTTCTGTTGCTTAGCGACCTGGCGTCTCGAAAATCCGCGGGGCTCCGTCGCCGTCCGCGTCATCCACGGCCGATTTTCTCCAGGCTGAATGGTTACCTGTAACAAATTATAACACACCCCCTTGCGCTGAGGAGTTTCTTATGCACCTTCCTCCTGCCCTGGCAACGAGCAGCCGTTTTTTGCCCCTGTTGGTGGTCGCGTTTTTGGCCGCCTTTGTGCCGCTGACGTTGGGCAAATTCAAAAGGCTTGCTGTGCCCGTCATGGTTGGCGAAATCCTTGCTGGGGTGCTCGTCGGCCAGAGCGGCTTGGGCTGGGTGCATGGGCACGACCCGGTCTTAGATTTGCTGGCAGAAATCGGCTTCGTTTTCCTCATGTTCATCGCCGGTATGGAGATTGATTTCAGCGCCTTTGGCTGGGGCGGCGGGGGCAAGAATGAACACGCCCGCCAGCCAAGCCCGCTGGGGCTCGCGGGAATGTATTTCCTGGCGACGCTGGCTTTGGCCGCGGGCGTAGCCTTTGTGATTTGGAAAATGCGCCTCGCCACCGACCTGCCCTTGATGGCGCTCATCCTTTCCACCACTTCGCTGGGTGTGGTGGTGCCGGTGCTCAAAGAAAGCGGCTTCATTGGCACCCGCTACGGGCAAACTTTGCTCCTTTCCGCGCTGATCGCCGACTTCGTCACCATGCTCCTCATCACGGTTGAGGTGGCCGTGCTTTCGCGCGGCCTCACGCTTGACATTTTGCTGGTGGGCGGGCTGTTTGTAGCGGTGTTCGTGCTTTACCGGCTGGGGTTGCTCGTCTTGCCCGTGCTCACCCCCCTGCTGGACGAGATGAGCCACGCCACTTCGCAGGCAAAGGTGCGCTTGGCGATTTTCTTGATGCTTTCGTTTGTAGTGCTTGCCGAATTGCTCGGCGCGGAAATCATCTTGGGCGCGTTTTTGGCGGGGGTGCTGGTATCGGTTTTGCTTGACCCTGCCGACAACTCGCTGCGCCACCAACTGGAAATCAGCGGCTATGGCTTTTTCATCCCGATTTTCTTCATCATGGTGGGGGTGCGGTTCAATTTGAGCGCGGTGTTCGGCTCGCTCCAGGCCTTGGGGTTGGTGCTGTTTTTGCTGGTGGGCGCGGTGCTGGTCAAAGGCTTGCCCGCGGCAATCTTCCGTCGGGCCTTTGGGATGCGCGAAAGCCTCGCCGGCGGGGTGTTGCTCTCGGCAAGGCTTTCGCTCATCATTGCGGCGGCCGAAATCGGCCGGCAGTTGGGCGTGCTTTCCGAATCGGTGGTGATGGCCGTGATTTTGGTGGCCATGATGACCGTCACCGCCGCGCCGGTGCTGTTCAACCGCTTGCTCGCGGGGCATACACCCGTGACCGAGCGCAAACCGTGGGTGATTGCTGGGGCTGGCACTTTGGGAATGCAAGTCGCCGAAATGCTGCGGATGCACGGTCGCCCTGTGCGCTTGATCGACCCCGACCCCAAGCGTGTGGAACGGGCGCGGGCGCGCGGCTTTCGGGCATTCGCTTACCAGTCCGACGATGAATTGGAGCAACACTTGACGGCCGCGCACGGCTTGATCTGTACCCACAACGAAGGCAAAACCGCCATGCAGGTCTGCCGCGTGGCACGCACCCGCCTGGGGATGGAAAACATCCTGGCCATGACGCGCGACCCGCAGGCCAACGCCGAATTCCGCAAGATGGGCATTCGCCCTTACTCACCGGTGGTTTTGCTCGCGACCATGCTGGCGATGCTGGCGCGCAACCCCGATTTCACCCAATTGCTGGCCGAGGGGAGCGATGAGCAGGATGTGTGCGAATGCGTGATCGAGAACCGGGCGCTGGTCGGCAAGCGTGTGCGCGAACTCCCCCTGCCGCCCACTGTGCTGGTGCTTTCCATCCGCCGGGGCGAAGACTTCATCATCCCGCACGGCGACACGCGCTTAGAATACGGCGACCGCCTTACCCTGCTGGGCACGTTGGAAGGGCTGGAGGCCGCCATCCAGACCATGATGGCGGGCGCCTGAAGGGTGGCCCGCGGCTTCATGCCGCGGCGGGAAGGGGGGAGACCGCGGGCGGAGGGCTGAGAGGTGAGGCGGCGGTGCGTGTCGGGGCTGGCGCTATCGTTTTTCCGCCTGGGCGATGAGGCGGCGCACCCGTTTGGCTTGCGCAGGCCGCAGGTCGGCCAGCCGCGCCTGCAGCACTTCTATGAATGCGGTTTTAGTGGCGGGGTCTACGGCTTGTAAAATCGCTTCGCCGCGCAGGGGCACGTCTTTGGGGCGGCAGGTTTTGAGGTGTTCCAGCAGGTAGGGCATGATGGCCGCGCGGTAGTCGGGGTTTTGGGCGGCGATGGCCGCGAGGGTTTTGATGCCTCGGTCTACCGTGATGACGCTGCCGTGGTCAATGGCCTGCTGGATTTCTTGCCGGTGTGCGTACAACAAGTCGGCCTGAAGCGGCGCGATGGTGGCCAACGCGCACATGCCGCCCCAAACCAGCCGGTTGTTTTTGCTTTTGAGCAAGGCCAGAAATTCGGGCGCGTATTTGGCAATCAGGTGGGGGGCAAGGTAGCCGACTTCGTATAGCACTTTGATGCAATCGCTTTGAATTTTGGGGTCGGGGTTGTGCAAGTTGGCGACCAGTTCACGAATTTCGTCTCTGGCTTGTGTTTCGGCCAGTTCGCGCGCCAGTTGTTTGTTGGGTTCGTCGTCGCGACGGCCTAAGGCGCTTGCCAGGCGGTTCAGGACAGACATTTCTTCACCTCCGTATTCGTTCGTCCGCGCGAAGCAAACCACTTGAAGGAAAACCACAGAAAGCACAACTACCTACCTTGCGCCGAAAACGAGGTTGACAAGCAATATTCCAATAACTCTGCCATGCCATGAAACAACACTACACCTTCCTCGCCCTCACCATTCCCCCAGAGCCTTGTTCGCGGCGGCTCAGCCCCCTCTCCTCTCCCACTGGGAGAGGAGAGGGGGCGCGCAGCGGGGGTAAGGTGAGGGCGAAAAGCCACTGCAGCACTTCTGGGTAGGTAATTACGAAAGCACAGAAATTTGCAGAGAACACAGAAATTTTTTCTTAGCGCCCTTGGCGTTACTATCCACAGATTGACACAGATTTACACCGATTGGAGAAGAACCACAGAAGACACAGAAACACTACAGAAAACACAGAAACTTTTTCTTTGCGTCTTTGCATTTCTCTGCGTTTTTGCGTCGCTCTCTCTGCGTCTCTGTTTCCTCTGCGTCTTTGTTACCCTTGGCGCCCTTGGCGTTGTTATCCACCGATTGACACAGATTTACACCGATTGAGAGGAAGACACAGAAGACACAGAAACACTACAAGAAAACACAGAGACTTTTTCTTTGCGTCTTTGCATTTCTCTGCGTTTTTGCGTCGCTCTCTCTGCGTCTCTGTTTCCTCTGCGTCTTTGTTACCCTTGGCGCCCTTGGCGTTGTTATCCACCGATTGACACAGATTTAC
>JALUDX010000099.1:0-2632 GCA_027053355.1 Anaerolineales bacterium | reverse complement strand
ACCGATTGAGAGGAAGACACAGAAGACACAGAAACACTACAAGAAAACACAGAGACTTTTTCTTTGCGTCTTTGCATTTCTCTGCGTCTTTGCGTTAATCTTGGCGCTCTTTGCATTTCTTGGCGACCTTGGCGTTAAACCTCTCCGCGCGGGGCGTTGCCGATGATCATCATTTCAATGTCGTCTATCCGCAGGGGCTGGCCTTCAAATTGGCCGGGCTGGCAGCCGTAAATGCGCACGTTTTCAAAACCGGCCATTTCAAACAGCATCCGCGCTTCCGCCGGAATGTAAAGGCGCACCGCTTCGCGGAGCGGCGTGCCTTGCCAGGTGGGCGGAGTCTCCCACTTTTGGATGCCGCGCAGGAAGTCAAAGCGTTGGTCGCCCGGCTGCCATTGGCGGTAGCGCCTGAGGCCGTTGAAGGTGGTCAGCACCAGCCCGCGGCCGGGCTTGAGCGCAGTTCTGACCGCGCGCAGAAAAGCGACGTCGCGCTGCCAGCCGCCCAGTGCGCCCAGCCCCGCTTCGCCGATGGAAATTGCGGCGTCAAAAGCCGCCTCGGCCGCGTCGCCCAGCAGGCTTGGCAAATCGGCCACGCTGCCCTGCAGGCACGTGATTTTCACCCCGGCTTGGGCTGCCCGCTGCCGCGCCGCTTCCAGCAGCCGCGGGGAAATGTCTACGCCCACCACCTGATAGCCGCGGCGAGCCAGTTCAATGGCGTGGCGTCCGGCGCCGCAGCCCAAATCCAAAACCTTGGCCGGAGGAGTCAAGCCCAGCGCGGTTTCAAGGAAGTCCACCTCTTGGCGTGTGCCGGGCAGAAATTTGGCGTCTAAGTGTTTGAGCGAGAGTTCGACAAACTGCGGGTCTTCCCAAGGGCTTTTCATGGGGCTTCTCCGAAGTGGCGCAGAGTAACGCGGAGAGGTTAACGCTAAGGGCGCCAAGGGCGCCAAGGTTGCCGCAAAGACGCAGAGTAGCGGCGAGGCGATGCCTCGCCCAAAGACGCAGAGAGAGCGACGCAAAGACGCAGAGAAATGCAAAGACGCAAAGAAAAAGTTTCTGTGTTTTCTGTGGTGATTCTGTGTCTTCTGTGTTTTTTTCTCAATCGGTGCAAATCTGTGTCAATGGGTGAATAAGAACGCCAAGGTCGCCAAGAAACGCAAAGGACGCCAAGAAAAATTTTTCTGTGTTTTCTGTGGTAATTCTGTGTCTTCTGTGTTTTTTTCTCAATCGGTGCAAATCTGTGTCAATCGGTGAATAAGAACGCCAAGGTCGCCAAGAAACGCAAAGGACGCCAAGAAAAATTTTTCTGTGTTTTCTGTGGTGATTCTGTGTCTTCTGTGTTTTTTTTCTCAATCGGTGCAAATCTGTGTCAATCGGTGGATAATTTTCTGTTTTTTCTTCCCTCTGCCGCTCACATGTAAATCACATACTCCTCAGGCGGGAAATTGGGGTGAGGCTGAAAACGGAGCACGGTGATTTTACCTTGCAAGACTCGTGTGGCCAACATCCGGCTGAAGGGTTGGAGGCGGGGCAAGTTTTGGACTGCCGCCAGGTCAAAAAAGCGCGCTTCGTCCACTTCGCGGCCGTCGGCGCGGCTTGCCTCGCTCAAGGCGCGGAGCAGGAAAATCAGATAGGCGTTGTTTTCTTCGGCGTTCACCCGACTGCGGACGGCAATCAGCCCTTCGACCTCGGCTTCGACGCCGGCTTCCTCCCAAACTTCGCGCCGGATGGCCGCGTCTATGGTTTCGCCCCGCTCTACAAAGCCGCTGGGGATGGCCCAATCGCCCACGTACCTGCCCAAAGCCCGCCGAATCAGGAGGGCTTTGGGCCGGAAAAGCACCACGCCCCCCACACCGATGGAGTAGCCTCTACGGTATTTTTCGCGGTCGTAGTGCATGATGTTCTCCTGAGGAAAGGTGCGCCTGCCGACGGTAGGCGTATTGCATTCATTGCCCCTTCACGATGAGGAAGTCCACTCGCTCGGTGCTGGGCATGGCTTCTTGAGGCGCGTCGGGGAAGGGGATTTGCCGCATTTTCCCTCCTTCTGGTGGAAGCCAATAGAGGGCGCCGAGCGAGGCGGCTGTGTTCATCTTGAAAGTTTTGAGCACAAGGCCCTTTCGCCACGCCTGAGGGCGGTTCGTGCCTTCCCAGGTCCAACCCCAGTGCCAGAACGCCGGTAGGGTGAGGCGGAAGACGACCTCGCCGTTTTGCTCTACCACAAGGCCGCGGCCGAGGAATTGGGCGCTATCCGGCACCATCCAGAGGCGGACGTTGCCCGTGCTGAAAGTGTCCATCACGGGGAAATGCAAGCAACGGGCGGAAGGCTTTGCCCCTTGGGTGTGGTGTGTCGCGTTCCACGGGGCCGTTGCAACGAAGGTGGGGCATTGTGGAGCCTCGGCGGGGTCGCTTGCCAGCGCGATGATGGCGACTTCCTGCGCGCCGGTGCGCTGCACCCGTGCGGTGAGCACGTCGGGATGGTGATACGACGAGGGCAATTCAGGCAAAGCCAGTTCCTGCAGTTGCTTTGCGCGGGTATCCCAAAGCAAAAGGCTCCATTTGCCGGCGGCGTGCACATTGGGGGCGGTGGGCGTGGGGGGCGTGGTGGCGATTTCCCAGTGCAGGCCGTAAAGGGTGTGGT
>JALUDX010000098.1 GCA_027053355.1 Anaerolineales bacterium | reverse complement strand
AATCAGTACGCCTTCAAAGTTTTCTCTTTCGTGTCCGAAGAATGCTTCCGCACCGGCTGCATTTGTGGGTGATGGTGGTCTGATCATGCCCTTATCTTACCTCATCACTTACTCGCTACCACTACCCTGTGATTTTCTGTCTGCGTCATCCGTAGCGTCTCTTTGAGGCGGAGCAGTTACGGGAGGAAATCATGAACCTGTGGAAAACTACCGCAAAACCTGTGGAAAACTCGCCAGAAATGCGGAAAACGTAAGGAAAAGCCCCAATCTCTCCACCTCAACCCTTCCCGCTTTCTGTGTTTTTGCGCCATCTGCGGTTTCTCCTTGCTGGGGCCGAGGCCGCGGTTGGCGCCTCAATCTTCAGGCGCGGGGTAAGTCTCGCCGCGGATGAAAGCCTCGGTCATTTCGCGCGCCACGTCATCGCGGAACTGCTTGGGGGGCGTCTTCATGAAATAAGCCGAAGGGCCGAGAATCGGGCCCGAAAGCCCCCGATCTAACGCCAGTTTGGCGCAGCGCACCGCGTCGATCATCACCCCTGCCGAATTGGGCGAATCCCACACCTCCAGTTTGATCTCTATGTTGAGGGGCACTTCGCCAAAGGTGGTGCCTTCCAGGCGGATGTAAGCCCACTTGCGGTCGGTAAGCCAGGGCACGTGGTCGCTGGGGCCGACGTGGATGTTTTCGGGCGAAATAGCGTAAGGCAAGGCACTGGTCACCGCGCCGGTTTTGGAAATTTTCTTGGATTCCAGGCGTTCGCGTTCCAACATGTTGAGGAAATCGGTGTTCCCCCCGAAGTTGAGTTGGTAGGTGCGGTCTAAGCGCACCCCCCGGTCGACGAAAAGGGTAGCCAGAATGCGGTGGAGAATGGTCGCGCCGACCTGCGATTTGATGTCGTCGCCCAAGATGGGCAGCCCGCGCTCGCGGAATTTTTGCGCCCAATCTTCAGAACTGGCAATGAACACCGGGATGCCGTTGACCACCGCGACGCCTGCCTCTAACGCTTGCTCGATGTACCAGCGGGTCGCCTGTTCCGAGCCCACCGGCAAGAAATTGATGATCACATCGGTCTTGGTCTCTTTCAAAATGCGGGCTACATCTACAGGAGGCTGAGGCGATTCTTTCAGCACTTGGGAGAGGTATTTGCCCAGGCCGTCCATGGTGGGGCCCCGGTAAACCGGCACGCCCAACCGCGGCACATCGGCAAACTTGTAAGTGTTGTTCGGCGGGGCAAAAATGGCTTCGGATAAATCTTTGCCCACTTTAGAATCCACGATGTCGAAGGCGGCGGTAAATTCAATATCGCGGACGTGGTAGCCGCCCAGGTTGACGTGCATCAACCCGGGGACGATGTCGTCATCTCGGGCATCGCGGTAAAAATGGACACCTTGTACCAACGCAGAAGCGCAATTCCCCACGCCAATGATTGCAACGCGCACTTTATCTCCCATGCTGCACTGCCTCCTGAGAAAATAATGCAGCCTTCCAACGGGGAAGCCGGGAAGGCCGAGGTATGGCCACGCAAAATTGAAGCAGGAAACGTCAAAGACCTTTCGCTCAGCAGCAAGCCGCCGAAGCGGTGTTTTATTTTACCACTCCCCGGCCATTTGAGGGGCATTTTGGCGCTTGTTCGTTTGTTGGCCCGCGGATGAACGCGGATGCTGGCGGATAGCCGCTGATTTTAAGACGCCGAGGCCACTAAGAGAAGCGCCTGAGTAACCAAGCACCAAGTAGCCAAGCAACCAGGTAACCAGGCAACCAACCCCCATTTACCCCAATCCCTCAATACCCCACCCCTCCCGCCTTCTGTGGTTTTCTGCCTGCGTCATCCGCAGCGTCTCTTCGAGGCCGAACAGTTACTGCCGCAAAACGATTTGACCAACAGGCCAACATGCGCTAAACTGGAAGCATCGCTTTCGTCCGCTTTTGGGAAAGGGGAGCAGCATGTGGCTGGCACACACCACTTATATCGGCGTTTTGCCTTTGGCCGACCGCCCGTTGAGTTATGCCGCGCTGGATGCCGACCTTAGCCTGTTGGCGCTGAGCGAAGGGCCGTTGGCCGAGGTGCTGGCTTTTTGTGGCGGCCAGAAGCAGGCCGTGGTGGCCGTTGCTGCGCCCTTGGGCCCCAGCCAGGGGCTGCTCCAAAGCGAGGCTTACCGGCAAACGCTCCCCACCACCCTGCGCACCGGGCGCTGGCAGCAAGGCCGGGTGGCCGAATATCTGCTACGGCGGCATAATTTGCGCATGTTGCCCACCCCGGCCGACCCTCAGCAAGCCCCCTCGTGGGTGCAGTTGGGCTTCCGGCTGTACCGCCGCTTGCAGGCCATGGGCTACCAGCCTTACCCCGCGGAGCAGGCGTCGCATCAGGTGCTGGAAACTTACCCCCACGCCGCGTTTGCCGCACTTTTGGGGCACTTGCCCTTCCCCAAACATACCTTGGAAGGCCGCATCCAGCGCCAATTGGTGCTGCAGGAACAAGGGCTCGACCTGCCCGACCCGCTACGGGTGCTGGAAGAGTTTACCCGCCACCGCTTGCTGCGCGGGCTGCTGCCCACCGAGGGGCTGCTCAGCCCCGCCGCGTTGGATGCCCTGGTGGCTGCGTTCACGGCTTATCGCGCAGCCACCGCACCGCAGGAAGTCACTTCCGTAGGCGACCCCGCCGAGGGCCAGATTTTCTTACCCGTTCCCCAATTGAAAGCCCGCTATGCCCGAACCCATTGAGCCTTTTTCCTCCAGACCCACCGACGCGCCTCAGGGGGAGCAGTCTCCCCTTGTGGCGCCGCCGCGGCGTTTGCCTTGGCGCCTGCGCTTGCTGGGGTGGTGGCGCAAGCAAGTGCGCTCAGTAGACCGCCGACGCCGCGGCACGGTGATGGCGCAATTACGAGAAGGCTCGCGCCCCGATTTCGACTATTTCCTGCTGGTCTTGCTTTCCAGCGTGATTGCCACCTTGGGGCTGCTCATCGATTCGGGCGCTACGGTCATCGGTGCTATGTTGGTCGCGCCGCTAATGACGCCCATTTTGGGCTTGGGGCTTTCTTCCCTCACCGGCGACGACCATTTGCTCAAAGACGCCACCAGCGCGTTGGTGCGGGGCGCGTTGGTCGCCGTTGCCACGGCCTTGCTGCTGACGTTGATCAACCGTCCCCTGCCCTTTGCGCCCCTGCACAACCTTCCCCATGAGGTGCTGGCCAGGACGCGCCCCGGGCCCATCGACTTGCTCATCGCCCTGGCCGGCGGCGCGGCGGCCGCGTTTGCCTGGGCGTTGCCCTCGGTTTCTCCCTCCCTGCCGGGCGTGGCCATCGCCACCGCGTTGATGCCCCCCTTGGATGTCATCGGTATCGGCATCGGCCTTGGCCGTTGGGATGTGGCCGGCGGCGCTTTTTTGCTCTTCTTGACTAACGCCATCGCCATCGCTTTTGCCTCTATGGTGGTGTTCTATGTTTTGGATTTTGGCAAAAGCACGGTCTTTCAGATTCGGAAACTGAGCGATCTCCCGCGCACCCTGCGCCTTTCGGGAATGTTGGTGGTGCTCCTGTTTTTGCCGTTGGCCTACTTGAGCGCCCATTTCGTGCATCAGGCCACGCAAACCAGCCAGATCGAGCGCGCCGTGGCCGACGAAATCGCCCGCTTAGACGCCAACGCCGAACTGGCCGGACTTTCCTACCAAGCCGAGGGGGACACGCTACATTTCAACTTGCAACTGCGGGTGGCGCGAGAATTGCATTACGAAGAAGTTCATGCCCTGCAAAAAAATTTGGCGGAACGCCTGAATCGCCCGGTATCGGTGGTGGTGGAGCAAACCCTCTACACCAAATTAGACCCCCTGATTCCGCCCACGCCCACCTTTACCTTTACGCCCGGCCCGACGCCCACCCCCACGCCCACGGCGACCCCTACGC
>JALUDX010000097.1 GCA_027053355.1 Anaerolineales bacterium | reverse complement strand
CCCCTTTTATTCCCCCCTCCCCTCTCCCGCTGCAGCGGGAGAGGGGAGGGGGGAAAGCCGCCGCCCTGAGCGAAGTCGAAGGGAGCGGCTTTGGGGGAGAGGAGAGGGCATGAAAAGCGAAGTTTTCGAAAAGCCTTGGCCTGACGAGATGAGATTGTCGGCCAAGGGAACAACGAGCGGGAGCACGATTGATGTTGTGTTGAGCAATCAAACCACGGGACAAAGTTTTGTCAGTCAATCAGGTTCAGCCTCAAAGAGACACTGTGGATGGCGCAGACAGAAAACCACAGAAGACACAGAGAAGGCACCGAAAACACAGAAGGCGGGAAGAGGCAGGGAACCGGTTGCCTGGCTACTTGGTCGCCTAGTTGCTTGGTTACGTGGTGCGGTCTGTTATAATTGTAGGCACCACAAACCAGGAGGCGACAATGGCCGCACAAATCAAATTTGGCACCGACGGCTGGCGAGGACGCATCGCCGAGAACTATACCTTCGCCAATGTACGGCGGGCAGCCCAAGGCTTTGCCCGCTATTTGCTGGAAAACGGCAAAAAAGGCCAATGGGTCGTCGTCGGCTACGACAAACGCTTTCATTCCGAAAACTTTGCCGCGGCCGTAGCCGAAGTGTTGGCCGCCCACGACCTGCGGGTGTACCTGACCGAGGGCGCCACGCCTACGCCGGTCATCTCCTACTCGGTGGTCGATAAAAGCGCCGCAGGCGCGGTCAACATCACCGCGTCCCACAACCCGCCCACCGACAACGGCTTCAAAGTGCGCGACGAACACGGCGGCGCCATTCCCCCTGCCGGCCTCCAACGCATCGAGGCGCTCATCCCGGCCAGCGAAGACGAAGTGCAACGCGTCGCCTTGGCCGAAGCCGAAAAACAAGGGCTTGTGGTGCGCTTCGACCCCGCGCCGGCCTACATCGAACACCTCAAAACCTTAGTCGACCTGGAGCCCATCAAACAAGCCGGCTTCAAAGTGCTGGTCGACCCCATGTGGGGCAACGGCGCAGGGTGGTTCCCGCGCTTGCTGGCCGGGGGCAACACCGTGGTGGAAGAAATCCACCACGTGCGGAACCCCATCTTCCCCGAAATGAAACGGCCGGAGCCCATTCCGCCCAACATCGACGTCGGCCTGCAAGAAACCGTGCGCCGCGGTGCAGACGTGCTGCTGGTCACCGACGGCGACGCAGACCGCATCGGGCTGGGCGACGAACACGGCCAGTTCGTCAACCAACTGCGGGTCTATGCGCTGCTGGCCTACTACCTGCTGGAAGTGCGCGGCCAGCGGGGCCCGATCGTGAAAACCATCTCCACCACCACCCTGCTCAACAAACTGGGGCAACGCTACGGCGTGCCGGTGTACGAGACCGGCGTGGGGTTCAAATACGTAGCCCCCAAAATGCTGGAAGTCGACGCGCTCATCGGCGGCGAAGAATCGGGCGGGTTCGCGTTCCGTGGCAACGTGCCCGAACGCGACGGCATCCTCGCGGGGCTGTACCTTCTGGATATGATGGTCAAACTCCAGCGCAAGCCCGCCGAACTGGTCGAACTGATCTTTCAGGAAATCGGCCCCTCCTACTACGACCGCATCGACGTGCCCTTCACCGGCGACCGCCACCCCATCGAAGAACGGGTGAAGCACGCCCGGCCCCAAACCATTGGCGGCCTGAAGGTCACCGGCTTCCGCACCATCGACGGCTACCAATTCATGTTAGAAGACGGCGGTTGGCTGCTCATCCGCTTCTCCGGCACCGAACCCCTGCTGCGGGTGTACTGCGAAACCACCGCGGGGGAACGCGTCCGCCCGATTTTGGAAGACGGCCTGCGCATTGCCGGGCTGAAACCGTAACCAGACGCCGCGGCCATGTGGTTCGACAGCCATTGCCACCTCGACTTCGCAGCCTTCGACGACGACCGCGAGCAGGTTATTGCCCGCGCCCGCGAGCAAGGCGTCACGGCCATGCTCAGCCTGGGCGTGGACGTCGCGTCGTCTGAAGCCAACGTCGCCTTGGCCGCGGCCCATCAGGGCGTGTATGCCGGGGTAGGCGTTCACCCCAACGATGCCGCCCGGGTCTGGCAGGGCGAAGCCACCCTGCAAACCCTGCGCCGCCTGGCCGCTCACCCGCGGGTGGTCGCCATCGGCGAAATCGGCCTCGACTACTACCGCGACGCCACGCCCCCGGCCCAGCAGCGCCACGTGCTGCAACGACAACTGGAACTGGCCGCCGACCTGGGCCTGCCGGTCAGCCTGCACAACCGCGAGGCCACCGCCGACCTGCTGGCCATCCTCACCGACTGGGTGGCCGGGCTGCGCGGCGAAGCCCACTCCTTAGCCGCGCGCCCCGGCGTATGGCACGCGTTCGGCGGCACCCTCGACGAAGGCCAACGAGCCATTGCCTTGGGCTTCAAACTGGGTATCGGCGGCCCCCTGACGTTCAAAAACGCGGAAGCACGCCGCCGCGTGGTGGCCGCCCTGCCCCTGGAAGCCTTTGTGCTGGAAACCGACGCGCCCTTCCTCACCCCCCACCCCCATCGCGGCCAGCGCAACGAACCGGCCTACGTGCGCCTGATCGCCGCAAAAATTGCCGAACTCCACGGCCGCCCCCTCGCCGCGGTGGCCGCGACGACCACCGAAAACGCCCGCCAAATCTTTCGTGGGAGAGACAACGTTTGACCACCGCCCCCTTTCTCGAACCCGTCCAAGATGGCCTGCGCGCCGTCGAAGACCTGATGCGGCAGCAGGCCACGCGGCATCACCACGACTTAGACGCCGCCCTGCAGCACCTGCTTTCCGCAGGCGGCAAACGCCTGCGCCCCGCATTGGCCCTGCTGGTGGGCGAAATGCTGGGCGCAGACCCCCAACGCCTGACCACGTTGGCCGCGGCCATTGAACTGCTCCACACCGCCACCTTGGTGCACGACGACCTGATCGACGGCTCGCTGTTGCGCCGCGGCATTCCCACCCTCAACGCGTCGTGGTCACCCGCGGCCACCGTGCTCACCGGCGACTTCATGTTCGCCCAGGCCGCGCGGCTGGCCGCCATGGCCGGCTCCTTGGCCGCCATGCGCCTGTTTGCCGAAACCTTGGCCATCATCGTCAACGGCGAAATCTCCCAACTGTTCGACGGCCCCGGCCGGGCCGACCGCGAGGCCTACTACCAGCGCATCTACGCCAAAACCGCCTCCATGTTCGTGCTGGCCACCGAATCGCCCGCGCTGCTCAGCCACGCGCCCGAAGCCGACACCCTCGCCCTGCGCGCCTACGGCCACGACCTGGGCATCGCCTACCAAATCGTCGACGACATCTTAGACTTCACCGGCGACCAGGCCCGCCTGGGCAAACCCGTAGGCAGCGACCTGCGGCACGGCCTGATCACCATGCCCACCCTGCTCTACCTGGAAAATCACCCCCACGACGCGGACCTGCAAGCCCTGCTGGCCGGGGAAACCCCTTCCCCCGAAGCCGTGGACGCGCTGATCCGGCGCATCCGCGACAGCGAAGCCATCGCCTTGGCCGCGGCCGACGCCCGCCGCCTGGCCCGCCAAGCCGCCGTCCACCTCGACGCCTTCCCCGACAGCCCCCAACGCCGGGCCTTGCAAGCCGTGGCGGAATACATCGTCGCCCGCGATTTCTGACCCCTTTCTGATTACCCGACACAAAATCAATCGTGCCCTGGCCGTTATCTCATTGGCCGGCAGAACTCATCTCGTCATGCCAAATCTTTACAAAAATCTTGCTTTTCACACCCTCTCCTCTCCCCCCAAGCCGCCCCCTTCGTCTTCGCTCAGGGCAGCCTTCGTCTTCGCTCAGGGCAGCCTTCGTCTTCGCTCAGGGCAGCCTTCGTCTTCGCTCAGGGCAGCCTTCGTCTTCGCTCAGGGCAGCCTTCGTCTTCGCTCA
>JALUDX010000096.1 GCA_027053355.1 Anaerolineales bacterium | reverse complement strand
CTGGTAACTGTTCGGATTGTTTTGAAAACGGGTGCGGCGGCCTTCACTCTGTGCCGGTCTCAAAGGACCATTTCACTACCGACCTGCCGCACCCGCCCCCTGCCTTTATCATACTATTTCACAGATTAGCACAGATTGCAACTACAGAAAGCACCCAAGAACCCCAGAAAACACAAAACTTTCTTTGCGCCTTTGCTCTCTTTGTGCCCTTTGCGTTACGCTTTACACTCTTTGCTTTCTCTTCGTCTCTGCGTTAAAAAATCCGTGTGCATCCGCCACAATCCGCGCTATCCGCGGCCTATTTTCTCAAAGCCGCAGATGCCGCGGGCCGCGCGACTTCTTCGGCCAGCCGCCCCAACAGCGACCACGGCCCCGTCCAGGTGATCAGCACGTCTTCGATGCGCCCGCGCAGGTCGTCTTCGCTGTCCACGAAGACCAGTTTGTTGGTCGGCGTGCGCCCGCGCCAGCGGCCTTTCGCCCTTTCCTCGAACAGCACCGGCACTTTTTCGCCCAAATAGCGGCGGTTGATTGCCGCGCTGATGCCTTCCTGCAGTGCCTCAATGAGGCGGAAGCGGCGCATTTTCTCTTCTTCGGGCACGTCGTCGCGCATCTTGCGCGCTGCCACCGTGCCCGGCCGCTCGGAATAGCGCGCTAAGTGCACCACATCCAGTTTCAACTCGGCCAGCAGGTCGTAGGTGCGCTGGAACTGCGCCTCGCTCTCGCCGGGGAAGCCCACGATCACGTCGGTGGCAATCGCCACGCCGGGGATAGTGGCACGGATTTTTTCCACCAGGCGGCGGTAGTCTTCGGCGGTGTAGCCGCGGCGCATGGCGGCGAGCACTTCGTCGTCGCCTGCCTGCACCGGTACCTCAATGTGCGGCATCACTTTCGGCAGCGCGGCCACGGTTTCCAGCAGTTCGTCGGTCATCCACAGGGGGTGCGAGGTCAAAAAGCGGATGCGCTCGACGCCTTCTACTTCGTGCACCTGCCGCAGCAGCCACGCCAGGTTCACGCCTTCCAGATCCTTGCCGTAGCGATCCACGATTTGCCCCAACAGGGTGATTTCCTTCACGCCCTGGGCGGCCAGCGAGCGCACTTCGGCTAAAACCACCTCGGGCGGGCGGCTGCGTTCCACCCCGCGGCGGTAGGGAATCACGCAATAGGTGCAGGCGTGGGAGCAGCCCAGCACCACGGGCACGTGCTCGCTCACCAGCCGCCCCCGCAGGGCACGCGGCAGCACCAGGTCGCCGTCCTGCAGCGCGAAGCGGCGGGCAGTTTCGGCTTCCTCCATGCGCTTGTGCTCCCGCTGGGCGAGGAAGGAAAGCAGCGGGCCCGGGTCGGAAGGCGGCGAGAACACATCCACAAAGGGGAAGCGCTGCTTCAGCCGGTCGTGCCCCTTGAGGCCAACCACGCAGCCCATCATGTTGATCACCATCTCGGGGCGGCGGCGCTTCAGCGGCTTGAGCGACATCAGCCGGCCGTAGGTCTTGTCTTCCGCGCTTTGGCGCACCGCGCACGTGTTGAGCACCACCACGTCGGCTTCCTCCGGGCGGGCGGCTTCCTGATAGCCCAGCCTTTCCAGCGCCGAGGCTACCCGGTGGGAATCCGCGACGTTCATCTGACAGCCAATGGTCCAAATGTAATAGCGCATGGGTTTTTCCTAAAGGTGGTAAAATTTGCCCGTTAAGGATACCATAAAGCCGATGAAAACCTCGTTTCGCGCCTATCTTTGGGGTGCGCTGAGTGCGCTGGTGGTGCTGCTCGCCCTGTATTTCGTGCCCCCCATTCACCGCCGCCTGGCCTGGCGGATGGACGCCCTGGAAACCACGCTGCGTATGCGGCTGCATCCGGTGGCCGCACAGCCGCCCACGCCCCGGCCGGTGACGCCCGCCGGGAACCCGGCAACGGCCACCCCGACCCTGACGCCTTCCCCCACGCCCACGCTCACCCCCGGCCCCACGGCCACGCCCACGCCTTCCCCCACGCCGTTGCCGCGGCAGGTGCTGCTCAAGCCCCCCAAGTGGGAATCACAGGACTGGAACAACTGCGGACCGACGACGCTGGCCCTTTACCTGCGCTGGTGGGGCTGGCAGGGCGACCAGTATGACATTTCGGGCGTGGTCAAACCCAAGCGCGGCGACCGCAATGTGAACGTGGAAGAACTGGCGGGGTTCGTGAACAACCGCATCAAGGGTTTCAGCGCCATTTACCGGGTGGGCGGCGATCTGGAAATCCTGAAGCGCGTCCTGGCTTCCGGGATGCCGGTGATGATCGAAGAAAGTATGATGTTCGAAGAGCAGTACTGGCCCAACGACGACCGCTGGGCTGCGCATTACCTGCTCATCACCGGTTACGACGATGCTACGCGGCAATTTACCACGCAAGATTCGTTCCGCGGCGCCAACCGCCGCGTGCCTTACGCCACTCTGCGCAGCAATTGGGAAGCCTTCAACTTCGCCTACATCCTCGTCTTCCCCAACACCCGCACCGACGCGGTCAAGGCGCTCCTGGGCGAGGACTGGAACACCGACGTCAACCGCCAAAAGGCGCTCGCAGCCATGCAGCAGGCCACGCGGGAACACCCCGACGACGCCTACGCGTGGTTCAACTTGGGCACCAACCTGCTCTATTTCGAGCGTTACCCCGAAGCCGCCGCCGCCTACGACCGGGCCCTCAAAATCGGCCTGCCGCAGCGCTTCCTGCGCTATCAGTTTGGCCCCTTCATCGCCTACTTCCACACCGCCCGCTTCGACGACCTGCTCGCCCTCACCGACTACGCGCTGCAGATCACGCCCAATTCCGAGGAAGCCCACCTCTGGCGTGGCTGGGCGCTCTACCGCCTGGGCAAAAAGCAGGAAGCCATCGCCGAATTTCGCGCCGCGCTGGAAGCCAACCCCCATTACGAAGACGCCAAATATGCGCTACAATTCTTGGGCGCGCGACCATAGGAGCCGCGGATAGAAAAACCACAGAAAACACAGAAGTGCTACAGAAAACACAGAGGTTTCTTGGCGCTCTTTGTCGCCTTTGCGTTCTTTGCTTCCTTTGCGCCTTTGCGCCTCTGCGTCTTTGCCTTTTTTGCGCCTTTGCGTTACCCGGAGGAAAATCATGCTCGACACCCACGGCAAGTTTTACTTAGGCAACATCTACGACCTGAAAAGCGGGGAACGCACCGACGAGCAGGTGCTCTACGACCCCGATGACCTGACCACCCACGCCTTCGTGGTCGGCATGACCGGCAGCGGCAAGACCGGCCTGTGCATCGACCTGCTGGAAGAAGCCGCGCTGCAGGGCATCCCCGCGCTGCTGATCGACCCCAAGGGCGACATCACCAACGCGCTGCTCCACTTCCCCGAACTGCGGCCTGACGACTTCGCGCCGTGGATCAACCCCGACGAAGCCCGCCGCGCGGGCAAATCCGTGGCCGAAGTGGCCCAGGCCACCGCCGACCTGTGGCGTAACGGCCTCGCCAAGTGGGGCATCGGCCCCGACCGCATCCGCGCCCTCACCGAGGCCGCCCATTTCGCGGTCTACACCCCCGGCTCCGACGCGGGCATCCCCATCTCCATCCTGGCCTCCCTCCAAGCCCCCGACATCCCGTGGGAAGGCAACCGCGAACTGCTCCTGGAAAAAATCCAGGGCACCGTCACCGCCCTGCTCGGCCTGGTGGGGATGGACGACGTCGACCCGGTGCGCTCGCGCGAGCACATCTTGCTGAGCAACATCTTCCAGCGCGCCTGGCAGCAGGGCAAAGACCTGACCTTAGCCGAACTGATTTTGCAAACCCAGAACCCGCCCTTCGAGAAACTCGGCGTGTTCGACCTGGAAACCTTCTTCCCCGCGCAGGAACGCGCCGAACTGGCCATGCTGCTCAACAACATCCTGGCCGCGCCCACCTTCCAGACCTGGCTCACCGGCCAGCCC
>JALUDX010000095.1 GCA_027053355.1 Anaerolineales bacterium | reverse complement strand
GGGGGAAGAAAAGGGGGGGCGGGGTGAGGGTAAAGGCAAAAGTTAGAAAACTGTTCAAGTTTGTGTCAGGTAACCAGTTTCTCTTCTGCAGGGGTGTTCCATGACCGCCCATCCTCGGGCAACCCCACAACTTCCCCCCACGCTACACATCACAGCCTGCCGAGGCCGCGAAAAGCAGAGCGCGGCGCTATGGGGGCTGCTGCTCTTGCTGCCCACGACGGCCATGGCCTACGCGCTGTGGCGCAGCGCCTTCTTTTACAGCCATTACGGCCCGGCCGCGGCGTACTACCGCGCCAGGCCCTTCTGGTGGCTGACCCTCGCGTTGGCGTTGAGCGCGCTGGCGTTGGGGTTGCGCCTGCACTGGCGGAGAAAAAGCACGCTGCACATCACCGGCCAGGGGCTTACCCTCACTCTGCCCCCATGGCGCCCCCAACACCTCGCCTGGGATGAAGTTCAAGGCCTCACCCTGCGTCTGTACCGCGGTGGTCGGCAAGGCTGGCGGGGTGCGCTGGTCGTCCACACCCCCGCGCGGTCATGGCGGCTGGATGGACGGTTCCCCGATTTGCCGCGACTGGCCCGCATTTTGCAACGCTGGTGGTATCTAACCCACCGCGAAAGCCTGAAAGCCCAATGGCAACAAGGCCGGCCCCTGCCCTTCGGCCGGGTCTCCCTCTGCCCGCAAGGGCTGCGCTATCGGGAGCGCCTCTTCCCTTGGAAGACCGTGCAGCGCCTGAGCATCGACGCGGGCGCGCTGGTGATAAAATTGTCATCAGGGCAGCAGGTTGCCATTCCGCTGGCCGAAGTGCAAACCCCCGACGCCCTCCTCTGGTGGCTATACGAAGAGCAGCAACGATGATCCCTTCCTCCTTTCGCCCATTACGCTTCATCTTGGGGCTGGCGCTTCTCATCGGCGCAGTCCTGGCCGCGTGCAACCTGCCTGCCGCGGCCTCCCGGCCCACAGCCACCCCAACGCCCACCCCTCTGCCCCAGGCCAAGGTCACTTTCACCGTCACCGCGCCCCAGGCCGCCGGTGCGGTGGAACTGGTCTTGCTCGACGAGGTCACCGGCCTCAACCTGAACCCCGAAATCCACCCCATGCAAGCCGTGGGGAAGGGGCGCTACCAGGTGAGCGTCGAAGTGCCCGTGGGCGCGGTGCTCAAATATCGCTATCACCGCCGTGATGGACAGCGCGTCGCAGCCGAAGCCCTGCTCGATGGCGCGTTGGTGCGCTATCGCCTGCTGCGGGTGGACGGCGCGATGGCCGTCCACGACACCATCGGCCGCTGGAACGACACGTTCTACCAGGGGGGCACAGGCCGCATCGCGGGGAAGATTACCGACCCCACGGGAAAGCCGGTGCCCGACATTTTAGTGACGGTGGCGGGTGCGCAAACCCTCACCCACGCAGACGGCACCTTTTTGCTGGAAAACCTGCCCGCGGGCGTGCACAATCTGGTGGCCTACGCGCTGGATGGCAGATACCGCCCCTTCCAACACCTGGCCGAAATCGCCGACCAGGCCACCACCCTCGCGCCCATCACCCTCACCCCCCGGCCTTTGGTGGCGGTGACTTTCGACGTGGGTGCGCCCGCCGACGAAGCGCCTGCCGGCGCGGCCGTGCGCCTGGCCGGGAATTTACTCCCCCTGGGCAACACGTTTAGCGATTTGGGCGGCAGCCTGAGCGTTTTGGCAACCCGCTGCCCCACATTGGCCCGTCAACCCGACGGCCACTACCGCCTCACCCTGCAACTCCCGGCCGGGGCTTACTTGCGCTACAAATACACCTTGGGCGACGGCTTCTGGAACGCGGAGCACGACCCGGCAGGCCATTTCGTGGTGCGGACGCTGCGCGTGCCCGACCACGCCATCACGGTGCACGACACAGTGGCCACGTGGCGCGCAGGGCAGGCCGCGGCGGTGTGGTTCGAGGTCGAAGCGCCCGCCAACACGCCCCCCGCGGACCTGGTCGACCTGCAACTCAACCCCGCGCTGTGGACGCCGCCTCTGCCCATGTGGCCTTTGGGCCAGGGACGCTGGGGCTATTTGCTGCTCAGCCCCACGGATCTGACGCAGGGGGTGCGCTTCCGCTTTTGCCGCGCGGAGCAATGCGCGGCCGGTTCCCAGGCCGAAAACGCAGACAAAGGCTTCCTCCTCGCACCCGCGGCGCAAAGCCACGGGCCGCGGGTGGTCAAACAGGCCGTGACCTGGCGCTGGTGGCAAGGCGGCACCACCGGTGCGCCGGCCACGCGGCCCCACATCGCCCCGCGCGACGGCACGGCCTGGGGTGGCGTGGCGCTGATGCCCTCCTATCGGCCTTCGTGGCCGCCTTACATCGGCCGCACCATGGCCGAAATCCGCAAAATGTCGGCCAACGTGGTGGTGCTCACCCCCACGTGGACGGCCAGCCTGGCCAATCCGCCGCTGTGGGCGCCGCGCTTAGGGCAAGACCCGCTGACCAGCGAAACCCTCGCCGCAGCCCGGCAGGCGCAAGGCCAAGGCCTGCAGGTGATGCTTTTCCCCACCCTGCGCTTCCCCCAGGGGCGCGGCGGTTGGTGGGCGGCCGCGCGTCACGACTTCCCCTGGTGGGTGACCTGGTATGAGCGGTACCGCGATTTTGCCCGGCACGCGGCCACCCTGGCCGCGGCAAGCCAGGCCAAGGCGCTCATTTTGGGCGGCGCATGGGTGCAGCCAGCCATCTTGGGGAACCCCTTGCCCGACGGCCAGGCCGCAGGCACCCCGGCCGATGCTTCGCAGCGCTGGCGCGAGATCATCGCCGCGGCCCGCGAAATCTACCCCGGCCAGATTTACTGGGCGCTGCCCGAAACCGCGCTGGACCGACCGCCCGATTTCCTCGACGCGGTGGACGGCCTTTACATCCTCTGGGCGCCCGACCTGGGCCCCAACCCGCAGCAATGGCCGCAGCGCACCGCGCAGATCCTCGACCAGAGCCTCGCACCGTTGCAGCAACGCCTGCACAAACCGGTGCTGCTGGCGGTGCGGTATCCGGCCGCGCAAGGTGCGCGCGGGGGCTGCCTGCCGGGAGGAAAAGGGTGTCTGCCCCCAGAGGCGCTCTTCCCCACGCAGCCCGCCGCGCTTGGTCGCGCCGTCGATTTGGGCAACCAGAGCACGGCCTACGCCGCGTTGCTGCAGGCCGTGGGCCAACGGGGATGGATCAACGGCCTGATCAGCGCGGATTTTTATCCCCCCACCAGCATGGAAGACCCCTCGGCCTCGGTGCACGGCAAGCCGGTAAGCGGGCTGCTGACCCAATGGTTCGAAACCCTGCAGCAGGCGCCCGCGGCCCAACCCTAAAGCCCTCCCCGCCGCGCTTGCGGGCTCTCCTCCACCTCGAGCGGGACGCTTTTCTGCTGTAACGGTTCAGCCTTGGCAAGGAGAAACCACAGATTACGCAGATTACGCAGAAAGAGATCCACAGATGAGCACAGAGTGGGCGAAAAACTCTAAAAAGCCCACTCTCGCCCTCACTTCTTGGCGGTCTTGGCGTCATCTTGGCGACCTTGGCGACCTGAAAATCCGTGACGCGCCGTGTTGTCCGTGGTCTATTTCCTTGTGGCTGAGCAGTTACTTTCGGCTTACGCTACGCCATGAACTTAGACATCCACACCACCGTCGTTGTAGCCACTTGGTTGGCCGCGTTGGGCGCTGCGCTCAGCCTGCTCGGCAGCGTGCGCGCCTTCCGCAGCGCGCGGCGGCTGCCCTTCTTCCGAATGCGGCAACAACGGCTCTTTCAGGGCTGGAAGTTACTGGGGGCAACCGTGTTTTTGGGGCTGTTAGCGCTCATCTTGCCCCGCTATGCCGAACCCGCGGTGTATCGGGTGTACAAGCCTTCGCCGACCCCCACCTTCACCCCCAGCATCACACCCACGCCCACCATCACGCCCACGCCGAGCATCACACCCACCCCCACCA
>JALUDX010000094.1 GCA_027053355.1 Anaerolineales bacterium | reverse complement strand
GTGTAGGCTTGGGTGGTGTTGTCGTAGGCGTGGCGGGTGGCTTCCAGGTCGGGCGGTCCGGCGCCCCCACCGCGACGCCAGCCGCCACCCCGCAGGCATCCCCCACGTCCCCCAAAGCCACGGTGACCATCACCGGCCAGGTGACCAACGGTACCCCGGGGGGCGCCGTACCGCCCGACCTGGAAGTCACCCTCCACGCCTACGACAACGCCACCCAAGCCTACACCGACAGCACCAAAATCGACGCGGACGGCCATTTCACCTTCAAACAGGTACCCAACGCGGCCAACCGCATTTTCTTCGTGGTTACCAAATATCGCGACGTGCTCTACGGCTCGCAGACCGTGCACATTCCCGCCGGGAAAAACACAGTAGACCTGCCCCTCACCATTTACGAAACCACCACCGACCACAGCCAGTTGCAGGTCGAGCGGCTGCACGTCTTTGCCGGGCTCAACGGCCAGCAGGCCCTGCAAGTGGTCGAGATTTACGTCATCACCAACAACGGCGACAAAACCGTGGTCGGCGACCAGCCCAACGCGCCGGTGTTGGAATTCACCTTGCCGACCGGTGCGACGCACATCCAGTTCGAAGACGGCGACTTCGGCAACCGCTACGTGCAAACCGATGGCGGCTTCGGCGACCTGCAGCCCCTTTACCCCCAACGCACCGGCCAGGAAGTGTTCGCCTATGACCTGCCCTTCCCCGGCAAGCGAGTGGAAGTAAGCCACCCGGTGCCCCTGCCCGTGGCCGGCGCGGTGATCATGGTGCCCCAGGGCGAACTGACCGTAAGCGGGGAAAAGATCAACGACCACGGTACCCAGAGCGATGCGCAGGGCACCACGTATCACGTGTACGACCAGGCCAGCCTGAAGGCAGGCGAAAGCCTGGCCTTTACGGTGGCCCGGGCGAACGCGGGCGGGCTGAGCGGGCTGCTCAAAGGGCCCCGAACCAGCATCGCCATTGGTTTGATGGCCATCGGTGCGGCGCTCATTGCCATCGCGGTGGTGCTCACCCAGCGCGAACGGGCGGCCGCACCCACCCCCGCGCCGGCCCCCACCGACGACAACCCCGACCTGCTGATGGACGCGATTTTGGCCTTAGACGACCTCTACCGCGAAGGCAAGTTGGAAGAAGAAGCCTACCGAAAGCGACGCTCGGCGCTCAAAGCGCGGCTCAAAGCCGCCTTGGCCGCTGCCGAAGGGCAAGACGCCCCCGCCGCGGCGGCCGTCGCGGAAGAAGAGACGCCCCACGATGCAGCCTGAAGACCCACGCCCCCCCCAGCCGCCCGTCGCCGAAGGCGGGGCGCTCATCGAAGTGCGCGGCCTGCGCAAACGCTTTGGCCTCAAAACCGTGCTGCGCGGGCTGACGTTCCGCGCCGCGGCCGGTGAGTTCGTCGCCCTGCTGGGGCCCAACGGTGCGGGCAAGACCACCTTTTTGCGCATTTTGGCCGGGCTGAGCCGCCCCAACGGCGGCGAAGTGCGCATCGCGGGGTGGCGGCTGCCCCAACAGGCCGCGGCCGTGCGCCGTCGGCTGGGTGTGGTCTGTCACCTGCCGCTGTTGTATGGCGAACTGACCGCGGCCGAAAACCTGCGCTTTTTCGGCCATCTGTACGGCGTCGAAGCCCTCGCCGAACGCAGCGACGCCCTACTGCACCTGGTGGGGCTGTTTCACCGCCGCCGCGACCTGGTGCGCACCTTCTCGCGCGGGATGCAGCAGCGGCTGGCCATTGCCCGCGCCTTGCTGCACGAGCCCGACGTGCTGCTCTTGGACGAGCCTTACACCGGCTTAGACCAGGACGCCAGCGCCACCCTCGACCAGGTGCTGCAACGCGTGGCCGACCAGGGACACACCATCATCATGGCCTCGCATCAACTCAACCGGGTGGCCGCCCTGGCTACCCGCTTCGACGTGCTCTCACGCGGGCGCGTCGCGGCTTCCCGCGGCCGGGCTGACCTTTCGGACGCGGAACTGCTGGATTTCTATCGCGCCGCGCTGGCAGATACGCCCCCTTCCCCCGCCCCCAGAGACGGCTTGTAGACCCAAACTCTTACCGTCATTGTAACTGTTCAGCCTTGGCAAGGAGAAACCACAGATTACGCAGATTTCGCAGAAAGAGATCCACAGATGAGCACAGATTGGGCGAAAAACACTAAAAAGACCACGCTCGCCCTCGCTTCTTGGCGGTCTTGGCGTCATCTTGGCGACCTTGGCGATCTAAAAATCCGTGCTATCCGTGGTCTATTTCCTTGTGGCTGAACAGTTACCCCTCATTATTGAGTAGAAGGCACTTCGTGCCCTTTCTAAGCACTCTTCCCACCACGAGGATGCCGTGACCTCTCCCTCCCCCACCGGCCTGTGGCGCGCGGTGCGCGCCATCGTCTGGAAAGACCTCACCGCCGAGCGCCGCAGCCGCGAAATGCTCTCCGCGATGCTGGTCTTCGCGCTGCTGGTCATCTTCAGTTTCAACTTTGCCCTGGATCTCAACCCCAAAGCCCGCAGCAGCGTGAGCAGTGGCGTGCTTTGGGTCACCTTCATCTTCGCCGGAACTTTGGGGCTCAACCGCTCCTTGGCCAGCGAAAAAGACCACGGCGGGCTGGATAGCCTGCTCCTTGCGCCCATCGAGCGCAGCGCCATCTATTTCGGCAAAGCCATCGCCAACCTGCTCTTCATGTTCTTCGTCGAAGCCGTGGTGCTGCCGTTGTATGCCCTGCTTTACAATGTCAACCTCTTTTCGCCGGGGCTGTTGCTGATCATCGGCCTGGGGTCGGTGGGCTACGTGGCCGTGGGCACGCTGCTCTCCAGCATGGCCGTTCAGACGCGCACGCGTGAAATGCTGCTGCCGATTTTGCTCTTCCCGCTCACACTGCCCGTGCTCATCGCCGCGGTCAAGGGCAGCGCGGGCTTCCTCAGCGGCTTGCCGTGGGCTGACATCCGCCCCTGGGTCAACCTGCTGGTGGTGTACGACCTGATGTTCATTGCCGTGGCTTTCATGGTCTTCGATTACATTGTGGAGGAATGAAATGAACCGACTTCCCCGCACGCTGCTCCTGCTGGACGCGGTCGCCCTGCTGCTGATGGCCGCGGCCCTGGGGATGGTGTTTTTCTACGCACCCATCGAACGGGAAATGGGCCTGGTGCAAAAGGTGTTTTACTTTCACGTGGCTTCGAACTGGATTGGCATGTTGGGCTTCTTCGTCGCCGCGGTGGCCGGCGGGCTTTATCTGTTCCGCCCCCGCCGCCTGTGGGACATGGTAGGCTACGCAGCCGTGGAGATCGGGCTGGTCTTTTCCCTCATCGGCATCATCAGCGGCTCGATTTGGGCCCGCCCGATCTGGAACACCTGGTGGACGTGGGACCCGCGGCTCACCACGGTCACCATCATGGTGCTCATCTACGTGGCCTACTTCATGCTGCGCAACAGCCTGGAGGAACCCGAACGCCGCGGCCGCTACGCCGCCATCTATGCCATCGCCGGCTTTCTCAGCGTGCCGTTGACCTTCCTTTCCATTCGGCTCTCGCGCAGCATCCACCCCGTGGTGGTTACCAGCCACGGCGCCAGCCTTTCGCCTCGCATGTTCCACACGTTTATGTTTAGCCTGTTCGCCTTTACCGTGTTTTTCGCCGCCCTGCTGTGGCACCGGGTGCTGCTGGAACAGTTGAAGCACGACGTGGCGCGGTTACAAATGGCGCAGGACGATCTCGTTTGACCTGCTTTCTCGGTAACTGTTCGGCCTTGGCAAGAAAAAACCACAGATTACGCAGAAAGAGATCCACAGATGAGCACAGATTGGGCGAAAGACACCAAAAAAACTGATTACCCGACACAAAATCAATCGTGTCCCGGCCGTTGTCTCATTGGCCGACAATCTCATCTCGTCAGTCCAAGGCTTTTCGGAAATCTCGCTTTTCCCGCCCTCTCCTCTCCCCCAAGCCGCCCCCCTTCGACTTCGCTCAGGG
>JALUDX010000093.1 GCA_027053355.1 Anaerolineales bacterium | reverse complement strand
CGCCCACGCCGACACCGCAGCCCCCCACCCCTACCCCCGCGCCAACGTTTACGCTTACCCCTGCGGCCGAAGGCTTGCCGGCCACGGCCATGGGCAATCTGTATTGCCGCACCGGCCCGGCGCCTTACTACCCCGCGGTGGACACCATGACCGCAGGCGCGCAGGTGACCGTGCTGGCGCGCGCGCCCCAGCAATTCGTCAACTACTGGCAGGTGCGCACACCACGGGGCACGGTGTGCTGGGTGTGGGGGCGCTGGCTGAACATTCGGGGCGATACGAACACCCTTGCCGTGGGTGAGGCCCCGCCTCCGCCGCCGGGCGCTTTTTCCATCCGCCTCTTGCGGCAAGACATCTGCTTCGGTTTCCGCTTTTTGGTTTTCTCGGTAACCAACCGTGGCCCCAAGCCTATCGAATCGATGAACCTGGTCGTCAAAGACATGGACACCGGTTACACTTATGAGATTCCTGCCGACCAGCGCGACCATCTTTACCACTGCGGTGCTTACGTCGACCCCCTCGATCCTGGCGAAGAGGCCGAGTTGTGGGTGCCGCTTCGGGGCGCAAATCTCAGCGGGCACACGGTTCAGGTCGGCGGCGAAGCCTGCACCGAGGATGGCCTCGCGGGCGAATGTGTAAAGCGCACGCCTTTTACCGTTGCCGTGCCTTGAGGGCTCAGCAAGGCTTTTCGATGTCGTCGCCTTTGCCTGCTTCTCCTCGATGGGGAAGCGGGTCAGCCGCGGCCCTCAGTAATGCTCGTAGGGGCGAACGGCCGTTCGCCCCTACGAAAACACCATGCCCTTACGCCAGGGTCACGCCCCAAAGCGGCCTGGGGTGGTAAGGACGAGGCGCGCCAACGTTGTTGGCGACGGGTCTGGAACGGGCGCCTTGACACTTCACTCTTCATCTGCAGACTCTGGCTCGCGGCTTGCAAAATTGCTTGACTTCCCCCTGGAAGGCTGCTATAATTGCGGCTGCTTGGGCAAGTGAGCGTTGCGGGGTGGAGCAGTGGAAGCTCGTCGGGCTCATAACCCGAAGGTCGCAGGTTCGAATCCTGCCCCCGCTACTCAGCCGCCCGCCGATGAAAAGGCGGGCGGCAAGTTTTTGATGCGCGTGTTGGCGGTGACGACTTTATGGCGCCTGTTCGTACACCGCGGGGTTGGCGCAGTGGGGAAGCGGCTCCCCGCGGAGTCCGGCGAGCAGGTTGGCGACGGCCAGGTCGGCCATGCGCCGGCGGGTGGTTTCGGTAGCCGAGCCGATGTGCGGGGTGATCAGGCAGTTGGGCAGGCGGTAAAGGGGGTGCTGCGGCGGCAGCGGTTCTGGGTCGGTCACGTCCAAAGCCGCGCCGGCTATCCAGCCTTGTTGCAAGGCCTGGGTGAGCGCCGCGGTATCCACCACCGGCCCGCGGGCCATGTTGATGAGGTAAGCCGTGGGCTTCATCTGTCGGAGCGCTCGCGCGTCCACCAGACCGCGCGTTTCCGCCGTGAGGGGGCAGTGCAGGCTCAGGAAGTCGCTTTCTCGCAGCAGGGTAGCCCAGGGAACGCGGCGCGCGCCCCCCGCAGCCTCTGCCTTGGGTTTGGGACGGCGGCTGGTGTAGAGCACCCGCAGCCCAAAGGCCGCGGCGCGGCGGGCTACGGCCTGGCCGATTTGCCCCAGGCCGCAAATGCCTATGGTCGCGCCGTGCATTTCGCGGCCCAGCCAGCCATCAGGCCGCCAAAGCCCCCAGCGCCCCGCGCGGGCGTCCGCGGCCGCAGCAGGGATGCCTCGCGCCACCGCCAGCAGCAACCCCATGGTCAGGTCGGCGACGGCCTCGGTGAGCACGCCGGGCGTGTGCCCTACCGCAATGCCGCGGCGGGTGCAGGCTTCCAAATCGATGTTGTCTACCCCCACCGCCAGGTTCGAGACCACTTTGAGGCGGGGCATCTGGGCGAGCAGCGCTTCGTCCACCCGGTCGATGAGCCAGGTCAGCAGGCCTTCCGCTTCCGCAAAATGAGGCTGCAGGTCGGGCGAGACATTGGCCGTGTTGGCCGGCCCGGTGACCAGGCGCACTTCTTTTTCCAGCCCCGCAACCCAGCCCGAAGGCATGGGGTGCGTCAAGATAACCAACGGTTTCATGCGACACCTCCAACGCAGATCGCGCCTCAGCGGCGCGCTTTCATTGTACCGCGGCCGCACGCCGCTGCGGGCATTCTGGCGGGCGATGGGGTCTCATGGCGCGGGAAAGTGGATGCCTTGCCCTGCCGTATCTGTTCAACCTCAGCAGAGGAAAACCGCAGATTTCGCAGATTCCGCAGACGAAAACGTAGGGCGGGAGGGCGTTCCGCCCCTCGGTGGCGCTTAACGCCCAAAAATCCGCGGGAATCCGTTGCCATCCGCATCATCCGCGGCTAATTCCCTCAAGGCTGGATAGTTACGCCCAGCCTGTTTTGGGCATATTCCTTGACAAGACCTCACAATTCACTACAATTGGCGCTGTAGGTGGGAAGCGCGTTTTCGCGCGGTCAGGCCGCCTCGAAAACAATCGCAACTTCGCTTTTTCAGCCGAAGGAGGATGCCATGCCCCACGAATTGATCGAACGTGTGCAAGCCGACCAGGTACAATTTATTTCTTTGCAGTTTACCGACGTCACGGGCGCGGTGAAGAGTGTGGACATTCCCATCAGCCGCTTGCCCGAGGCGCTGGAATCGGGCGTGTGGTTCGATGGCTCGTCCATCGAGGGCTATGCCCGTATTCAAGAAAGCGACATGCGCTTGATTTTGAATCCGGAGACGTACGCGGTGTTGCCGTGGTCGCCGGCGGAACGGCGGCGGGCGCGCGTGTTTTGCGACGTCTATCTGCCGGACGGCACGCCCTTCGACGGCGACCCGCGCGGGCGTCTGAAGCGCTATCTGCAGCGCTTGAAAGAGGAGCATGGCTGGGTGTTCAACGTCGGGCCGGAGCCGGAGTTCTTCCTTTTCAAGCGCCATGAGGGCGTGGGGTTGCACCCCGTTCCCCATGATTTGGGCGGTTATTTCGATTTTTCGGCCGACGACGAGGCCGTGCGGGTGCGCACCCAGTTGATGGAAGCCCTGACCACCATGGGCTTGAACGTGGAGATGGGGCATCACGAGGTGGCGCTGGGCCAGCACGAAATCGATTTCCATTTCGCCGACGCGCTGACCACCGCCGACAATGTGCAAACCATGAAATACACGGTCAAGGCCATTGCCCATCAGCACGGCCTGATTGCTTCGTTCATGCCCAAGCCGATTTACGGCATCAACGGTTCGGGGATGCACTGCCACCAGTCCGTGTTCGACACCCAAGGCGAGTCGTTGTTCTACAATGCCTCTGACCCGTACAATCTTTCCAAACTGGCCTATGGGTTCATCGCCGGTCAGTTGAAGCATGCGCGGGCCATGGCCGCGGTGGTGGCGCCGACCATCAATTCGTATAAACGCCTGGTGCCGGGCTACGAGGCGCCGGTTTACATTGCCTGGGCGCAGATCAACCGCTCCGCGCTCATCCGTATTCCCCGCTACACCCCGGGGCAGGAAAAATCCATCCGTGCGGAACTGCGCTTCCCCGACCCGTCGGCCAACCCTTACCTGGCCTTCTTGGTCATGGTCGCCGCGGCTGTGGACGGCATCCTCAACGACGTGCCCTGCCCGCCGCCCATGAACAGCATCAACCTGTACGAACTGAGCCCCGAGGAGCGGGCGGCCAAAGGGGTGGGCGAACTGCCGGGCCACCTGGCCGAGGCGTTGGCGGAACTGGAACAGGATCAGGTGTTGCGCGACGCGTTGGGCGACTCTCTGTACCAGGCCTTCATGCGGGCGAAAATCGCCGAATTGGAGGCGTTCCGCACCCAGGTGACCGATTGGGAAGTGCAGCGTTATCTGGAACGCGCGTAAGCCGCGGGCATGCATGCCTTCCGTAGGCAACCAGAACCGCAGATCGCGCAGGCGGCCGGGGATTTTTCCGCGTTCGCCCGCGTGGCCTGCGGTTCTCTTATTCCCCCAATCGACCCATTGACCAGTCAACCAATCGACCAATTGACTCGCGCCCAACAGCAACGGAGTTTCCCATGACCCACGATTATCTTTTCCGCGGTTCCCTCGAAGATCTTGACCCCGCCCTGTACGAACTCACGCAGGTGGAAGCCGAGCGGCAGGTGCGGCGGCTCATCCTTATTCCCAGCGAGAGCCAGGCGCCTCTGGCCGTGCGCGAGGCCATGGCCTCGGCCTTCCAAAACATCTACGCTGAGGGCTACCCCCCCGAACACTGGCGCTGGCTGCACGAGGAAGATATCCTCGATTACAAGGCGCGGCTGGCCGAGTACCGCCGCCTGGCCGACCCGCGCTACTACAAGGGCGTGGAATACGCCGATATCGTGGAATCCTTGGCCCGCCGGCGCTGCGCCGAGGCTTTCGCCGCCAACGGCGTGAGCGCGGACGATATTTTCGTCAACGTCCAGCCCCTCTCCGGCGCGCCAGCCAACAATGCGGTTTACCACGCCCTCATCCAGCCCGGCGATACCATCCTTTCCATGCACCTGGTGCACGGTGGGCACCTCTCCCACGGCTCGCGCGCCAACCGCACGGGCAAACTCTACAACCCGGTGCATTACACGGTGGACCCGGAAACCGAGCGTCTGGATTACGACCAGATCGAGGCCCTGGCCCTGGAGCACAAGCCCAAAATCATCGTGGCCGGGTACTCGTCCTACCCCTGGGCGGTGGACTGGGCCCGCTTCCGCGCCATCGCCGACAAGGTGGGCGCTTACCTGATGGCCGACATCGCCCATGTGGCCGGGCTGGTGGTGGGCGGGGCCTACCCCTCGCCCGTGGGCTACGCCCATGTGATTTCGTTTACCACCCACAAGACCCTGGGCGGCCCCCGCGGGGCGGTCATCCTGACCACCAACCCGGTGCTCGCCCGCAAGATTGACCGCGCCGTGTTCCCCGGTGAGCAGGGCGGGCCCCATGTGAACATCTTCGCTGCCCTGGCGCTGCTGTTCAAACTGGTGCAGACCGAGCAGTTCAGCCAGTACGCCCACCAGGTGGTGAAAAACTGCGCCGCCTTCACCGAGCGGCTGGCCGAGCGGGGCTTCCGCATCCCCTACGGCGGCACCGACACCCACCTGATGAACCTGGACTGCAAGAGCGTGCGCGGCGAGGACGGCACGCCCCTTTCCGGCGACCTGGCGGCCCGCATTTTGGATGTGGCTGGCATTGTGGTCAACCGCAACACCATCCCCGGCGACAAGGGGGCGAAGAACCCCTCGGGTATCCGCATGGGCACGCCGTGGATTACCCAACGCGGCTTCGACGAGGCCATGAGCCGCGAACTGGCCGATGTCATCGCCGACCTGCTCTGGGCGGTGACGCCCTACACCGTGGACGGCAAGCAGCGTGCCAAGGTGGATTACGACGCCCTGCAGGACGCCCGCCTGCGGGTGCGCGACCTGGCCGAACGCGCCGGCCGCGACTTCGAGCCCCAGGGCTTCGGCTATCCCCACTTCTACTATGCCGACGACAAGACCCAGCGCCCCGGCGACCGCACCGTGTTGGAAATCGGCGGCGAGCGGGTGCGCGCGTTCCTCAATGTGACCCTGGCTTCGGATGTGGAAGCCCTGGAACCCGGCGCGACCCAGCCCACCCGCCTGCACACCCCCAAGGGCTGGATGAGCGGCACCCTGCGCTGTGTGGAGCCCCGCCGCTTCCGCCTGACCGTGGCCGCGGCGGACGCCCCCCTGGTGATGACCTACCTGCGCGACCTCTCCGATGGCTACATCGCCTTCGGCGACCCGGACCTCAAGCGCAAAGTGCCCGGCCCGGTGTGGGTGCTGGAAGCCTTAGACGGGGAACCCGACCCGCTGCCCGCCGGTGAGGTGGCCGCGGCCGAGGCGAAGCCGTATTTCGTGGGAATAGATCCCACCCCTCCCCCGCTGCGGCCGGAGGCCGCAGCGGGGGGTGGGGAGAGATCCCTCCCCGCCTTCCACTGGGAAGAAACCGAACCCGAAACCCTGCGCCGCACTCCTCTCTTCGACCTGCACAAGCGCTTAGGAGCCAAGATGGTGCCCTTCGCCGGGTGGGAGATGCCGGTGTGGTATTCCTCGGTGATGGAAGAGCACCTGGCCGTGCGCCAGGCCGCCGGGCTGTTCGATGTGACCCACATGGGCGTCTATCAGGTCGAGGGGCCCGATGCGGCGGCTTTCCTGGACAGCGTGTGCGCCAACGACATCGGCAAACTCAAGGTGGGCGAGGCGGCTTACACCCACTTCCTCGACCCGGACGCCAACGTGATCGACGACCTGTATGTGTACCGCTATGAGGCTGAGAAGTACCTGGTGGTGGTCAACGCGGCCAACGACGAGAAAGACTGGGCCTGGCTGAACGCGGTGAAGGAAGGCAGGGTGAAGATGGATAACGCCCGCCCGTGGGCGCGGGCCTTTGGCCGCAAGGCCGTGCTGCGCAACCTGCGCGACCCCAAAGAGGGCGCCGACATGCGGGTAGATCTGGCCCTGCAGGGGCCGCGTTCCCGCGACGCGCTCTTTGCCCTGGGCGTGGATGCCGCCACCGAGCGCCGCATCCGCCGCATGAAGCGCAACCATGTGATCCGCGCCGCCGTGGGCGGCTTCGACCTTATCATCTCGCGCACGGGCTACACCGGCGAGAAGATGGGCTTTGAGTTGTTCGTCCACCCCGACCGGGCGGCGGAACTCTTCGAGGCGCTGCTGGCGGCGGGCGAGCCCTTTGGCCTCAAGCCGTGCGGCTTAGGCGCCCGCGATTCGCTGCGCACCGAGGCCGGGCTGCCTCTCTACGGCCACGAGATGGGCGGGCCGCTCAACTTGGGCGTGGGCGAGGCCGGTTTCGCCAAATTCGTCAAGACATACAAGCCGTGGTTCATCGGTCGGGAAGCCTTCCTGGCCCGCGAGGCCGCGCGGCAGCAGGAAATCGTGCGCTTCCGCTTCACCGAGAAGCATGTGCGCATGGCGCACTTAGGCGACCCGGTGCTCGACAAGCGCGGCAAGGTGGTCGGCGTGGTGACCAGTTGCGCCATCGACAGCGAGGGCTACCTGACCGGGCAGGCGGTGGTGCTGCGCAAATACACCGCCGAGGGTACGCCACTGTTCATCCTGCAAGGGGCCGAGCGGCTGAAGAAAGCCCCCAAAGCCCCGGCCGAGGTGACGCTGGGCGACAGCCTGCCCCTGCCCACCGCGGCCGAGGTGCTGCGGCGGTTCCCGAAATAAAAAGGCGAAAAGCCACTGCATCGCTTCTGGGTAGTAGGGGGGCGCACGGCCGTGCGCCCCTACGAAAGCCCGCGCGTTTTTGGGGGAAGTTGGGGAAACCACAGAAGACACAGAAAGACCACCGAAAACACAGAAGGTTGCAGGGTAGGGGCGAGGCGTGCCTCGCCCCCTTTTGGCGCGCGGTGCACCTGTAGGGGCGAACGGCCGTTCGCCCCTACGAAAGCCCGCGCGTTTTTGGGGGCAGGGCGGGAAAACCACAGAAGACACAGAAAGACCACAGAAAACACAGAAGGCGGCAGGGTAGGGGCGAGGCGTGCCTCGCCCTCTTTGGCACGCGGCAACACGTTGCCGCTCGGGTAGGGGCGAACGGCCGTTCGCCCCTACGACCCCCTTACGTTTTTTGGGACAGGGCGAGGAAACCACAGAAGACACAGAAAGGCCACAGAAAACACAGAAGGCGGCAGGGTAGGGGCGAGGCGTGCCTCGCCCTCTTTGGCGCGCGGCAACACGTTGCCGCTCGGGTAGGGGCGAACGGCCGTTCGCCCCTACGAAAGCCCGCGCGTTTTTGGGGTAAGGCGGGGGAACCACAGAAGACACAGAAAGACCACAGAAAACACAGAAGGTCGTCGGGTAGGGGCGGCGAGGCGTGCCTCGCCCGCTTTTGGCGTGCGGTGCCCCTACAAAGCCCCCGCGGCGTTTGGGCGCGGCGCGGGGGAACCACAGAAGACACAGAAAGACCACAGAAAACACAGAAGGCGGCAGGGTAGGGGCGAGGTGTGCCTCGCCCCCTTTGGCGCGCGGCAACACGTTGCCGCTCGGGTAGGGGCGAACGGCCGTTCGCCCCTACGAAAGCCCGCGCGTTTTTGGGGGCAGGGCGGGAAAACCACAGAAGACACAGAAAGACCACAGAAAACACAGAAGGCGGCAGGGTAGGGGCGGGGCGTGCCTCGCCCGTTTTTGGCGCGCGGGGCCAAGGCACCGCTCGGGTAGGGGCGCACGGCCGTTCGCCCCTACGAAAGCCCGCACGTTTTTGGGTAAGTTGGGGAAACCACAGAAGGCACAGAAAGACCACCGAAAACGTAATTACCTACCCAGAAGCTGCAGTGGCTTTTTGCCCTCACCTTACCCCCGCTGCGCGCCCCCTCTCCTCTCCCAATGGGAGAGGAGAGGGGGCTACTGAGCCGCCGCCCTGAGCGAAGGCGAAGGGAGCGGCTCTGGGGGAGTATGGAGAATATGCCGGCGGTGCGGTGATGGGGGCTTTCAAAATGCGGCGGCGGAAGTCGCGCTTGTCCGGGCTTTTCTTGTGCTTGGTGCTCTTAGCGTTATTTTGGCGGCTTGGTGTCTCGCGTTACCGCTTGAATTTCAGCCGCCCCAATACGCCGTGTTTCAGCGGCAGGTAGCGTTTCACCATCACCACATTGACTTCGGCTTGTTGCGCGATGCGGTAGGGGATGGTGCCAAACATGGCTTGCTCTAAAAAGCCTTCTTCGGAAGCGCCGACCACGATTTGCTCGAAGCGGTGTTCTTTGGCGTAGGCCAGAATATCGCGCACCACATCGTCGCCGGGCACGATCCGCAGTTCCACGGGGAAAGTGGTAATGGTGGAAAATTGTTCCAGCAGCGCTCGCTGGCGCTCTTCCAGTTCTTTGGGGGCGCCCCCGCGCGGTGTCAAGTGCAGCGCCACCACTTGCGGCTCGGGCTCGCCGGGCTGGAGCACCTTTTCCGCAGTGTAGACGGCCTGGGCCACGGCCACTTCCACGGCCAATTGGGTGTGGGGCCCGCCGGCCACGGGCACCAAGATGCGCCGCGGGGGCACGATGGGGCGCACCAACCGCACCACGGCCAAATTGCAGGGTGGGTTTGCAGAAACCGCGTCGATGATATGCCCGTAAGCCGCGCCGTGGGTGTCGCTGTGCCCCGGCCAGTGCAACAAGAGCATGTCCACATGTCGCTCTTGCGCGGCGGTGACGATGGATCTGGCGACTTTTCGCCCCAAACGCAATTGGGTGCGTACCGGCACGTCGAATTCTTGCCCCACTTCCACCACGGCGTCCAGCAGAGGGCGCGCCTGTTTGAGGAAAGCCCGCCCATCGCTCAGGCTCAATTGGTGCGGCACCCGCACCACGTGGAGCGCAAAAAGTTCGCCTTCGTAATAGTACGCCAGCATGCCGCCGAAGCGAGCCATTTCTCGGCCTTCGCCTACCGAAACCACGGGCACCATGATGGAAAAACGCCGCTCTGCGATGGTTTCTTCCAGTAAGATGGTGTCTGCCTCTTTGTTGGCCTCCTCGCGGCCGCCCCAGCGGCGGAACAGGTAAACGCCCAACACAATCCACAACACCGTGGCCGCCCAGGCGATGGGGCTGGCGCGCAGCAAATCAATGGCCAACACCCCTTGCGCCGCGATGGCCAGAATGGGCAACACCGGCACCCAGGGCACTTTGAAGGGACGCTTCAGGTCGGGTCGGTCTTTGCGTAGTTGGATGAGGGAAACGTTGGTCAGCAAAAACAGCATCAAGAAGGTCAGCGACGCACCGCTGGCCACGTCGGCTACCGGCAGCGCCACGGCCATGAACCCGATGAGCAGCCCGCTGATCAAAATGGCGATGTGCGGCGTGCGGTTGCGGGGGTGCACCTTCCCAAACATGGCGGGCAGGTCGCCCCCCCTTCCCATGGCAAAAGAGACCCGCGAACTGGAATACACCGTCGCGTTGAGGGCCGAAATAGTCGACGCCAGACCGCCCAGAATCATGATGAGCGTACCGTAAGGCATCACGTGGGTGGCCAGGCGAATCATCGCCCGCTCGCCCTCTTTGCCCAAGTATTGCCACGCGGGGATGCCGCCGGTGTCGGCGTGGGTGAGCGCGCCCACGGCCACAAAGGCCACCAGCAAATAAATGGCTACCACAATGGCGATGGAATAAAAAATCGCCTTGGGGAGATTGCGACCGGGGTCTTTCAATTCCTCACCGCTTTGGGCGATGATTTCATAGCCCTCGAAGGCCACAAAGGTCAGCCCCATGGCGCTGAGCACGCCCCACATGCCGTGGGGGAAGGGGGAAGGATCCCGCAGAAAATGGTCAGGCCAATGGGGCATGTTGCTCATGGCTTTGAGGCCGAACCCCACCAACACCAACAGCACCACGATTTTGAACACGGTCACGATGTTGCCCACGGTGCCGGTTTCTGAAGCGCCTTTGAGGTTGACGTACATGAACAAGGCCACCACCAGCAGCGCGCTCACTTTGATGGCGAAATCTTCGGCGCTCAAGCCCAAGAAAAGGGGCGACTGCCCGAAATGGATGTCGGCCAGTTTGAGCAACTCCACGAAGAAGGTGCCGAAGATCACCGCGTACAGGCTGCACGCCACCGAATGGCTGAACCACGAGATCCAGCCCGCGAAGAAGCCCCAAAAGCGGGAAAGCCCCTCCCGCACCCAGAGATAGCCGCCGCCGGCCTCGGGGATGGCTGCGCCCAATTCCGCATAGGTCAGGCCGGTCAGGCTGGTGATGATGCCGTTGAGCGCGAAGGCGACCAGCAGGCCGACCGGGCCTGCTTCGCCCGCTGCAATGCCGGTCAGGCCGAAAATGCCAGCGCCGATCATTGCGCCGACGCCGATCATGGTTACATCCAAAAGCCCCATACCTCGGCTCAAACTCACCGTAACACGACGTGCGTGGGACATAAAAATCACCTCGTCAGAAAATCGCGTCTGCCCGCCTGGCGAGGCAGGCTTTGATGTGCGCAGGTGCTTGGCTCTGGCTGCGCCCAAAAAATGAAGGCGCCTCGAAGGCGCCCTGCGCGGGCTCTATTTTACCAAAGTTTTGGGGTGAGGGCGGAAGGGGCGCTGTTTCATAACGTTGCGGTTTCGTCGCGCGAGCGCTGTTGGCGTTTTAGGGAAAATGTAACCATTCAGCCTTGAGGAAATCAGCCGTGGATGACGCGGATGGCAACGGGCTCTCGCGGATTTTTGCGCTAAGCAACGGAAGTGAGCGCGTTCAATCTGGGTACATCTGTGAAATTTGAGGATGTCTTTCTGCGGAATCTGCGTAATCCGTGGTTTTCCCTCGCCGAGGCTGAACAGTGACGAAAATTCTGCACCAGCGACTTGCGCGGCGGGCTTTTCTATGCTATGCTATTGATGTGCTGAGCGAGGCCGAGCGCGCCTCGGGCACGGTTGTGTCTTATTCGTTTTCCGCGAAGGTGAGGAAAAATGTCTCCGATTAATGCCCAAGATATTCAAAACGCCGAAAATGCCTTGGAACGCCTGGTCAGCGGCTTGCCGGGATTCCAGGGATACCGGGCGAAGGAACATCGGCGCGATGCCGACAAAATTCTCCGCTTGCACATTGCCGAACGGCTTACCGAGCAATGGCGTCGCCTGACCGAAATCCAGCGCCAGATGGCTTCGTCAGGGGAATTCACGTACCTCGACGACGTGGAAGGCATCGCCATCCGCTTGCGGAGCCTGGCCGACCAGATTCGCACCGCCTCTTATGGCTACGCCGGCTTTTTCGACGCCGTCAAGGTGGACGACGCCGCACTGCAGCGCCTCTACACGTTCGACGCCCAATTGCTAGATCTGGTCGAGGCCATCAAAGCCGGTGTCGACCAACTGGAGCAGGCGCTGCAGACCGATCAGTTCCCCCAGGCCATGCGCGACTTGTTGGCGCAAGCCCGCCAGGCGCTGGAAACGTTCAACCGCCGCGAAGAGACCATCCTCGGCGACTAATCGCTTCCCCCCAGAAAGGAGAGTTTCATGGCTCGCGTGTTCGACGTGATCGAATGGGCTGACGAGATGCCCAACGAAATTGTGCACCGGTTCCCAGAAACCGGCGCTGGCGATTTTCGCCTTGGTTCGCAGGTGATTGTGCGCGAATCGCAATCCGCGGTGTTTTTCCGCGACGGCAAAGCCTTAGATGTTTTCGGCCCCGGTCGGCACACCATCACCACGGCCAACATCCCGTTGCTGATCAACCTTTTGGGCAAAGCCTTCGACGGCCGCTCGCCCTTTACGGCCGAGGTGTATTTTGTCTCGCGGCGCGAATTCCGCGACCGAAAATGGGGCACCCCCCAGCCCATCCCGGTGCAGACCCCCGGCGTGGGGTTGGGCTGGCTGCTGCTCAAAGGCTTTGGTACCTACTCTTACCAGGTCAAAAACCCCCAGCAGTTCGTGACCCAAATCGTCGGCACCCGCGGCATTTATTTGATGTCGGATATCGAAAACGACCTCCGCAGCCGCCTGCTGCGCAGCATGACCGACATGTTTGGCGAGATGAAGGGGAAGTACAACACGGTGCAGGACATTTTGGGCTGGCTGGATGAAATCAGCGCAGGGGTGCGGGCCAAAGCCGCGGCGGAGTTCGAGGCCATCGGGTTGGAACTCAAGACCTTCGTCATTGCCAGCCTGACGCCCTCTGAGAACACAGCCGAGGAACTGCGGGCGCGCGGCCTGCTGGACGCGCAAACTTACGCGCAACTGCAGGCTGCCGATGCGATGCGCGAAGCCGCACAAAACCCCAGCGGCGGCGCGGGCCTTACCGCGGGCATTGGCGCGGGCATGGGTATCGGCAACATGATTTCTCAGACCATGGGCAGCATGGCGCAGGGCAAGCAGTCCGCCGGTGCGGCGTCTGACCAACCCGCAGGCGGGCTACCAGCGGTGCTCACCCCCGCGGATGCGGCGCGTGTGTTGCAGGTTTCTGAAGAAGACGTGCTCGCGGCCATCGAATCGGGCGACCTGCCGGCCCGCAAAATTGGCCGGGCTTATCGCATCAGCCGCGAAGCACTGCTCAAATTCCTGAACGGCTGACGCCCCGCACCTGATTGACTGACAAAACTTTGTCCCGTGGTGTGATTGCTCAACACAACATCCATCGCGCGCCCGCTCGTTGTTTCTTTGGCCGATAATCTCATCGCGTCAGGCCAAGGCTTCTCGAAAACCTTGCTTTTCATGCCCTCTCCTCTCCCCCCAAGCCGCCCCCTTCGACTTCGCTCAGGGCGGCCTTCGACTTCGCTCAGGGCGGCCTTCGACTTTGCTCAGGGCGGCCTTCGACTTCGCTCAGGGCGGCGGCTTTCCCCCCTCCCCTCTCCCGCTGCTGCGGGAGAGGGGAGGGGGGAATAAAAGGGGGGC
>JALUDX010000092.1:0-13442 GCA_027053355.1 Anaerolineales bacterium | reverse complement strand
CTGAGCGAAGTCGAAGGCTGCCCTGAGCGAAGTCGAAGGCTGCCCTGAGCGAAGTCGAAGGCTGCCCTGAGCGAAGTCGAAGGCTGCCCTGAGCGAAGTCGAAGGCTGCCCTGAGCGAAGTCGAAGGCTGCCCTGAGCGAAGTCGAAGGGGGCGGCTTTGAGGGAGAGGAGAGGGCATGAAAAGCGAGGTTCTCGAAAAGCCTTGGCCTGACGAAATGAGATTGTCGGCCTAAGAAACAACGAGCGGGAGCGCGATGGATGTTGCGTTGAAAACCACGGGACAAAGTTTTGTCAGTCAATCAGGTTTCCCGATGTTTTTCCCTCGTCCCGCCTTCCGCTCTCTGTGTTTTTAGCGTCGCTCTGCCTCGTCGGCGGCGCCCATTTCCCCCAGTAGTTTTAGGCGTTCCCAGGGTTTGAGGGTAGGGTCGGCGGCCAGGCGGCCGCGTAGTTCGAAGATGCGGTCGCGCAGCGCGGCTGCGCGTTCGAACTCTAACGCCTCGGCCGCGGCGCGCATTTCCTGTTCCAAAGCCTCGATGAGCGCCGCAATCTCCTTGGCTGACAGGCTCTCGACGTCGGGCGCGCCCTGATACGCGGCCTGGCTTTCGGCCACCTGCGCGGCCACCCGCTCGGTCAGGTCGTGAATTTCTTTGACCACGCTGCGGGGCTCGATGCCGTGGGCCTGGTTGTAGGCCATTTGCTTCGCCCGTCGGCGGTTGGTTTCGTCGATGGCTTGCTGCATCGCGGGGGTGATTTTGTCCGCGTACATGATGGCCTTGCCGTGCACGTGCCGCGCCGCACGGCCGATGGTTTGAATGAGCGCGGTCGCACTGCGCAGAAAGCCCTCTTTGTCCGCGTCCAAAATGGCGACCAGCGACACCTCGGGCAGGTCTAAGCCTTCCCGTAGCAGGTTGATGCCCACCACCACGTCGAAAACCCCGGTGCGCAGGTCGCGCAGAATGCCCACCCGATCCAGCGTATCGACTTCAGAGTGCAGATAGTGGACTTTGACGCCCTGCTCCACCAGATAGTCGCTGAGTTTCTCGGCCATGCGTTTGGTGAGGGTGGTGACCAGTACCCGTTCGCCCACCGCCACGCGGGCGTGGATTTCGGCCAGCAGGTCGTCGATTTGCCCCTCGGTAGGCCGCACTTCCACTTCGGGGTCGAGCAAGCCGGTGGGGCGGATGATTTGTTCCACCACCTGCTGTGCTTTTGCGAGTTCGTAAGGGCCGGGCGTGGCGCTGGTGTAGATGGTGTAGCCCATGCGCTGCTCGAATTCCGTGAACGTGAGGGGGCGGTTGTCCAACGCGCTGGGCAGGCGGAAGCCGTATTCCACCAAGGTTTGTTTGCGGCTGCGGTCGCCGTGGTACATGCCCCGAATCTGGGGGATGGTCATGTGCGATTCGTCGATGATGAGCAGATATTCCGACGGCAGGTAGTCCATCAGCGTCCACGGCGGGGAGCCGGGCGGGCGCTGCTCTAAGTGGCGGGAATAGTTTTCGATGCCCGAACAATAGCCCATTTCGCGTAGCATTTCCAGGTCGTAACGGGTGCGCTGTTCGAGGCGCTGGGCTTCGAGCAGTTTGCCCTGGCCCTTGAGTTCGGCCAGCCGGGCATGCAACTCGGCTTCGATGTCAGCCAGGGCTTTCTGCATTTTTTCTTCCTCGGTGAGGTAGTGGCGGGCGGGGAAGATTTCTACCTGCGAAAGGAAGGCTTGCTTCTGCCCCCAGAGGTCGTATTCCGCGATGCGTTCTACTTCGTCGCCGAAGAAGTCGACCCGGTAGACGGTGTTGTCCGCGTAGGCGGGCGCGATTTCGACGGTGTCGCCGCGCACGCGAAACGTGCCGGGGCGGAGGTCGATGTCGTTGCGCTGGTATTGGCTTTCCACCAGTTGGCGCAGCAGCGCGTTGCGGCGATAGATGGCGCCCACTTGCAGGCGAATCACCCCCCGGCCGTAGGCCTCGGGGTTGCCCAGGCCGTAGATGGCCGAAACCGAGGCTACGATGATCACGTCCGGCCGGGTCATCAGCGCGGTGGTTGCGGCCAGGCGCAGGCGTTCGATTTCTTCGTTGATGTCCGCGTCTTTTTCGATGTACAGGTCTTGCTGCGGCACGTAGGCTTCGGGCTGGTAGTAGTCGTAATACGAGACAAAGTATTCCACCGCGTTTTCGGGGAAGAAGGCCTTGAACTCCGCGTAGAGTTGGGCGGCTAAGGTCTTGTTGTGCGCCAAAACCAGCGCGGGCATCTGCATTTGGGCGATGACTGAAGCCATGGTGAACGTTTTACCCGTGCCTGTGGCGCCGAGGAGCACCTGATGCCGAAAGCCGCGGCGCAGGCCGGCGACCAGTTGGCGGATGGCCTGGGGCTGGTCGCCGGTGGGCTGGTAGGGGGCGTGCAGGCGGAAAGGGGGCATGGCTGGGTGTTATCGAGGCGCTGTGGGATTGGGGTTGCCTGGTTAGTTACGCGGCTATGGGAGAAAGGCGTTCCAGGTGACGTAAGTGATGATGAGGTGCGGCGTGCCGTTGCCGTCGACGTACGCGCCGTCGATGTGCATGATGCCCAACCGCCGTTGGTCGGTGATGAAGCAATACGTGCTGCCCACGGGCTGGTAGGGGTTGGTGAACAGGATGGCGTTGTCTTGATGCACGTAATGGGCGTGGTAACAATCGGCAAAATCGGGCGGCCAGAAGTAAAAGCGATGGAAGTTCACCACGGGCGTGTTGTGCATGATTTGGAAGTCGCCGGGCCCGGCGTTTTTGTAGATGATGTCGGGCGCGCCGTTGTCGAAGTTGGCCGTGTGCCCGGCGCGCAGGTCGATGGTGCCTTTGCGCAGCACCGACGGCCCAGGCGTGGGGGTGGGGGTTGGCGTGGGGCTGGGCACCAGCACGGTGTAGTGCAGCGCGGGGGGAAGGGTTTTGTCTGCGCCCCAAACGATCTGCCAATGACCGGTGTAAGTGCCGGGCGAGGTGGGCGCTTGAATCTGGGCCTGCAGGTCGACCGTTTCGCCTGGAGCGACCCTTTGTTTGGTGAGTACGGCCGCGTCGGGCAATTCTGAGTCGGCTAAGGCGTGCAGGTGGAAGGGCGGCTGCCAGGTGCACGAGCCGGTGTTGCGCACTGCCCAGGTGACGGTGAGGTTTTCGCCTGGGGGTACTTGCGCCTGGCCGGGGCCGGGGGTAGCGAGTTGCGCGGCCAGGCACGGCGGGGTGGGCGTGGGCGTCGAGGTAGGGGTGGGCGTGGCGGTGGGCGTCGGCGTGGCCGAGGGGGTGAAGGTGGGCGTGGGCGTTGGGGTGGGCGGTGCGGCTAAGGCGCTGCACGCGGCGAGCACGAGCACCAACAGCCCACTCAGCGCACCCCAGCGCCCGAAGCGATGCAATGAACGAAGTACGGTTGTCATGGGCACTCCAAAATGGGCGGGCAACTGTTCAGCCGCAGGGGAATAGACCACGGGTGACAGGGGGCGAATACGGTCGCATCCCGCATCCCGCGTCCCGCTCTGCATTTTTCCTTCTGCGCAATCTGCGTAATCTGCGGTTCCCCTTTGCCGAGGCTGAACCGATACAAGGTAATTAGCGGCAATCGGTGATGTCGTAAAAATCAGTGTCGGTGAGCACCACGCGGATGGCCTCTTGGTGCACCAGGTCGCGAATGCGGCCTTCGTCGTTGACAGTGAAAATGTGGATGCGCGCGCCCTTCAGCATCCACCGCACCAGGGGCGTGTAGAACCGTTGGTCCAGCGAGATGGCGGCGAAGTTCCCGCGGCTGTAGTTGCGTTGAATGCGGGTCAGCGCCCACCAGCGCGCCCACGGTGTTTTGGGGAAGGCGCTTTCGTCGATGTCGAAAATCCAATAACTGGTGTAGATGCCCTGGGCGGCGAAATAGCGCAAATTTTGCGGTGCGTCCGATTCCACGATGGCGCGGTGCAGCAGGCGGAAGCGGGAAAGCAGGGCTTTCATATCCGCCGCGGCTTGCTGCGCTTCGGCCGACGAGAGGTAGTGGATGGTCTTCGTATCCAACCAGAAATAGCCCCGCGAGCCCACCGCGGCGAACACCTTTTCCAGTGGCACTGGCGGCAGCGCGACGTCGTAGCGGCCGATGACGTAGCGACGCTGGGCTTTGTCGTAGAGGATGTCGATTTCAATGCCGGGCGCGCCGCGGTCGAAGGCCGCGACGGCCTCGGAGAGGCTGTCGCGGTGGTGCTTCCACACTTTGTGGCAGTCGGTGTAGAATACCGGGTGGGGGCGGTGCATCTGGACGCTGAGCCACGCGGTGTAGAAGAGGGGCGCGCTGAGCATCACCAGGAGTGCGACCGCCGCGGCTCGGCCAGCGGGGCGTCGCAGCCAGCCGCGCACGCGCGCACCCCAACCCCCGCGCTGCCACGCGGCCGCGGCGGCAAGGCCGAGGGTCAGCATCAGACTGCCGACGACGAGCAGGCGCAGCCCGCGCGCGCCTTTGGCCTGGTAAAAGGCGAGAGGGAGCACGTGGCGGCTGCGGAGCAGGCGGTCGGCAAAAGACCGGGGTGTTTCGTATAGCCAGGAAATGAAGCGGTGGGCAGCCCAGGCCTCGGCTGGTGCCAGGAGCACCACTGCCGCGGCCAGCCAGGCCAACCGCCCGGCAACGCGCCAGCCCCTTCCCTTGCCGGCGCGCGAAACTTCCCGCGCTGCTGCCCACGCGGCCAGGCTGCCTACAATCCACAAAAGCCAGGGGAAATCCATCGTTGCCTCGCCAACCTTCAGCGGGTTTCTGGCGTGCCTGCCGCGGGCAATTGCAGATAATCATATTCCTGCCCCGGCCCTAACGCCAACACGCGCGTGCTGTACGAAAAATGGGGGTCGCTTTCCAGCCCCATCAGATAACGCATTTGCCGGTCTAAATTTTCGGTGTTGACCAGGCGGTCTTGGGCGGCCACGTCGGCAAAGACTTGCAGGTCTTCGGCGTGGGTGCTCCAAAAGAGCAGCGGCACTCGGTATTCCTCTTGAAAAGGGTCGGCGTGGGCGTGACCGCCGCGGGTGGTGGTCATCCATTCGCCGTGGTCTGAGACATACACAAAGAGCATGTTTTCGCTGTGGCTGCGGAAGGTCTCGAACAGCCGTTGCAGCACGGTGTCGGTGTAATGGATGGTGTTGATGTACTCTTCCAGCACATTTTTAGGGTGCGGAATCAGCGCCTGGTCGGGCGGGTAACGCTCTTTCCACTCGAAGTGCGAGCCGATCAGGTGGAAGAAGTAGGCCTGCTTTTTGCCGGGGATCAAATCGTTGGGGGAGAAAAGTTGAAATAGCGCACCGTCGGGCGCGCTGCCTCGCAGGTGCAGCACATCCAGCGTAAAGCGTACGGTGTTGGCTTCGCTGGCGATGGAGGAGACGCTGGAGGTGTAGGGGCTGTAACGCAACTGGTTGGAAAGCCAGACGGTCTGATAGCCGCAGCGTCGCAGGTCCGAAACGATGCTCGGGCTGGTGTAAAACGGTTGGTAGTCGGCTACGGTCGCGGGGGTCAAGATGATGGGCACCGCGGTCATGGTTTGGTTCACGGGCGAGATCGCCCGCAGCAATACCTTGTGGGGCAGGTGTTCCATGAACGGCGTAGTGGGCATGGAAAAGCCGTAGGCGCTCATGTAATCGCGGTTGGCCGATTCCCCCAACACGAACACGATTTTGTCGTAAGTCGCGGTGCAGGGCAAGGGGGGCGCTTGGGCCATCAGCGCGGCGATGCGGTCTTTGCGCTGCAAGATGGGGTTGACCCGGTGATACACCTTGTAGGTGGTGATGCCTAAGGCTGTGCCGGGGTAGGTTTGGAGGAAGGGCCAACTACCTGCCAGCAAAACCAAGGCCAGGGCCAGGCTCAGCGCGCGCCCGCGCCGTTTGCGCGACGGTGCTTTCTGGCCGCGGAAGAGGTGCCAGTAGGCCGCTCCTAACAGCAGCACCCCCAACAGGTAGGCTCCCAGCAGCCAGGTAAATTTGGCGTGGAGCACGAACCGCTGGATGAACTCGCGGCTTTCTTCGGGGGAAGAATCCAGCGCGGTTTCGACCCGCACGGGCAGGTCGCCGATATGCCAAAAATGGGCGGTGTGGGCGTAAATGGTGTTGAGCGCGGCCAGCGGCACCGCGGCCACGAAATACAACGCGGGGTGAGCCCACCCCAAAGCCAAGAGGATCAGGGTGAGCAGCAGCGCGCCGGGCAGCATCTCGCTGCGGTAAGAATGCGGCTCGCGCCACAAGCCATACAGCAGCAAGGGGAACGCCGTCCACACGGCCGCGGCCGCCAGCACCAGCCAGGCGGGCACGCGGTCGCTCAGGGATTCAGCGTATTTTTGCAGCATGAGTACACCTTCTTTCTCGATGACTGTTCAGCCTCAGCAAAGGGAAACTGCCGACGGCGTAGAGGGGAAGCACGGAAGGCGGCAGCGGCGTGCGGGATTGGGTTTTGCCCGTGCTCAGGTGCGAGGCCGGGCAGGGAAAAGGGTTCAGGAGCGCCGAAGCGCTCCTGAGGGGGGCGGATGGCAACGGATTCACGCTGATGTTTAAGACGTCAGGTCGTAAGCAACGGAAGTGAACGTGCCGCTTTTCAGCGTTTTTTGCTCGATCTGGGCTAATCTGCGTAATCTGTGGTTTCCTCGTGGTTCTCCGATGCTGAACGGTTATCGTCGCGCAGGTTCAGGTTTCTCCTCGTTCAAAATACTCCAACCTGCGCAACACAGTTTCCGCCTTCCGCATGGCTCGCTCTACCCGTTTGTACGCTTTCCATAGCCTGTCGGTATCTTCGGGATTGTCTGTGGCTACTTTGCAAATTCGATGCTGGCTTTTATCAGGCTGAACGTCGGGCTGTGTATTGCCGGCTCTCCACTGCTGGCTCGTAACTTCTTTGCGCCTTGCGCTAATTCGTCCAACAGCGGTTTTCAGTCTTTCTGTTTTGCTGCTGGTTTCTTTTTCTGCTCTGAAGCATCGAAAGCTCTGAAGCATCGAAACTGACGATGATGCGCCCCTGTTGCTTGGCCGCCATGTAAGTTTCTTTCAGCGCCTGTTTTACGCCTCTGCCAAAATATACGTTATGGCCTTCTAATATCCCATCATATACGATTTTCTTTTTGAAAGGTAACAGCACTGTTTTGACGTAAACAGAGCGTTTCTCACCGCGAGTTTTTTCCTGATTGGCAGGGATGGATACTTTTCCACCGTTGTAACACCCGACACGATGCCAAATTTCTGATTGACAAAGTGCTGGAGTGACCACATCAATTTGAAGAACAATGCCGATTCTGGCGCTGTAAGCGTCATGGCTTTTCTCTCCGCGGGCCGAGGGAAGCGAGGTGTCTGGGCGCGATAGTGCTTTACGGCGTCACGCGGGTTGGTAACTCATGTTACGCAGTTGAACATTCGCATTGAGCGCTCTCACCTTTCCCCCGCTGCGCGCCCTCTTTCCTCTCCCACTGGGAGAGGAAAGAGGGCTGAGCCGCCGCCCTGAGCGAAGACGAAGGGAGCGGCTCTGGGGGATAGGTGAGGGCGAAAAAGCCAAATATCCATTGGTTTTATGTGTTAAAGGGCTACCTGCCAATCGCCACTGCGTAACGTGAATTAGTAAGGCGAGGCCAGCGCGTCCACCGGGCAGCGGGAAAGGCACACGCCGCACTTGAAGCAGTTGTCTTCCACAATGGCAATTTTGCGGTTCTCGTCTAAGTAAAGGGCGTCGTAAACGCAACTGATCACGCAGAAATTGCAGCCCGTGCATTTTTCGGGGATGAGGATGGGCGGCGCTTCCATGGTGGGAATTTGCTGCCGCAGGGTCAGGCCCTGAATCTCGGCCACCGAGGCGTAGCCGTTGTTGTCCAGCCATTTGTTCAATTGCTTGGCAATTTTGCCGAAGATGCCGGGGCCCCGCGTGATGGCTGCGGTGCAGATCCCCACCGCGCTGGCGCCGGCCATCAGATATTCCACCACGTCGGTACCTTTGCTGATGCCGCCCACGCCGATGATGGGCACGTCGACCACCTGCGCGATATCGTAGACCATGCGCAAGGCGATGGGCTTGAGGGCCGGGCCCGAAAGCCAGCCATAGCCCTTGCCGCCCATCAGGGGGCGCCCACCCCGTTCGATGTCGATACCGAAGGCCGGTCCAAACGAGTTGGTGGCCACGATGCCATCCACACCGGCTTCTACTGCGGCCAGCGCAGCCGGTTGCGGCTCGCGAAACGGGCTCATTTTCACCAGCACTGGCACGTCCAACGCTTCTTTGGCCGCGCGGATGGCCTCTTGCATGGGGCGAGGGTCGTCTTCGATGTAGTGGGTGCTCAGTTCCACCGCGTCGGCAAAGGGCTTGACTTTTGGTGCCAGCGCGGCGATCTCTTCCGCGGTGTAGCCCATGCTGATGATGACCGGGATGCCCGCCTCATCGGCCAGGCGTCGGATTTCGGGGAATTCCTTTTCCAGCCAGTGTTCAGGTGGAAGTTCCGACCACAGTTCGGTGTTCAAGAAGTAACTTTTCAAGTCCCACATGTTGGGGGTGGGCACCGACGCGGCGGTGGTGGAGATGGTTTTGGTTACCAACGCGCCTACGCCGCCTTCAATGCAGGCTTTGGCCATTTTGGCGTCGCGCACGGGCGGCCCCGCTGCGGGCATGATGGGGTTTTTCAGGGTCCAACCAAAGAGGGAAGTGGTCAGGTCTGCCATGGAGCCTCCAAGTCAGGGAGTAGGGGTAGGTTGGGGTGTGGCCTGGACGAAAATGACTTCCGGGTAACCTAAACTGCGGAACAGGCGGCTCAGATAGTTTTCGGCGTTTTGCTGCGCGGTCTGCAAAATGCCGTCCGCGATCGCAGCCTGCCGGATTTCCCGCTCGGCCACGCGGCGCGCTTGCGTTTCCAGATGGATGTCGCCGTGGGTGAGCAAGCCTGTGCCGCGGTCGTAGACGTAGGATTTTTCGTTGTCCAACGTAGCCAAGAAGACCTCAGCCGGGGGTAGGCGCACGTAGAGCACGCCATCTTGCACCCACAGGTCTTGAGGTTGTAGTTTTTGTAAGTCGATGCCCGCGATGACAATCCCATGAGCGACAAAGAGCAGTTTGTCGCCAAAGAGGAATTTGAAATGGTTTTGCCCTTCTTCCGCGGTGACCACTTTTTCTACCGTGTATTGCACGGTTTCCAGCCGCGCCAGGGAGCGCACTTGATGGATGATGGTTACCGGGTCGGGAATGACCGTGGGGGTGGGGTGCAAAACTTCGGCCACCTGGGTGCTTAGTTGCGCGGCCGGGTGGGCGATTTGGGCGACGCGGTCGGCCGTGCGGCTGAGCATTTGCGTGCCCTGCCAGGCGACCCAGCCCATGATCGCCAACAGCCCCAAGGCCGTGAGCCAGCCCCAGGGGATTTGGCGGCGGTGTTTCGAGGGGGAATGCGTAGGTTCGCTCATCGTATTCACTGCCTGGATTTATGCGGATGGGCCGCGGATGACGCAAGCAGAAAACCACAGAAGACACAGAAAGCGGGAAGTAAAGGCGGGATGCGGGATGCGGGATGCGGGAAGCGGGAGGCGGGATGCGGGATGCGGGAAGAGGTGAGGGGCTAAAGGGTTGGGTGGCTGGTTGCTTGGTTACTTAGGTGCCTCTCCCGGCGCCCTCGGCGTCCAAAAATCCGCGTCTATCCGCCATCATCCGCGTTCATCCGTGGGCTATTTTCCAAAGGCTGAACAGTTCCCATTATACCATTCCCCGGTTTCTTCCCCCCGCGAACGCGTTTTCGCGGTACACTTTGGGTGTGCCCCGGCGGTGTGCCGGGCAAGCCATGGACGACGAGGTGTACCGATGGAAGAAAATCGCCCCACGCTGGCCGTCATCGGCGGCACGGGCAAGCAAGGCCGGGGGCTGGCCTACCGTTGGGCGCGCGCAGGCTACCGGGTTTACGTGGGCTCTCGCGAGGCGGCGCGGGCGCGCGAGACCGCTTCGGCCATCCGTGCTCGCCTGGCCGACCGCGCCGCGGACGTGCACGGCCTCGACAACCTGTCCGCGGCCCGTCAGGCCGACGTGGTGGTGCTGAGCGTGCCCTACGCAGCCCACCGGGCAACCCTCGAAGCCTTGCGCCCCGCGCTGCAGGGCAAAATTCTGGTCGATGTGACCGTGCCCCTGCGCCCCCCGCGGGTGAGCCGGGTGTGGCTGCCGCCCCACGGCAGCGCCGCGCTCGAGGCGCAAGACCTGCTGGGCCCCGACGTCGCGGTGGTAGACGCCTTTCAAAACATCGCCGCCGACGTGCTGTGGCAAGACGACCCCATCGAGGCCGACGTGTTGGTGGCCGGCCGCGGCAAGGCCAACCGTCACCGGGTCATGGCGCTGGTCGAGGCCGTGGGCTTCCGCGCTTGGGACGCCGGCCCCCTGGAAAACACCGTCGCGGTAGAAGCCCTAACCAGCGTGTTGATTTACATGAACAAGGCATACCACGCCACCCATTTGGGTGTACGCGTGGTGGGGAGGTGAGTGATGGCATCGCTGACGCTGACCGCCTTGGCGGGCATTCCCTTTGTCCGCCAGGGGGACGACCTGGTCGGTCTGATTTTGCAAGGCCTGCGTCGTAGCCGCATCCGCTGCGCAGACGGTGATGTTTTGGTGGTGGCGCAGAAAATCGTTTCCCGCGCCGAAGGCCGCCTGGTCGACTTGCGGGCTGTGACCCCATCGGCCGAGGCCCAAGCACTGGCCCTGAAAACTGAAAAAGACCCCCGGCTGGTGGAACTGATTTTGCAAGAAAGCCGTGCCGTGCTGCGCGCGGCCCCCGGCGTGCTCATTGTGGAGCACCGCTTGGGGTTCATCTGCGCCAACGCGGGCATCGACCATTCCAACGTTTGCGGCGATGAGGACTGTGTGCTCCTGCTGCCCGAAGACCCCGACCGCTCGGCAGCCGCGCTGCGCCGCAGCCTCGAAGCCGCCACCGGCAAACGCCTGGGCGTGATCATCAACGACTCCCACGGCCGCGCCTGGCGTTTGGGCACGATGGGGCTGGCCATTGGCCTGAGCGGCGTGCCGGGCGTGGTCGACTTGCGCGGCCGAGCCGACCTGGTAGGCCGCCCCCTCCAGGCCACCGTGGTGGCCGCGGCCGACGAGTTGGCCGCCGCAGCCTCGCTGCTCATGGGGCAGGCCGCCGAAGGGCGGCCCGTGGTGCACGCCCGCGGCTTCCCCTACCCCTTGGCCGAGGCCGCACTGCCCGACCTCTTGCGCCCGCCCGAACGCGATCTGTTCCGCTGACCTCCGGAGGCGCCCATGCAAGCCCTGCCCGGACGCTGTTTTGCCTGCCAGCGCACCTTCCCCCAGGCGGCGATGGCTGAGCACCTCTTGGCCTGCCGCCCCCAACACGACGGCCAGCCCCTATGGCTTTTCCACATTCAGGACAACGACTTCCCCGACACTTTTTGGCTGTTTGTGGAAATCGCGCCCACCGCGCCTTTGGCTGCGCTGGACGAGGCTTTGCGGCAGGTGTGGGTGGATTGTTGCGGCCATTACAGCCAGTTCGTTATCGGCGGGGAAACCTATGCCCGCCGCCCCACCCCCGACCCGGTGGCGCTGGTGTTGGACGAGCACGCCGCCCGCCGCACCATGGATGTGCCCCTGGCGCAGGTTTTCACCGTGGGCGCTGCCGCGGCCTACGCTTACGACGAAGTTTGGCCCACCGAATTGCGGGTGCGGCTGCTGGCCGAGTATGCGGGCCACCCCTTGGCGGAAGGGGGCTTCCGGGTGGCGGCGCGCAATTACAAGCCCCCGCGCACCTGCCGCCTGTGCGCCCGGCCTGCGGCCTGGCTTTACACCGATACCTGGCCCTTAGAGCCCTATTGCGACCAGCACGCCCGCCAGCACCCCGCCTGGGGGCAAGATGACGCCTTTTTGCCCTACGTCAACTCCCCGCGAGTGGGCTTGTGCACCTACCGCGGCCCCGCGGACGAAGCCTTGCGCTTTGAAGTGGAGCCGCCTGGCCCGTGAAAGGTCGACTTTGGGTTGGCAGGCCTCGCGGCGCGTCGCGCTCAAAATCTTGGCATTTTTTGCCCTCCGGGTGTATAATTGCCCTCGCGTCCACGAACCAGGCTGAGGTCTTTCTCAGGAGTTTGCACGATGGCTCATTGGTGGCTCTAAAACCACACAGGCAGTGCCCCCGCTCGGCCGCGTTGCAGGACGCAGCCGAGTTTTTTATGCCAGCCATCGAATTTTGACACAGAAGGGAGGTGAGACCTTTGCCCGTTAGCGTGGTCTTACGACCGAACGAGACGCCCGACCAACTGCTGCGGCGCTTCCGCAAACAAGTCGCCAAAAGCGGCGTGTTGAGCGCAGTGCGGCGCAAGCGCTGGTACGTCTCGAAAAGCGAACTGAACCGTATGCAGAAAAAGAAAGCCATTCGGCGGATGCGGCGGCGTTTACGCAAAATTCAGGAACGCCAAAAAGGCCGCTGAGGCCCCATCTCGGAGGTGTAAGTTAGATGGCAGAAGAAAAAATTGAAGTCGAAGGCACGGTCATCGAAGCCCTGCCCAACACCCAGTTCAAAGTGCGGCTGGACAACGGCCACGAAATCCTGGCCTACCTTTCCGGCAAAATGCGCAAGTACTACATCCGCATTTTGTTGGGCGATCGGGTTCGGGTCGAGATGTCGCCTTACGACTTGACTCGTGGACGCATCACCTACCGCTACAAGCGGCCCCGTCAGCAAAGCGCCTCCTAACACCTCCGTTCGCCGGCTTGGTTCTGGCATGATTTTTATCGGCAAAGCAGCCCTGCGCCTTCGGGTCGCCAGGGCTGCTTTGCGCTGGGGAGATGCCCGATGGAACGCCTGGTGACCTGGGCTCGCACGTGGTTGGGTTTGCACATCAGTCCCACGCAGGCCGACGCCTTCCGCCGGTACCTGCAGGCCCTGCAAACGTGGAACCAACGCTTCAACCTGACCGCCATCCGGGAGCCGGAGGCGATTCTCGCCAAGCATTTTTTGGATTCGCTCAGCGTGTTGACCGTCACCGGCTGCCTCGACGGCCAGCGGGTGGTGGATGTAGGCGCGGGCGCGGGCTTCCCCGGCTTGCCTCTGAAAATCCTCTGCCCGGCCATGCGCCTGACCGTGGTGGAGTCGGTGGCCAAGAAAGCCGCGTTCTGCCGCCATGTGGCCGACACGTTGGCCTTGGACGGCGTGACCGTGCTGGCCGAGCGGGCTGAGAGCGTCGGCAGGCAAGCGGCGCACCGCGAAGCCTACGACTGGGCGCTGGCCCGCGCGGTGGCGCGGCTGCCGATTTTGGCCGAATACCTGCTGCCTCTGGTGCGGCTGGGCGGCGCGATGGTGGCCCAAAAGGGCGAAACCGCGGCAGCCGAAGCCCAAGAAGCCCAGGGCAGCCTGGCCCTGTTGGGCGGCGCGTTGGAAAAAATCCACCCGCTCACCTTGCCGGGCATTGCGGAAACGCGCTACCTGGTGCTGGTGCGTAAAGTGGCGGCCACGCCCCCGCGCTACCCCCGCC
>JALUDX010000091.1 GCA_027053355.1 Anaerolineales bacterium | reverse complement strand
CCCCCGCCCACCGCGCCTTCGCTGCGCGACGCGCTGGCCGCCCGCCTCGCGCCCGACCTGCCCACCGAAACCCTGACCAAAGCCCTCGGCATGGCCGAATTGCTGGAAAGCACCCTGCTGGAGGCGGCCGGCAAACTGTTCATCCCCTGGTATTTCATCGAACACCACCTCCCCCGGCTGGGGCACACCGCGGCCTGGCTGTACCTCGCGGCGCGCTACCACGCGGAGCGGGAAGGCCGTGCCCGCGGGCACGGCGTCCGGGTGCTCCAGGTGAGCACGCGGCAAATCGCCGGTTGGCTGGGTCTGAAAAAAGCGCGCTACGGCCGAGATCTGGTGCCCCCCATCCCCTTGGAAGCGGATTGGCCCGAAGAGGCCGTCGCCGAGCCTCCCGCGGCCGCCTTCTTCCGCCGTGAGCCGGGGCGCGGCAGCCGGTTCGCCTTGGCCGTGCGCTTCACCCTGCCCTTGGCCGCGGCGCACCGGCCCGCGTACCGCCTAGCGCTCCGCCTGCTCGCGGCCAGCGCCGCCCGCGGCGACCTACACCCCCTGCACCTGGCCGCCCAGGCGCTGCAGCAAGGCAACCTGACCACCGTGGTGCAAACCATCCGCAGTCTGTTGCCCGAAGACCCGCCCCCCGAGGCTGAAGCCGCCCGGCAGGCCATGGCCTGGCTGCAGCAAACCCTGCCCTCAGAGACAAAAATTTCCCCCGGCCTTTCGGGAGACGGCCAAACTTTTCCCCCAGAAATGCCACGAATTTCCTCCAGCAGGGGCCCCAATTTCCCCCCGCAACGCCAACCCTTACCCTCGGAAGAGGCCAATTTTTTCCCACACGTTAACCTTAAAAAACCAACGTCACCTTCTATAGACGAACATCAACCCCAGGCGGGTGGGGCATCATGGCGGTGGACTTTGCTGAGCAAGCAAGTCGCGTTAGCGCCGCAGGTGCTGGAAGCCTTGCAACGGCAGCCCGCGGAGCAATGGGTGGCCTGGCTACTGGCGGTTACCGCGCAGAGCCAGCATTTGAAGAATCCTTTGGGCTTTGCCATTTACAAGATGCGCGCAGGTCAAGCCCCCGACGCCGCGTTTCGTGCGCTGGCGCGTTTGGGGCCCGAAGCATTGGCCGCGTACCTGCAACGGCACATGACCTACGGGGCCGAGGCTGTGATCGCGGTGATGCCCGAATGGCGGGTCTTCCGGCAAACCTCGCGTGAGGCGCTGCAGCGGCTGATGGGGTGGTTAGGGCTCCAAGAGGATTTCGTATAGTCTATTCGTATAGCCTCTGTTGAGGTTCTCGCGTGTTGTTTGTGAATTCCCCCTTTCTGCCTCAAAAACGGCAATCGTAACGGTTCAGCCACCAGAGAATAAATCAGCAGATAACCACCGATACGCAGGGGGTGGCCGTCACGCGGGGGATACTGGCCGAATGGGAAGCCCCCGCTCAGCCAAATAAGCCTTGAGTTCCGGAATGCGCAACACGCCATCGTGGAAAAGCGACGCGGCCAGCGCGGCGTCGGCCTTGCCCGTCGAGAGCACGTCGAAGAAGTGTTCCGGTTGCCCTGCTCCCCCCGAAGCGATGACCGGCACGGGCACGGCTTCGGCTACTGCACGGGTCAACGCCAGGTCGTAGCCTTGCAGCGTGCCGTCGGCATCCATGCTGGTGAGCAAAATTTCCCCTGCGCCCAAGGCCACACCTCGGATCGCCCACGCCACCGCGTCCAGGCCGGTGGGTTGGCGACCGCCGCTGATTACCACCTCCCAGCGGGGCGGCTCGTGGGCAGCCGAGACCCGCCGCGCGTCGATCGCTAGCACAATGCACTGCGCGCCGAACCGTTCTGCCCCTTCGCTCAGCAGATGGGGGGTGCGCACCGCGGCCGAATTCACGCTGACCTTGTCCGCCCCGGCCAGCAGCAGCCGTCGCATGTCCTCCACGCTGCGGATGCCGCCGCCGACCGTGAGCGGCATGAACACCACCTCGGCCACCCGCGAGACCAAAGAAGCGGTGGTCGCCCGGCCTTCGGGCGTGGCGGAAATATCCAGAAAGACCAGTTCGTCCGCGCCCTGAGCGTCGTACAACTGCGCCTGGGCCACCGGGTCGCCGGCGTCGCGCAGATTGACGAAATGCACGCCTTTGACCACGCGGCCGTCGCGGATGTCTAAACAGGGGATGATTCGTTTGGTGAGCATAGCGCCCTCGATGGGGAAGGGGGTGATGCCGCGATGGCGGTCGGCGATAGTATACCGTAGAACCACGGGAGGACAAAGCCCGCGCCGCGCGCCCACGCCCCCCGCTGCGTTTGGGCACGGCGCGAGGGAAACACAGAAGGCACAGAAACGCCACAGAGAACACAGAGAGTTGTAGGGTGGGGGCAAGGCGCTGCCTCGCCCTGTTTTTGGAGTGCGGTGCCTTGGCACCGCTTTAGAAAGCGGCGACTCGTCGCCGCACTCCAAAAGGGCACAGCAACGCTGTGCCCACACGAACCCCCCGCGGGGTTTGGGCGCGGCGCGGGGAAACCACAGAAGACACAGAAAGGCCACCGAAAACACAGAAGGTCATAGGGTAGGGGCGAGGCGTGCCTCGCCCGCTTTTGGCGTGCGGCCCTACGAAAACGTCACGCCCACACGAACCCCCGCGGCGTTTGGGGCGCGGCGCGGGGAAACACAGAAGACACAGAAACACCACCGAAAACACAGAAGGCGGCAGGGTAGGGGCGAGGCGTGCCTCGCCCCCTTTTGGCGTGCGGCCCTACGAAAACGTCACGCCCCCGCGAACCCCCCGCGGCGTTTAGGCGCGGCGCGGGAAACCACAGAAAACACAGGAGGCACAGAAAGGGCACCGAGAACACAGAAGGTCATAGGGTAGGAGCGCACGGCCGTGTGCCCCGTCGCCTACTTGCCGGCGAGTACGATGGCGTGTCGAAGCGCGGGTCAGGTCAATATTTTGGTCGCTTCCGCCAGGTTCAGTTTGCCCACCCGCCGGATGGCAGGCAGCGCGCCCAACAGCGCCGTGATGAGCACGCCCACCGCGGTGAGCACGTAACTGTGCGTTTCGATATGCGCCTGCAGGGTCATCAACTCGGTGCTGAAACTGCGCATCATGGCGTCGCCGACATACCAGCCCAAGAACAGCCCCGGCGCCACCGCCAGCAGCCACAAAACCACGGTTTCCAGCGCCAACATGGCGGCAATGCGCCGCAGCGACGCGCCTATGGCCCGCATGGTCGCCAGTTCGCGCTCCCGTTCCAGCACGTTGACCGTCATCGCATTGAACAGCACGGCAAAAGCCATGCCCCCGGCAAACACTGCCAAAAAGCCCATGAACACATAGAACAGGTTCATCAGCGAGCGCCAATCGCGCTCCATGTCGCGTTTCAGGGTCGCGCTGGCCGCGCCGGGCAGGCGGAAAAGGTCTTTCTTCAACGCGGTCAGCCGGTCGGCCTCGGCGCGCACGTAGAACGCGGTGTAAACCGCCACCGGCGCGCCCGTCCATGCTTCGGCAGTGTCCAGGCCAACAAAGGCGTTGCTGCCATACAATTCGTCCACCAGGCCGCGCAAGACCACCTTTTTATCGCCGAAAGGCGTTTGCACCGTCAGCGTGTCGCCAACATTCAGGCTCAGGTTTTGCGCCAGCAGCGGGGTCAGCAAAACGCCACCGTCTTGCAATGCTTTTAGAGGCGAAACGCCATCGAGAACGAACCACCGGTGCATGGTCTGGTCGGGCGGCAGGGCGGACAGCAGCACATCCTTGTGCTGCCCGTCGGCCTTTAGCGTTACCGGGAACACCAACGCGGGCGTCACCTCCCGGACGCCTTCCCAGTGACGGACGTCGTTCAGCGCGTCGGAAGTCTGCGGCTGAGAAAACACCGCCAGCGCATCCCAGCGCTCGATTTGGCGGAAGTTCCTGTCCAGCATGTAATTCATGCTATCCCACATGCCCCACGACATCAGCACCAACATCACGGCAAACACGATGGAAATCCAGGTGCTGGCCGCCCGCCGCCGGGCGCGGAAGGCATTTCGCAGCGCCATGCGCACGGTGAGGGAGAAAGTCCACGGCAGCAGCCGTTCCAGCAGAGTGCGGCGGCCGCGGGCCAGGGCTTCCACGGGGTTCAGCCGCATGGCCTGCGCGGGCCGCAGGCGGCTGATGGCCCGGGTTGGCCCCCACCCGGCCAACGCGGCCAGCATTAGGCTGATGAGCACACCTTCCAGCAGCAGGTCGGGGTAGAACCTGACCTGAATCAGCGGAATGCCCAATTCGGTGGCGTAAGCCGTGGTGATGCCGCGGGCAAGCAGCACGCCCAAACCCGCGCCTACCACAGCGCCCGTTGCGCCGATCAGCAGGGCAAAAGCCAGGTAATGCGCCGCCACCTGCCGCCTGCTGTAGCCCAACGCCCGCATCAGCCCGATTTGCTGGCGCTGGGAACGCACCATGCGCCCCAACATCACATACAGGGAAAGCGCCGCGACCAGCAAAATCAGCGCGGGGATGGTGTTGGACATCTCGCGGTAGCCTTCCAAATCCAGTTTCAGTGCTGCCGCCGAGGGCTGGTCTTTGGCTAAGGTGGCGGATTCCACGCCATAAGGCGTCAGCACCGCGCGGGCAGCCTTGACCACCGCGTCGGCATCCGCGTGAGGCGTGAAAAGCAGGCAGAATTCGTTGACCTTCCCTTGGGCATTCGTCAGCCGCTGCAATTCGTTCAGCGCGACGAAGAACACGCCAAACGTGCGCGCCGAGGGCATGACTTCCTGGCGGCTGGGGCTGACGATGAGGTATTCGGGGCTGGCTACGATGCCGCGCACGGTGAGGGGCGTCTTCTTGCCCATGATGATGGGCGTGACCGTGTCGCCGGGGTGCAGGCCGTAGGCTTTCGCAAAGTGGGATTCCACCAGCACGCCTTGGGGGTCGTCAGACGAAAGGAATTCCCCCTCGAGCAGGTAAACCTGGTTGACGGCGGGCTGCTGGCCGGAGGCGATGCCGATCAGGCGGGCGCGGATGGGCACGCCGTCGGGCAGTTCGTAGCCGGTATCCACCACCAGCCGGGGCGTGACCGCTTGCACGCCATCCAGCGCCGCCAGTTTCGCCGCGGCTGCCGTTGGCGCGGCACGCACCCGAAACGTGACGTCGGCAAAGTGCAGGCTGTCGTAAGTGTGTCGATACGACGCGCCCAGGTCGCGGTAGGCGCCTGTAAGGGCCATCAGGCTGGAAATTCCCAACGCCACGATGACCACCAATGCCAGGCTCTGTGCCCACGCAGCCCGCAGGTCGCGCCATGTCTTTCGCCGCATTGTGGGACGCATCGCCGCAGCCTCCTTCACCAGTTCAACGCCGAAGCCGGAGCCGGGTGGGGGTTGTGTTCGTCGGAGGCCACCGTGCCGTTGTGCAGGCGCACCACCCGGTCGGCCAGGGGCGCGATGGCGGTGTTGTGCGTCACCAGCACCACGGTGACGCCTTCCTGCCGGTTGAGGTCGCGGAGCGCCTGCAACACCTGCCGCCCGGTTTCCACATCCAGGTTGCCGGTTGGCTCGTCGGCGAGCACAATGGAAGGCCGGTTTGCCAGCGCCCGGGCGATGGCCACCCGCTGCTGCTCGCCGCCCGAGAGTTGGCTGGGGAAGTGGTTGCCCCGGTTGGCGAGGCCGACCAAAGCCAACAGGGCTGCGGTGCGTTCCTGAATGGCTTTCCGGTCGCGGGTGACGAGTTCCAGCGCAAAGGCGATGTTTTCCGCGGCGGTCAGGGTGGGAATCAGGTTGAAGAACTGGAAGACGAACCCTACCTTGGCCGCGCGGTATTGGGTAAGGCGACGGTCGTTCAGGCGGGCAATGTCCTCGCCTTCGACCACCACTTTGCCCTCGGTGGGGCGGTCGAGGCCGCCGATGAGGTTCAGCGTGGTGGTCTTGCCGGAACCGGAAGGCCCCAGCAGCACCACGAATTGCCCCTGCGGCACTTCCAGGTTCAGCCCGCGCAGGGCGTGGACTTCCACCTCGCCCATGGGGTAGGTTTTGGTGACGTTTTCCAGCCGGATGATGGCAGACATCGGCAACTCCTTGAAAGGAAGGCAACTGTTCAGCCCCAAAGAGACACTGCGGATGACGCAGACAGAAAACCACAGAAGACACAGAGAAGGCACAGAAAATGGGGAGGCGGGAAACAGGATACGGCTGTTGGCGTCATCTTGGCGACCTCGGCGCCCCAAAATTCGCGTCTATCCGCCATCATCCGCGTTCATCCGTGGGCTTTTCCAAAGGGCTGAACAGTTACAGAAGTAGGTCAGTTCGCGAGGTGTTCCATCCCCTGGATGAAATGCTCGGCAGAAGCCCGCCACACCGCGGGGAGGTCGAACAAATCTGGGGCAATCACCCACAGCAACAGCAGCCCCTCGAACTGGGCGATCAGGGCGACGGCCATGGCCTGGGGGTCGAGGGGGCGCAGGTCGCCCCTTTGCACACCCTCGGCAAGCAAAGCGGCCAGCGCGTCGCGATAATTGTGGTAATACCTTTGCCAGGCGTTGCGGATCTTCCCTGGCCGTGTTGCCAGCGCGTAGAATTCGTACAGCACCGGCAACACCGGCTTGACCAGTTTCATGCTGTCGATCACGGCCTGGGCGAGTTCCCGCAGGCGTTCGGGTACGGGGCGGTCGTGGTCTTGGGCGATACGCTCCAGATCGCGCATTTCGTAGGCAAAGAAGTAATCCAGCAGCGCCTCGATGAGGGTTTCCTTGCCCCGAAAATACAGATACAACGCCCCTTTGCTCAGGTTGGCTTCTTGGGCGATGTCATCCATGCGCGCCTTGTGGAAGCCGCGCCGGGAAAACACCCGCAGCGCGGCCCGCAAAATTTGTTCTTTGCGTTCTTTGCTGACATTTGGGCGGGGGGTCATGTTTCACCTGGTAAACGGAAGGGAAATAATAACTGACCGGTCAGTCATCATTATAACCTTTCCCCTGGGGCGCGTCAAGGGAAAGAGAAGGCTGTAAAGGGTAGGAGCGAGGCACGCCTCGCCCGTTTTTGGCGTGCGGCGTTCCTGTAGGGGCGAACGGCCGTTCGCCCCTACAGGAACCCTCGTGTTTTTGGGGTAAGGCGGGAAACCACAGAAGACACAGAGACACCACAGAAAACACAGAAGGTCATAGGGGAGGGGCGAGGCGTGCCTCGCCCTGTTTTTGGAGTGCGGTGCCTTGGCACCGCTTTAGAAAGCGGCGACTCGTCGCCGCACTCCAAAAGGGCACAGCAACGCTGTGCCCACACGAACCCCCCGCGGCGTTTAGGCGCGGCGCGGGGAAACACAGAAGACACAGAAACACCACCGAAAACACAGAAGGTCATAGGGTAGGGGCGAGGCGTGCCTCGCCCGCTTTTGACGTGCTGTAGGGGCGAACGGCCGTTCGCCCCTACGAAAACGTCACGCCCACACGCCCCCCGCGGCGTTTGGGCGCGGCGCGGGGAAACCCCAGAAGACACAGAAAGGCCACCGAAAACACAGAAGGTTGTAGGGTAGGGGCGAGGCGTGCCTCGCCCGCTTTTGACGTGCTGTAGGGGCGAACGGCCGTTCGCCCCTACGAAAACGTCACGCCCACACGCCCCCCGCGGCGTTTGGGCGCGGCGCGGGGAAACCACAGAAGGCACAGAAAGGCCACCGAAAACACAGAAGGTCATAGGGTAGGGGCGAGGCGTGCCTCGCCCGCTTTTGACGTGCGGCGACTCGTCGCCGCACGGGTAGGGGCGAACGGCCGTTCGCCCCTACGAAAACGTCACGCCTACACGCACGATTGTAGGGGCACAGCGCCGCTGTGCCCACACGAACCCCCCGCGGCGTTTGGGCGCGGCGCGGGAAAACCACAGAAGGCACAGAAAGGCTACAGAAGACACAGAAGGCGGCCTTGGCCCATGCCCAGAAGGCCGCACGGGCAGTCCCAGAGCGTGCCAAGGCGCGCCAATTTTCGCCAAAACCTTGCCTTCTCCGCCAGCGGTGATATAATGTAGCCAACATGCGATCCGATAGCGGAGTAGAATCGCCAAGCGAGCGCTTGAGAGCGAACGTTCTCATAGCGCTTGCTTTTGTGTGTCTATGGAACAAACCAGGCGTATCCTCCTTTCCGCGTGAGTAGGGGGCAGCACGTTTCGATCCGTTCAGTCAGGAGGCTGTTTGTGGAAACCAAAGACTTACTTGCCCTGCGCATTCGGTTGGCGTCCCCTGAGACCATCCTGAGTTGGTCCTACGGGGAAGTACGCAAGCCCGAAACCATCAATTACCGCCGCTTGCGGCCGGAAAAAGACGGCCTGTTTTGCGAAGTCATTTTCGGCCCCACCCGCGACTGGCAATGCGCGTGCGGAAAATACCGGAACAAACGCTACGCGGGCATTGTCTGCGATAAATGTGGTGTCGAAGTCACCAAAGCCAGCGTGCGGCGGGAGCGCATGGGGCACATCACCCTGGCTGCACCCACCGCGCACATCTGGTACACCCGCCGCGTGCCTTCCTTCATGGGGCTGCTGCTGGATATCTCGCGGCGCAACCTGGAGCGGGTGCTCTACTTCGCCCAATACGTGGTCACTTACGTCGACGAGGAAGGCCGCAAGCGCGCCCTCAAACGGTTGGAAGAAGAACTCGCCGGCGGCGACCGTGAACTGGAACGGCGCACGAAAGCCCGCATCGCGGAAATCAGCGTCCAGCGAGACCGGCGCCTCGAAGAACTGAAAACCCTCAGGCAAGCCCTGGAACAGGAATTCAACGAAAAAGTCGCCGGGGAATTGGAGCCCGTCGTCAAAGAAGGCCAACGCCTGGAAAGCGAACTACGCCCTCTTATCGGCAAGCAAGCCGAGCGCGATATTTTCTTTGGTGCCGGCGGCCAGCAGGTGGTTGCCGCGGGCGAAGAAATCACCACCCAGCACCTGGCGCGCATCCAGGACATCGTTAAAGCCTTCTTAGAGGAAATCGAAAAGCAACTGCGGGAAGAACAACAGACCCGCATGGCCGAGATGGACTCCCAAATCGCACAAGTTCGCGCCGAAGCCGAAGAGAAAATCGCAGCCCTGCGCGCGGAACAAAAAGAGCAGGCCGAATCGGGCCGCAGCGAAGCCGCGCGGCTGCGCGACGAACTCCTCGACCTGCGCCCCCTCACCTTCATGAGCGAAGCCCGCTACCGGGAACTCAAATCCCGCTGGGGGGGCATCTTCCGCGCCGACATGGGCGCCGAAGCCTTTTTGGACATCCTGCGCCGCATTGACCTGGACAAACTGGCCGAAGAACTCTGGCAGGAAATTCGCACCACCAAGAGCAAGCAAAAACGCAAGAGGGCGATCAAGCGGCTGAAGATCGTCGAGGCCTTTCGTCGTTCGGGCAACCGCCCCGAATGGATGATCCTCACCGTGCTGCCGGTCATCCCCCCCGAACTGCGCCCCATGGTGCAACTGGACGGCGGCCGTTTTGCCACCTCGGACCTCAACGACCTCTACCGCCGGGTCATCAACCGCAACAACCGGCTCAAACGCCTGCTGGAACTGGGCGCGCCCGACGTCATCGTCCGCAACGAAAAGCGGATGCTGCAAGAGGCGGTGGATTCCCTCATTGACAACTCGCAGCGGGGCAAAGCCCTTTCCCGCCGCGGCCGCCGGGAACTGAAATCCCTGAGCGATATGCTCAAAGGCAAAAAAGGCCGCTTCCGCCGCAACCTATTGGGCAAGCGGGTGGACTATTCCGGCCGTTCGGTCATCGTGGTGGGGCCGCGGCTCAAACTCCACCAGTGCGGCCTGCCCAAGAGCATGGCGCTGGAACTGTACCGCCCCTTCGTCATCGCCCGCTTGGTGCGCCACAACTACACCTCTAACATCAAAGGCGCCAAACGGCTGATCGAGCGCAACCGCCCCGAAGTGTGGGAAGTGCTCGACGAGGTGATCAAAGAACGGCCGGTGCTGCTCAACCGCGCGCCGACCCTGCACCGCCTGAGCATCCAGGCTTTCGAGCCCGTGCTCATCGAAGGCCAGGCTATCCAACTGCACCCTCTGGTCTGCACCGCCTTCAACGCCGACTTCGACGGCGACCAAATGGCCGTGCACGTGCCCCTTTCCGACAAAGCCGTGCAAGAAGCGCGGGAACTCATGCTTTCCTCCCGCAACCTGCTCAAACCCGCCGACGGCGAGCCGATCATCAGCCCTTCCAAAGACATGGTGCTGGGCGTGTATTACCTCACCATGGAAGAAAACCGCCCCCTGAAAGGCGACGGCACGGTCTTCGGCAATATGGACGAGGTCGACCTGGCCTACGACCTGCGGGAAGTGGACATCCACGCTAAAATTCGCCTCCGCACCACCACCTGGTACGACGATGAAGGCAACCGCCTGGCGCAGCCCGAGACCCGCATCATCGAAACCACGGTGGGGCGGGTGCTGTTCAACCGCATTCTGCCTGAATCGCTGCGCTTCATCAACCGCCTGCTCGACAAGGGCGGCATCAAAGAGGTGATGGCGCAGGTGTACGAAGTGGGCGGCGAGCAGATCACCGTCGAAGTGGCCGACCGGGTGAAAGACATCGGCTTTGCCTATGCCAGCCGCTCGGGTGTGAGCCTGGCCATCGGCGACATCACCGTGCCGCCGAACAAAGAAGAGGTGTTGGCCCAAGCGCACGAAGAGGTCGATGCGGTGGAGCGGGCTTACCGCCGGGGCTTGCTCACCGAGCAAGAAAAAGACGAGCGGATCATCGAAATCTGGCAGCGGGCTACCGAAAAGGTGCGCGAGCAGGTCAAAGAATACCTCGACCCCACTAACGACCTGGCCGTGATGGCCCTCTCGGGTGCGACCAAAGGCGGGTACGGCACCCTTTCCCAGTTGGCGGGTATGCGGGGGATGATGGCCGACCCCTCAGGCCGCATCATTCCCCTGCCGGTGCGTTCCAACTTCCGCGAAGGGCTGACCACCCTGGAATACTTCATTTCCACCCACGGCTCCCGCAAAGGCCTGGCCGACACCGCGCTGCGCACCGCCGACGCCGGTTATCTGACCCGCCGCCTGGTCGACGTGGTGCAAGATGTGATCATCACCGCGGAAGACTGTGGCACCGACGAATACCTGACCATCCGCCGTGACGACAAGGTGGGCAACCAGACCATGGGGCAGCGCATCTGGTCGCGGGTGGCCGCGGAGAACATCGTCGACCCCGAAACCGGCGAGGTCATCGTCGAAAAAGGCGAGATCATCGAGCGGCGCCATGTGCAGCAAATCATGGCTTCGGCCATCGCAGAGGTGAAAGTGCGCTCGCCGCTCACCTGCCAACTGCCCCATGGCGTGTGTGCCAAGTGTTACGGCATGGATTTGGGCCGGGGTAAACTGGTCGAAACCGGCACCGCGGTGGGCATCATTGCTGCGCAATCCATCGGTGAGCCGGGCACCCAGTTGACGTTGCGTACCTTCCACACGGGGGGCGTGGCTGCCGAAAGCGACATCACCACCGGTTTGCCCCGCGTCGAAGAAATTTTCGAAGCCCGCAAAAACCCCAAGGGCGAAGCCGTGGTGGCCGAAATCAGCGGCGTGGTGCATATTGTGGAATCCGAACGATACGCGGAGCAACGGGTGGCGCGGATCGAACATAGCGAGATGGTGCATGAACCCTACCTCATCCCCGAGGGCTTCCGCATCGTGGCCGAAGACGGCACCGAGGTGAAAAAAGGCGCGCCCCTGGCCGTGAACGACCAAGGCGAAGAAATTGTAGCCCAGCACGATGGGCGGGTGCGCATCGAAGGTGAAAAGGTGATTGTCTCCCACGAAGTGCGCGAAGTGGTGGAAGTGGAAATTCCCAGCGCGGCGCGGGTGGTGGTCAAAAACGGCGAACACGTACAAGCCGGTCAGCCGATTACCGAAGGCTCCCTCAACCCCCACAAGGTGTTGCGCATCCAGGGGCGCGAAGCCGCGCAGTTATACCTGCTTTCCGAAGTTCAGCAGGTGTATCGTTCCCAGGGGCAAAACATCCATGATAAACACTTCGAGGTGATCATCCGCCAGATGCTCTCGCGGGTACAAATTATTCATCCGGGCGATACCGGTTACCTGCCGGGCGACCTGGTCAACCGCATCCGCCTGCTCTACAAAAACGAAAAACTGCGGGCGCAAGGCAAACGGCCAGCCAAGTTCAAAGAGGTGCTGCTGGGCATCACCAAAGCCGCGCTCAACACAGACTCCTTCCTTTCGGCTGCCTCCTTCCAGCACACCATCCGCGTGTTGGCCGAGGCTGCCATTGCGGGCAAAGAAGACCCGCTGGTCGGTCTGAAAGAAAACGTGATTATCGGGAAACTGATTCCCGCAGGCACGGGCTTTTCGCCTGAACGGTTTGCCCAGGTGTTGCGCTTAGACGACGAAGAGGAGGCCCCTGTGGCGACGGCAAGTGCGGGCAACGGCCACGACCAACAAGAAGAGACGCCCCCCACTTCCCTAACGGTGGAGCCTGCCGCGGCCGCAGCCGAGCCTTCTTCTGAAGGTGTACCGCCCACGGTCGACTAAATTGCCTCCCCCTGCCCCAAAAGCAAAAGCCCGACGGCGTCCACCGCGCCGTTGGGCTTTTTTTGTGGGGAAGTAACTGTTCCCACAAGGAAATAGACCACGGATAACACGGAGCGTCACGGATGTGCACGGATTTTTGGGGTCGCCAAGTAACGCAAAGAGCGCAAAGGGACACAAAGACGCAGAGGTGGAGTAACTACCTACCCTGCGCCGAAAACGAGGTTGACAAGCAATGTTCCAATAACTCTGCCATGCCATGAAACAACATTACACCTTGCTCGCCCTCACCACTCCCCCAAGCCGCCTCCCTTCGACTTCGCTCAGGGCAGCCTTCGACTTCGCTCAGGGCAGCCTTCGACTTCGCTCAGGGCAGCCTTCGACTTCGCTCAGGGTAGCGGCTCAGCCCCCTCTCCTCTCCCACTGGGAGAGGAGAGGGGGCGCGCAGCGGGGGTAAGGTGAGGGCGAAAAGCCACTGCAGCGCTTCTGGGTAGGTAATTACGAGGTGGATGTTTTTCTGCGTAATCTGTGGTTTCTCCTCGCCAAGGCTGAACAGTTACGTGGAAAAAAAGGGGGGCTGCGCGGGTAGGGCGGGACGCCGTCTCGCCTGCTGTTACTTTTTTGCAACATCGACCGACTTGGGCGGTCAAGCACCAAAAATTGGATGAAATTCTGGGAGAGAAATAGCTGAAGTTCAGACATGAGTTAGGACATGAGGTAGAACCAAATCAGCAAAGGCGCTCAAGGCTTGTTTAGACGCCTCTTTGTAAAGGCGGGTTGGGATTGACCAATAATCCTTCAACAAAATAAAGGCTCCCGAATAGCGCCGCCACTTGCTCGACCTTTTAGCATTGCCAAACATTGCATCGCGAACCTTCTCGCCTACCATCAGCGCAATTGCATACGCCAACATTACCAATGCAAGTGCCTTCTCCATGTATTCCTGCCGTTTGTTCATCACCCGCTCCATCCCCAAGAGACTTTTCAGATCACGATAGCTTTCCTCTATCTTCATCCGTTGCTTGTAATAGGCCAAACCTTGCTCCGGCGCCAAGTCTGTGATCACCCATAACGGCTCGGGTTGACTTGCTCTCCATTCGCCAATGACCTGCACCTGTACTTCGCCTTTGTACCACAGGTTGCGGTATACCACCCGTTGCCCTCGGGCAATGCTCAGTTTGACCTCGTTCCCTTCGTCA
>JALUDX010000090.1 GCA_027053355.1 Anaerolineales bacterium | reverse complement strand
CGCTGGCTGCCATACGCAATGCTTTCTCCGTAGAGCTCAACGCCACGTCTTGCCCGGTCAACGCGTCAAGGTATCTGTCTGTGGTGGACGTAGTGTTGTCAAGCTGGAGCGCCATCCGCGCATAACCGTCCCCGGCCTGAGCCATGACATCAAGCATCTTCATAGTATCATCAGTCAGACCGTCTATCCTTAGAGACACCGCGCTTGATGATTGTTTTAGATGCTCAAAACTCCTGATGGTGGCGTCAAACATCTGCGTGATATTGCCGGCCATGCCAAGGCCAGCATCACGCACGCTTACCTGGTCGCCACCGGTCGTGGAATAGGTATTGTAATGTGACTTGCCTCCAAAGAATCCATGTAAAACCTCGTAGATGGCGCCACCACCGATTGCCGCCATCAAACCAGGCCCAAGCATGGCCCCTATGGATCCAAGCGAGCCACCAACACCTGCCCCGCCCCCTGCTGTCGCTCCGGCAATATTTCCCTCTTGCGGAAAACCAAACGTCGCCATACCGCCAACCGCTGTTCCGCCAGCCGCAGAAACACCGCCTCCCAGAGTGGCATAGGTCCCGCCGGCGGCATATGGCGCAATGGTCGTAGCTCCTCCAACAATCCCGAGCGAACTGGCGGCTGACGAGGCCAGCGACCCAATAGATGGGCCACCGAGAGCACTGCTGATACTGCTTGCGATACCGCCTAGAGAGGACAGGGTAGGACCGCCGGACGATCCCTTGCCGAAAATGGCCTCCACGAGACTGTTGGCAGCCATCTGAGAGACGGTCCGCAAAAACATCTTCAGGATCGAGTCGAACAGACCCGAGAAAAGATCCTCGATGGAATGGATCTGGCCATCGAGGATGTCGTTGATATACCCGTCAAAGATCCTGCCCAGGTCATTGACCATGTCCTGCTGGAGCTGCGAGACCTGCTCGGCCTCGAACCCCCACAGGTCATCATTCTTCGCCATCATGTCTTCCAGGTCGGCGGTGATGGAGTCATTGCGGTCCTTGATCGCCGCCTCGGCCCGCTTGCCCGCTTCTTCTGCGCCCTCGGCATAGGACAGCCACATGTCCTTACCGACCAGCTTGCCCTGGATCTGCCACTCCTGGAGCTGCTGGTGGGTGTACTTGATGACCTTGTGGAGGGCCTGGCTTTGTTTCTTTCCTGATTTCTCGGCCGCCTCCCCGGCAGCTTCGTAGTATGACACCAGGGCGTCGACATCCTGCCCAAGGTCGGAGACCGCTGTTGCCGTGTCCCTGACAGCCTTTTCCTGGTCAATAAAGACGCCGGTGAACTCCTGCAACCTGGGCGAGCCGGCATACCATTCCTTGAGTGACTGGACCGTCCGGCCAACCCAGTGGTCATACCGATGCCACAGCTCGGCCAGGCCGCCGGTCTCGGCAACCTGCTGCTTCTGGATGCCAAGGACCTTGAGCATGGTGTCGGACAGGGCATGGCCGGCACCGGCCGCCGCCGACATTGCTGCCAGGGCGGCCATGCCCTTCTTGCCGCCAAATATGGCCAGGACAATACCCATGTCCTTGACCACCGGGTCCAGGCTGTTGTATCCGTCGATAACCGTCTCCAGGCCATGCCAGAGATCCTCGACCACCGGCAGGGCCTCCTGGCCGAACCGCTTGGCCCCCTCGACGCCGCCGACGAAAAACTTCCGGATGTCGTCCCGGTGCTCGTCCAGGTAGGCGGCAAAGTCCTCGATCTCCCCGGACAGCGTCTCGGTGATGGAAACCGCCTGGCCGCCGTCGTTGACGATACCGGCGAGCACGGTCTGCAGGTCGCCCCAGGCCTTGCCCACCGTGACCTGCATCTGCGCGAACTCCTCGTGGACCGTGGCGGCCTGGCTCTTCAGCGCGCCGAGGACCGCCTCGGTGGTCAGCTTGCCCTGCTGGCCCCACTTGCGCAGCTCGCCGATGGAGATACCCAGGCCGTCGGCGATCATCCGCGCAATGCGCGGCGTCTGCTCCAGGACCGAGTTGAGCTCCTGGCCACGCAAAACGCCGGAGGCCATGCCCTGGGAGAGCTGGATAATTGCACCCTTGGCCTCTTCGCTGGTGGCGCCGGAGACCATGATGGCCTCGTTGACCGCGCGGGTGACGGTCAGCATGTCCTCCTGGCTCGTGCCCAGGTCCTGGGTGGCCCGCGCAAAGCGGGTGTACATGGTGACCGTGGCCTCGTACTCGGCATGGGTCTGCAGGGCCTGCCGGTAGAGCCTTTCCTGGACCTCGGCGAGCTGGGCCGAGGAGGTGGTGACAAGGCCGAGACGGCCTTCGAGGAGGGTGTACTTGTCGGTAAGGGCGATGACATCGCCGGCCAGGCGCATGAGCTGCCAGCCGCCGAACGCGGCGCCCAGGGCCTTGACCGTGGAGGAGACGCGCTCCATGCGCCGGTCCAGCGAGACCACGGACCGCTCCACCTCGCCCATGGACCGCTTGAGCGGCGCCGTGGCGCGATCGACAAGCTCGAGCGCTATCTCAAGGGCTGCCCTGCTGCTCATTGTCGTTCTCCATGCTCTCCCTTACCTCGGCCACGATCTCCTGGTAGATTCGCTCCACCAGGAGCACGAGGTCAATGTCATCCACATCACCGTCCATGGCGGCCAGCACGGCCAGGACCGCCTCGATGCGCAGCCGGCCGCTCATCCCGTCCCGGCCGCTGCCGGACTCGTGGCACCGGCGCCACGCCCGCCACGGTATCTCGGCGTCCGGGTGCAGGCCGCGCGGCTTGCCGCATTCGCCGCACGGCGGGCCGCCGGACCAGGTATCCCTGCACTCGGCGCAGGACCCGACCCGTCCCGGCCGCAGGTACCACCTGGCCCAGCATGTCAGTTTTTTGTGACAATCCTCCGGTCGGCCTCGATCTGGTCGCGCAGGCCCCGCAGGACCGCCTCGCAGAACTCCTGGTCATGGTCCCAGACCAGCCGCTTGATTTCATCCGTACAGGCGATGTCGAATCCATCGCCGTCCTGGGCCCCATCCCATGCCTTGACCGTGGCGCAGAAGACACGGCAGGCGAACTCTTCGCGGTCGACATCCTCGACCGCCTCGGCGCCGACCCCGGTCACGGTCCGGCACGCGCGGCGGATATCCTTGGTCTCCCGCGCAGTCAGCGGCTCGCAGGTGACCGTGACATCGCCGACCGCCACCGTGTACTGCTGTTTTTTCATCCTGAGCTTCATAGTGCTTCCCTCCGGTTGAGTTTTTACGCTCCCTAGCGAATCAGGTAAAGGTGAACGAGATCGAGTCCTCGCCGTCCGTGCCCAGCGCCTTGAGCGGCATCTGCAGGGCAACGGTCGGGTCCGCCTCCTGGATGTCTGGCACGGCCAGGCGGGCGCGGGGCATCTCTACCCGGACCCTGGACCCGGCCGTATCGCCGCAGACCAGGGCCACGGCCTGCTCGGTGCCGGAGCGGCCGGCCTGGAAATAGACCAGGTCGTCCTGGCGGAAGTAGACCTCGAGACTGCCGCCGACCTGGCGGGTCGACTCGACATACTCTGTTGGGTAGTCGTCGGTGGAGATCTCGTCCTCCAGGTACTGGACATCATCCGTGATGGTGACCTCCATGGACTTGATGGGCAGGCTGGAGCCGGCGATCTCGGCGCTGGACTTGCGGTTCTCCAGCGGGTTCGATGTCTGGCTGCCGGTGGGCAACCATCCGCTGACCGCGTCACCGGCCGATCCGCCCACGGCAAGGCCGCTGGCCAGGGTGACGACGTTGGTGGTGGTGTTGACCGCGGTCACCTGGTAGCCGGAACCGCCATTGTCGTCGCCCTCGAGCTGGACCATGGCGCCGACCGTGTACTTGCGCGCGTCGCCGACCGTGATATCCGTGGCGCCCTGGGCCGCGTCAGCCGCCAGCGTGTCCTCGCCGGCCCAGCCCATCTGCATGAAGCCACCGGACAGCTCCAGGGTCAGGCCGCCCTTGGCACCGGTGCGCAGGGTTGCCTTGCCCACGGTGCAGCCGCTGGCGTGCATGACGCTGTGGGACTTCTTGACCCACAGGGAAAAGCTCGGCTTCTCGATGGCCGGGCTGTAGACCACTGAGGCGCCGGCGTTGACGGTTCTCGTGCCCAGCAGGGACTCGTAGAGCACGGAGCCGTTGGGCTCCACGCCCAGGGAGCCGCTGGGCCGGATGATGATGGGAAACGACCAGGTCCCGGCCGGGGTCCGGTCCTGGAAATCGGCGATGATGTCCCGGCTATCGACGATCTCCGGCGAATCCGTGTAGCTCGGCTGCTGGCCGAGCTTGGCATAGCCGGCAACAACGACCAGGTCGGATGCGGCCGGAGCCACCAGGGTACCCCTGGTGGTCTCGGCGACGGCAAAGACGACCTGCTCACGCGCCCGTGCAATTCTGTTGGCCATGGTGATACCTCACATGTAGAGACCCGGCTCGCGCGGCCGCTCGTAGAGGGCGGAGACATCGGCCAGGTAATAGGGATAGAACTCGACTGTTTCATATTCCACGCTGATGCCGGCCAGGAAGATATCACCGGCGGCGATACCATCCAGGGCCTCGACGACCAGGGCCACCAGCTCCTCCAGGCGCGTCACGCCGGGCAGCTCCACTGCCTGGTCCGTGCCAGGCACTGCCACGGCAGCGCCATCCTCGTGCACCCCGCACAGGATGGACACCCGGTAGGAGTCCTCGCCCGGGGTCATGCTGCCGTCGCGGGAGACCGGGGTCACGTGCAGGGCCGGGTAACCGGTCTCGTCCGGCGGGTTGGCCTGGTCCAGGCCCAGGTATACCGCGTGGTCGCGGCCATAGGACTGCTGGGCCCAGAACAGGATCTTCGGCGCCGCGGCCAGGCTGTCGCGGACAAGGTGCAGGAGCTCGAGCATGGTGGTCATATGCGCTCACCAGCCATCTTGCGCGCAAAGTTGCGCTTGATGTTGACGGCCGCCTCGGCCTGCCGTTTCCGCCAGAACGGGGCAATGATCGGCCGCGGCGGCGTGTGGGCCATGGTGGTGCCACGGCGCAGGAAAAAGTACCTCCCCTCGCCGGCTGCCTGGGCCCCGGCCGGCAGGCTGGCGGCCATGCGGCGCAGGCTACGGCGGCGGGCCGTGGTGATCGGGAAATCCGCCCCCTCCTGGGCCCGTTCCGCGATCTTGACCCAGGAGGCGCTGGAGCGGGCGGCGATGAAGCCAAAGACAAACCTGGACATGCCGCCAGGGCCATGATCCACCTGGTAGCGCACCACGCTTCCCAGGCGTCGGTAGGCGGTCCGGCCATAGGGCCGGCGGCCATAGGCGGCGATCACGGACAGGGGCGCGAACCTGTGGCCGCCTGGGGCGCCCTCGCGGATCTCCCGGCCCAGGGCCCGCATCAACCGGTAGCCCTCGACGCGGATGGCCGTGGAGGCCGCCTTTTCCGCCTGTTTGCCACCGGCCTCCATGGCCCGCATGAAGGCCCTGACGTTGCGCACCCCGAATTTCGCCCGCATTCCACCAGCCATCGCCTAGATCCTCGGCCTGTTGCGCCGCACCAGGCGCACGCGCCAGGCAGCGTCGTTTTCACGGGACCAGGACTGCACCCACCAGGACTCACCGTCCACCACCACCTCCTGCCGGTACCAGAGGGACGGTACGTCGGCCCTGGCCACCAGCAGGTCCAGCTCGTCGTGGATACCGTTGCGGCCGCGGTCCTCGTTGCGGGTCACCAGGTCGATGCGCACCGCCTGCACGTCAGAGCCGTCCCAGTTGACGGCCAGGGCGAACTCGCCGGTGGTGATCGCCGCCATGTCCGCGGCCAGGTGATCGGCAAAGGCCATCAGGCGTTGAGCAGGACCTGGATGGTCGTTGCGCCGTCGGCGGCAGCGGCAAACGCCTTGCCGGCCGGGGTGTCGGTGTTGGTGGTGGAGATCTCGCCCGCCGCGGAGAGATAGACGCTCGCCCCCTGGGCAATGGCGCCGGCCGCGAGCTTGGGAAGGGTGAAGACCTCGGAGACGGCGAGCTGTCCGGACGCTCCGTCTGCGATGTCACCCAGGGCGACGCCGACCATGTCGCCGACCGCCACCGGGTCACCGCTGCTCACCGCGGCGCCGGTCCCGTTTGTCCAGGGCATGACCGCCCCTTTCTGTACGTGATTCTGTGCCATGATATTATCCTCTCGGTTATGTTCCTCGCTTCCTGGACGGCCGGGCGCATGGTGCCCGGCCAGGGTATCAGCTTACGCGCCCGGATTCTTGTAGGCCCCGATCCAGTCGACCAGGCCGGCGCCGAAGTCGTGCCGCACCTTGATCTTGAGGGCGTCGGAGTCGAAGTCCAGCTCCTCGTCCACGAAAGGCTGGGTCTCGCCCATCAGGTAGGCAACCTCGATGGCCGGGAACTGGTTGGGATGGGCCAGGAGGTAGCGGTTGGGGCTGGTGATATGGGGGTCGGCGATGGGCGTCAGCTTGCCGGCCCACGGGTTGTAGACCCCGCTCGACTTGTTATCGTCCGGCAGGGCCGCGGAGCGGAGCAGGATCTCGGCGTCCAGCTCCTGCTCGACCGCGACCACCAGGAAGGCCGGGGTCACGTCGATGGTGGCGCCTGACATGCCGCGCTGCTTGCGCATGGCGGCCCGGTCAGCGGCCAGGCCGGACGAGTCGAGGGCCGAGGCAGTGCCCAGGTTGCGGTGATCTGTGGAGAAAAAGTGCTTGCCGTCGCTCATAATGGGATCCGCCGTCAGCAGCGAATAGACGGCATCCGCCTCCATGCGCCGGGCCGCGGCGCCGAACAGGCGCGGGATTCGGGTGAAGGCGCGCAGGTCGTCGTTAATGATCATCTGGCGGGTGAGCGCCACTGTCCGGCCCTTGGTGACCACGCGGTAGGTCTCTCCGGAGTCGGAAAAGCTGGCGGTCCGGTACTCGCCGTTTTCGTTCAACTCCATAAGGTCCGGCGCCTCGCTCATCTTGATGGCGTGCATGTCCTTGAAATCGTTGGCGTCGCCAACAGCGACAAACGGCCGCCACGTCTGTGGCCACTCGTTGTAGGCCGCGAGCAGGGTCCTGTTGACCAGGCCGGACATGAGCTGCGGGAAGTCTGAGGTCGATCCGGACGCCAGTGCCCTCCCCACCACCTGCAACCGCGACATGCCGCGGGTGCTGATCCCGGCGTGCTCTATGCACTCGCGGGCGATCTCGTGCAGGGCCCGGGAGCGGAACTCGCGCGCCCCGGCCGCCGGATTCTCCACCTCCATACCGGCGCGCAGGGACAGGCCGTCGCGGATGGCGTCGCGCAGCTTGTCGCGCGACTCGCGGCCGACCCCCACCGTGCGGCCGGCACCGGCGCCGATGGCGCCGCGGCGGCGCAGTTCCTGAAAGATCTCGGCCCGGGCCTCGTCAATGGTCATGCCGCGGTCGATCATCTGCCTGGCCCGGGCCTGGTCAATGCCGGCCACGGCACAGGCGTCCTCGATCTCCTGGCACCGCTGCCGCTCTGCCCGCACCGCGGCGGCAATGGCATCCGCGTCAACAGGCGGCGCCGCAGGCGGCGCAGAACCGGAATCATCGCGGCTGTTGCCGTCGCCGGCATCGCCGTCGCCATCGGCGCCATCATCGGCGCCATCATCGCCGGATCCAGGGCCGCTCCGCGCGCCGGCAGCCGACCGGGCCGCGCCAGTGGCGCCATCGGGCTCGGCACGCTCCGGGCCGGAATACTCGACCCCGTCCGCCCGCATCTTCCTGTAGTGCTCCCACGCCTCCTGCTCTGTCGCGCCGGCGCGGAGCCCGTTTGCCTCGAGAAATGCTCTCAATTTCGGGTGCATCGTGTCCTCCTCTGCATCCTCTGTTTATGGGTTATCGGCACACGCCCTTGGAGCAGAGCGACCGCACCTTGGCGAGCGTGTCCGCGCCGATCGGCGTCCCTGAAAACTCTTTCAGCCGCCACCGGTAGCTGATCTTGAGCGGCCCGCGCCAGGTGCGTCCATCGACCACTGCCTCCTCGTCCTCCGGGATCCAGACGGCCCTGGTGACCTCGTAGCCCACCGAGCCGTCGGTGAGGTGGCCGTCGCGCACCTTCTGCAGTGCCACCTGGCCCCGCTCGTCGGTGGCGAACCTGACCAGGCCGTCAATCCCCCGATACCCGGCAACCTCGACCTCTGAAAAATCACTCACCGAGCCAAGGATGTCGTCCACCGAGCGCCTGGAATGGGAGTCCAGGAACGGCACCTGCCGCGACGCCGGCACCTCCATGCCGGAGACGATCAGGACCTCGTCGACAAAATCCCACCGGTCCCAGTCCCAGACCATGGCTGGCTGCTCCGTGGTCAGGATCCAGCGCACGGTATCGTTATCAGCGGTCCCGGCCCGCACGGACAGGGCCCGCACGGTCAACCCATGGTAGAGGCCGGCCCTGGCCAGCTCCTCCCGTATCACGTCCTCACGCCGTCGTGGCATTGCTATCCTCCAGGTCCTGGTTCTGCCGGCGCAACCGCAGCAACGGCGTCAACCGGCGTTCCTCGTCCATGGCCTCGTCCAGGAGCTCGTCCCAGTCATAGCCCTGGGCCGCTGCCTCGCGCCGCCTGGTGGAGAGGACCTCCTGCACCCGCAACTGCGAGGCCCGGCCATCCTTGAGCGGATCGACCCATGACCAGCCCGGGTCCTGGTGCGTCACCGCCTCCAGGTAGGGGTTGGGGTCGAAGCGGTATCCCGGCATGGGCGACGGGTTGAGCCCTGCCAGCCATGCCGCCTCAACGAACCAGGCGCAGACGCGGTCGTTGAGCTTCTCGTCGAGGAAGAACTGCATGCCGCCATAGGACAGCCGCTCCTCCAGGGCGCCGGAGCGCGTCGACGAGTAGGAGGCGTCGGTGTAGTCGTTGGCATAGGACTCATAGGAAATGCCGGCGCCAACAGACTGGGCCCGCCGCGACTCCTTGACATAGGGCTCGTACTGGTTGCCGGGCCGGTTGTGCGAGGCCACTGTCACGTCGGTGCCCGGCGGCAGGGCCTGGATGCGGCCCGGCTCGATATAGTCCGGCAAATCCTCGAAGGAGACATCCTCACCTGGACGGATGCCGATGCCCGGGCCGGCAAGCTCCGGGTAATTGGTCTTGACGAACAGGCCAAAGGCCGCGGCCAGCTTGGCGCCGATGCGCTCGTAGGCCCGGTAGTCCTCCAGGTCGTAGGCCTCCATGACAATGGCCACGATCCACGGCACGCCGATGGTCTGGGAGATCCGCTGCCGGTCGTAGACATGGATGATGTCCGCGGCCGGAATCCTGACCGGAGCCATGGCCATGGTGATCATGGTGTCGCCGGGATGGTAGGGATAGAGATGGTAGGCCACCGGCCTGCCGGTCGCCTCGTCGTACTCGATGCCGCCCCTGGCAATGTTGCCGCTCTCCAGGCGGCCATCGACCATGGTGGCCAGGTGATCGCGCTCCAGCAGCTCCAGGCGCAGGGGCGGAACGCCTGGGATCGAGTCGTCCCAGGCGCGGTGGATCAGGACCTCGCCGTCAAACCACATGTGGGACAGGACCAGCCGCTGCAGTGCCCAGTAGGAGTCGTGCCCGGTCAGGTCGGCATAGCGGGACCAGCGCATGAAGAGCCGTTCCCATGCGCGGTTCGCCCGGCTGTCGAGCCGGTCGCCGGCGTCGCGGAACTGGAACTGCGGTCTGATGCCGCGGCGGACCGCGTTGTTGACGATCCGCTTGATGGATCCCGAGATGTAGGGGTTGTTCTGGGCCTGGTCGCGGCAGCGGCCAATGATATTCTTCAGGCCGCGGCGGATATCGGCGTCAGCCGACCTGGGCCGCGGCCGGAAATTCTGGTTCGGACCGGTGAGCTCGCCGGCCGCATAAGTGCGGTACATCCGCCGGTGGTGACGGTACATCGCTGCCCGGCCCGGGGAAAAGACAGAGATGGTCCCGGCCACCAGCGCCGTGGCTGCGTCATAGACCTTATGCCGGATTCCGGCGCCGATGCTGGAGGGATGGGACATCAGCGCCGTCCTCCGAACACTGTCACGTTATGGGTGAGCCGTCCGGATGACTGGGCAATGGCAAGCTGCTGCTCCAGCTCGCGGATGTAATCCTGTATCCGCCCCAGGTCGGCACGGGTGAACCGCACCGCCCCGGTACGATACTCCTGCCCCCCCTCAAGGATGGACCGCTCGGCCTGCCGGTAGAGCGCCAACCGCTCCTGAATCTCGCTTATCGTTGCCATGCCTCCATGGGACAGCAACACGACCAAAAAAAAAACCCCCACGTTGCTACTGCTAGCAACGTGGGGGTTTTGGTAATTTGCTACCCCGGGAGTGGTTACCTGTTCACCGCCGGCACATGACGTCCATGACCTCCGGTCGACAAAAAAAAGCACCGGCTGGCAACCAACTTATAAGGAAGGGGCTGTTCCAGCTTTATATCCAGCCAGTGCTATACAATAAGTTGAAACTTTCCACTTATTACTCTGTTATGTTTATAAAATTTCCATTCAACGCCGCCACATATTAAGCACTTACGTTTTTGCATTACTGGCGCATCATCAGGCGCATATTCATTAGTTCCAGCAGATGTCCAGTATTTAATTGGCGCACCGATGTTCATCCAACTATGGGGGCAATTCCATGCAGGCATTGGTTCATAATTTGACGTTGTGTTTAATTCTAAACACATAACAATACACTTCAGCGGACGGGATTAACTCTTGCGCTTCGGGCCATCCGCTTTGGCCAGCCGCTGAGTTTTGTCGTTAGGGTGCATTCACCCTCTTTAATGTAACAACCCAGTCGCCCTTCGGTTCCCCGGCGATAGTGAGGCCGTCAATGGTGCACAGAATTCCGGTGACACAATACTGTTTTTCTAATTCATCACAGAATTCCGGTGCCACCGACAAGCTCAGCTCCCTCGCGTATGCACTCTGTCGTCGCAATCATCCCAGCGTGATCGGCATCGACACCCTTGCCCTCATAGTTGTCATGCCTGGTCAGGTATTCCCACTGCATGAGCCTTGCAACCGGAACATCTCCGGACCCCCACTCCCGGCATATTGGCCGCAGGTCACCGACACATATGCGACCAGGCAGAATCCTGTTACCAATCGCGGTCCCAAGCAAGGACAACACTGGCAGCATATCACGTATCCTGCGCAGCCCATCTGTCCGCAGACTGCCGCTCTTCCCCAGCTCTGAATTCCGGGTGACACAATACTGTTTTTACATGTTTTCACGACAGGTAAATAAATTCAATCCTGTTTACCAGTACATCAGGAGTACATCCATAATGATCACAGAACATCTTCACAAAATCTTCAGGTTCAAACTCCGGAAACCCTTCCTTGATGCAGTCGTCTTTTGTGATCGCATTCAATGGCTCACGGCGGACGGAAACGACATGAAGCAAACGTAGCCTTTTTATCTTCTCGCCCTTCTTCAGTCCCATTGCTTTCTCGACCGCCCAGATGTCAGTGAATGGTTTCAGGAAACTCCATCCAAGACGGCGCGTAACAGTCTTTGTGCCATCCTTGATCTGATCTGTAGTCATTGCGAAACTCATGTTACGTGGCATGAGGAACTCCTGTCAAACATTGCCATGCAGTTTTAACCATCGCTGGATCCTGCCCATTTCCAATGACCTTAAATCGGTCCAGTTTATTGGCCACCTCAACAGGTGCTCCGCAAATCGCACGTTCGCCCATGCTTTCTTCAAGTCGCTTAATTCTATTGCCTGCTGCATCCAGTTCATTGGCGTCTTTCCCTGTCTGCGCCTTGTGAGCATCTGTTGGCGCGTCAGGACATAAAACTTGTGATCCGTCCATAGTGGGCGACGCAACCAGCCACAGCCTTTCACCATTCGTTTCCCAGCCGGTATGATAGCCTGCGATACAACACCATTTTGCATCGTACCCCATCGAGGCAAGGTCACCGAGGACTCTGGCAAGACCTCTGTGAACAAGCATTGGTGAGTTTTCCACGAAGACAAACTTGGGCAGAACCTCACCGATAATTCGACGCATTTCAGCCCACAGCCCGCTCTTTTCACCATCGATTCCAGCCCCTTTCCCGGCGATGGAGATGTCCTGGCACGGGAAACCTCCAGAAACCACGTCAACAACTCCACGCCACGGCGTCCCGTCAAACGTCCGCACGTCATCCCAGACCGGGAACGTCGGCAGAATTCCATCGTTCTGGCGCTGGATGAGTACAGAGACTGCATATGGATCGATTTCAACCGCGCAGACAGTTCTCCACCCGATGAGCATCCCGCCAAGTATTCCTCCACCAGCGCCCGCGAAAAGTGCCAGCTCATTCATCATTCTCCACGCAATGCGTCTGATAGCGCATTGATGTTCAGAATTCCGGTGACACAATACTGTTTTTCTCACAGAATTCCGGTGACACACAGAATTCCGGTGACACAATACTGTTTTTCTAATTCATCAAAACATCCGCATCTGCCGCCGGTCACCACTCTCGCCGCCGGCATCTTTCCAGGGCGCGCGGCACGCATTTCGTATCCTGGCCGCCCTGTCCTCTATCTGCTCCATGAACAGTCGATCGACACGTCTCCGCCCGATCCTGCCAACTGGCGGCAGCCTGAAAATCCGTTCCTGTATCATTTTCCAAGACCTGAATATCTGTCTCCAACCTCGCAACACCGCACCCGGCAGTGCCTGTTCCAGTATGGCGGCACAGTCCTGACCAGACGCGTGCCATTGTCGTCTGGTAACCATCGCATGGCGATCCCGTCTTTTACCAGCGACCAGTCTTCAGGAACTTCTTCCGTCGTCATACCAACGACCTTGCCATGTCCATGCGCACGTTTTTTGCCAATATATTTCAACTCACGCAACACCTTGCGCACCTGCTTCCTGCCCCCTGATGCATAGGCAGTCAACCGCCGCACCAATAGCAATGGGACAGGCATATTCCAATCACGATACGTGCCATTGGTCAGATTCGGGCTACCGTTTGTCAGGTCTGCCCGTGACTGGCGAAATCGTTTCCGCCAATACTGGAGATCCTCACCAGTCCACCCGTCTGGGAACAATGCCGATGCATGCCATACCTGCTTTCCCTTGACCCTAGACCGCAATAGCGGCAGGGCCACGTGCTGCGGGACATCATCACGCCCCAGATGCTGGTGGACACCCTGGCGCGGGGCCAAAGCCCAGGCCAGCAATGCGTCGAGATGGATTGGCTCTCGTGGATCAAAACAAACTCCGGACCCGTCAAGATGAAATGTTATTGAGAAATTCATGCGTATGGAACCTCCAGAATGTCCCGGGCAAACCTGTATGCCTCTGGATAATATTTCCGCAGATAGACCATGCGGCCATGCTCAAGACCATTGCGCCCTATCCACCCGTTCCGCGCCTCCGGCCCGAGGCAATCATAGATCCGCAGCCATGGCAAATCATGGTCAATGATATATGCCCAGATGTCCATCCATGTCCACCTGGCCAATGGTGCAACCCTTACCATTGACCCGTCGCGCTTCCGATATATATCGCCATGGGTTATCAGGCTGACCCTTCTTCCCCTCGACTCCTCGGCCCGCAACCCCTGCAGACAATGGTCGCGGCCATGTGCGGACGCCCATTGTTCCAGGTCTGAAAACATCGACCGATGCGCAGCAAAGGCATGCTGCCTCGCTGTCCTTGCCGCGCGGACATCATCGTCTGACCACTTATCCCATGGAAACATGATGATGTTCCATCCTGCCTCGGCCGCATATTCTTTCCATGCCTTCCGCTCGTCCTCGCTCCAGTGGGTCGGGCAGCCAGGGTCCACCATGAGGATAGGGACGCCTGGCATGGCAATGCTTGCTGCGTGGGCCAGGACAGATGAATCCTTGCCGGCGGAAAAGCTTACATAGCAGCGATCAACAGGAAGATCACAGAGAAAAGAGGTCAAGCTGGCGCATCTTGCTTTGTACATCGCTGTTTTCGCGTGGATGGTGAACAGCAGCCTCTGGTCCTTGATCTTGCTCTTCATTTTTCTTTCTCTTCTCTGCCCTCAGCTCCTGCTGGCTCGGCAGCAGGTAACAGAGGAACGAGTACAGCGCGGAACGGTGCCGAGGTAAGGCCCATGCCTCAAATTCCAGCCAGAAATTGATTCCGACACGGCGCATGATATGGGGAGGACAAATCATCGTTTCTAGGATAACGCGCCCGATTCCTGATCTGAACGCCGCATTGAGCCTGTTCCACCATCTGTCGACACGCTCCATATCAGTGCAGTCTACCAGCCTGGTCTCAAAAAGCCACACACGCCGATCACGGTCATTGACCACAGTACGCAGGCCACCATGCTTCTTGTAGCTCGTAGTCGCATACGCGCACCACGGTCTATCAGGAGGCTCGGTGAACAGCATGTCACGTACCCCAATTCTGTCCAGGCGGGTAAATGTCCTGCCATCGCATATCCAGCTCGACATACGCTCCCACTTGTATTTCATGGCCACGTATGCCCCAACACCTACCCTATCGCTCCCTGGCGCGGCCAAAAGGGCTCCATCTGTGAAAGATTTCCCCAGCAGCTTTGCCCTGGGGACGGTCTCGCACTCCTCACCCGTTACGGCGCATATCCCAGGTTCTGTCTTGTCCGGGATCGCAGGGTAGTCAGGATCATCAGAAGGGACCGCAGAGTATATCAGCAACAGAGGATGCATCTGTGTTAATTGCTCCTATCTTCTCGAGATATTCAATGACCTGGGTGCGATTCTCTTGCAGCCACGTGATATACGGCTGTGGATCAGGCGCATTATCAGAATTGATTTCTGCCATGCCGAGCCCACGCCTGTTCTCGGCCCCAAGCTTACCGCGCTCGGAGAGCAGGCGAAGACCCATGCCCAGGGCAGATCTTTCGATCTCGCTGATATGGGTGTCGAGGTCAATGCCACCGACAAGCTCAGCTCCCTCGCGTATGCACTCTGTCGTCGCAATCATCCCAGCGTGATCGGCATCAACACCCTTGCCCTCATAGTTGTCATGCCTGGTCAGGTATTCCCACTGCATGAGCCTTGCAACCGGAACATCTCCGGACCCCCACTCCCGGCATATTGGCCGCAGGTCACCGACACATATGCGACCAGGCAGAATCCTGTTACCAATCGCGGTCCCAAGCAAGGACAACACTGGCAGCATATCACGTATCCTGCGCAGCCCATCTGTCCGCAGACTGCCGCTCTTCCCCAGCTCTGTATCAACAGCGGCCATTGCCTTTGACCGCTCCTCAAGGACGCCGCCAGCATAGAGGCAATGGAAAAACCAGATCGCCACCGGCGGCTTATCGCGCCGCGGCGTGACACCAAGTCCGGAAAGAAAATGATCAGCCAGCAGATCGCGGAGCTGGCCACGCAGCGCATTGCCTCCATAATATGGCAGATTGATCTGGCCGCCATCACCTGTCAGGACCTGGCGGCGCCTGAATACGGTCGCATTGCCTGCCTTACCGTCTGCTCCATGGGCCAGGGGAGAAAGAAGCCTGACCCTTATCGGGATGTCATACTCCCTGGGTGGAATATCGACCATGCCACCACCTGCCGGCGCGATATCGGGAAGCTCTATCGCCCCAATCGCTTCTCCATAATCATCATCATCACGTAGACCGGCAACCATGGCCGCGATTCGCGGATGCTCGCGAATCCAAGCCAAAACGGAATCAGCCTTCGTACCATGCGCCGCAGTCATAAAGGCCGCCGTCGTCCGGCCGCCAATATACTCGATACTGACATCAAGACCCTTGGCAAGGGCCTCGATCATATCGAGCAATGTCGGAGCAGACACGGCCTGCAATATCCTGTCGGCAAAAAATCCCTCGAAATGCCTGTTTACGCTGATGCGGCTTGCCTTTTTTATGGCCCGCATCATATCGATTGTCGCATGCAATTCTGAATTCATACAGTCTCCTTGTTCAATTTCTCAATGCGTTGGACAGCGTATTGATGCTGGCCAACAGGTCCTGATCCGATAACAGCCTGGACACTGATACGTGATCAGCAGGCGCAGACTTCTTCTCCAGGATGGCGGTCGGCTGCTCTCTCATTTGCTTGCGTAACTTGTCCAGCTCTGCGGCATACTCCCCGCGCTCCCGCATCAAGTCGCCGATCAACCCGGGCAGCTCGTCTGCGGCGACGTCATCTGGAACATTGAGCGCCTGCCTGATGGCATCAGCCAGTTCGCTCGCGGCGCCAACAGTGGCAAACTGGTGCACGATCGTCTGCACCTCATCCACCACGCCATCCATCTCGCAGCCGACAGCAGCGGCAATTACCGCCATGTCATTCTGCAGGGATACCACGACATCCTTCATCCGCTTCGCGGCATCGGCAACACTCTCCCCGTCCATTGCCTCGAGGATGGATGCCAGAAGGACATCATCATGCCCGGAAGGCGCCGCAGCGCCATCTCCTCCGCCGTCCAGGCTCTTCCCGGTCAGCCGCTGGTATTCCGCGGCAAGGACGTCCGGATAGTTGCTGATCATTGCCTGGACACCGGCACACGAGGAGCATACCTCGCGGCCGTGATTCTTCTTGATCTGCCGGTCACGTCCGCACAGATCACATTTTCCATTCCGACTTTTTCTCATTTCATTACCCTCCAGCTCTTTCACTTCTTTTCTTGTCAAATACTCGAGCTCGGCAGGCTTCCTGCCGCCGCACTCGAGGCACCATGGCACCTCTCTGCCGCCTCCGCCCTCCTTCTCCCGGGCCCGCTCCAGGTGCTGCCGGCACATCGTCTGGAACGACTCCCGCAGCATCCTTGTCGGCCTGCCGCCGGTGACAGGACAGATCCTGATCACCATGCCGTCGAAAGCCTGCCTGGCGAGTGTCTTGCGGCTCTCCGTTGCCTTGGTCCTGCTGTCGCTCATGTCTTGTCCTCCTGGATCGACTTGATGGTGACCCCCAGGGCGGCTATGGCGCAACCGCTCGCCTCGCACCGGTGATACCGGACCCTGATCGGCCCATCCCATGGCATGGTCCGGTAGATCCTGGCCCTGGCGCCGCACCACGGGCACCTGGCCCCGGTGCGCGGCGAATAATCGACCCCGCTCTCTGCCTCGTCCTTGGCCAGGACGATATCCGCAATCAGCGATCCCCTGTCCATCTCCCCCTCCTAGCGACCGAACAGCGACCGGCCGCCGGTATATGGATTGCCATCCCGGCGCTGGTCGCGCCCATCATTGCCGCCGCGCTCGTCATTGACCGGCCTGGGGCGGTAGCGCAGGCCGAGCACGTCCGCGGCGCACAGGGCCAGGACCATGCAGTCCCAGTAATGGTTCGGCCGCGAGCCGATCTGCTCCCAGTGGCCGCGCATATCGCGGTACTCGGCGCAGAGCTGGGCAGCAAAGTCCTCGTCCACGTCGCCGTGCAGGACAATGCCGCCTGGATCACCGACCGAGACGCCGAGCCTGGCGGAGAGCATGTCCTTGTAGTAGGTGGTATTGACGTTGATCCGCTTGAGCCCGGCCGGGAACTTCTTCGTGGTCCCCGGCCAATACTCGATATCCGACCAGCTATATGGGCTGGCCAGCTCACGCTTGCCCTGGGATGGCAGGATCTGGCCCCTGCCGCGGCGGCAGAAATCATAGACATCCGCTGTCCGGTGGCCCATGGCGTCCTGGATGGCGAGCTGCACGTGGTAGCGGTTGCCGGCCGCATCCCGGTACTGATCCAACCACAGGACCTGCGCCAGGTCCTCGAAGCTGTGCACGAAGCCGTGCCGCACCAGCCAACATTGCGCTGTGAGCCCATAGCCGATGGCGACAATGGCAAAGAAAAAGCCATTGTCCTGGGTATCGACGCCGGCGACAAGGCCGGACACCTGCCGCATGCCTGGCACCAGTCCCATGGGCCTGTCGTCGCGCAGGGCAAGGATGGTCTCGCTCTTGCGCGCCTCCACCTGCCGCCGCCACGGCAACGACCGGTGCTTGTTCTGGAAGTTCTGGTATGCCTTGAACCGCTCCTCCGGCGGCAGGTCCTCGTCCTGCGATTTGAGAAAATCGTGCGCCACCTCGGAGAGCGACACGAAATGCGATATCCACGATGGCGACAAGAATCCGATGGACCGCGGCCGCCTGGCGACCAGGACCCTGGCCAGGGTCTCGCCTGGCTCCTGCTCCGCGTCGTATGGATTTTTGTCCAGGTCGGCGGTCACCTGCCGCCACACCCCGCGCCGCACCGCCCTGTCCCGGTCGTCGTCGTCCCACTCTGCGCCGCAGTGGTGGCAGACGTAGCGCGCCAGCCGCTGCTCAAGGATACGGCGCCTGTCAACGGAGCGGCCGTCTTCGCCGTGCGGCCACCGGAACCGCTCCTGGTCGAAATCCATGAGCTGCTCCGTGGTGCAGTGCTGGCAGCGCACCCAGTAGACGAAGACCGCCGAGCACTCGTGAATGGCGTGCCATATCTGTCCGCTCGGAACGGACGGCGACGAGAGCAGGAAGATCTTGTGGTTGCGGTATGCCCTGGTGCGGATCTTGGCCAGCTCGACTGTACCGGTCTCCTCCTTGGACGGGCGGTCATCGTACTTGTCCACCTCGTCCAGGTTGAGGAGCTTGATGGACCGGTTGGCCAGGGCCGACAGCGACCCTGCCCAGGCGATGCGATGGTACATGGTCCGCAGCCGCAGCAATCTCTTGCCCTCGTCCTCGCGCCGACCGGTTATCAGCGACCTGAGCTGCGGAGACTGCCGGTAGGATGGCTGGATCCGCTCGCGCATGTTCTCTGCCCCTGTCGCCTCGTTTGGGTAGACCGACAGGGCCGGACCTGGATCATAGATTGAGAACCAGGCGAACACGGTCAGGGCCAGGGTAGTCTTGCCGGTCTGCGGCGCGGCGCAGAGCACGATTTCGCGCACGTAGGACTGCACCGCCGCATCCATGATGCCGGCCAGGTGCGGCGAGACATCGTGCGAGTACCTGGCGCCCTCGAACGGCCCGGTGGGGATCACCATGTGCCGCGGCGCCCACTTCGACGGCTCCATCCACTTCCGCCGCCGCCACACGGTCCGCTCGGCGACAGACCAGCGGAACCTGTATGCGCGCGGCCAGGCCGCCTCATCCTCGAGGCCGGACGGGAGACCGGACGGGATGCGGACCATGATCCGCCGCCCCTCCGGCCCACGGCCACCATCTCCGGCAGGATGGCGCGCTCCATCAACTCCTGGTATCAATGACACTGTCGTCGTCATTCCGCGCCCACATCCTCCATGCCGTCATCATCGCGCTCGAACAGGACCTCGAAACGGTCCCGGCGGGCATACTCTGAGATCATGTCGTCCCAGGCCCTGACAAGGATGTCCTCCGCCTCCTGCTGGCGCAGCGGATCGCCATGCACCGCCGCGATCACGTCAGCCATGGTGACAGCCACCATCTGCCGGAAACCGGTGTTGATGACAACCGCCCTCGCCGCCAACTCCAGGTAGAGATCCTCGCGCTCGATGAGGCGTCCGGCCTCGCGTTCCGCCTTGAGCCGTTCCCGCTCGGCCTGGGCCCTGAGCTTGGCCACCTCGGCGCGGAGTTTCTCCTCAGCCAGCATGTCGGCCGACATCTCGCCGCCATCGCCGGCATCATCCTGCCCGTCAGCGGTCATGGTCCTGACCAGGCCAACGTCACGGACATACTTGCGCAGCATGGTCGGAGTGTAGACGCCGCCGGTCCCCTTGCGCAGCTTGCCGTCCGCCACGTGCCGGTAGAGCGTGGACTGCGAAATATCATAGCCACAGGACCGAAGGTGGCGCAGCACATCGGCCACCTTCGGCGACGGCCTGAAATCACGCAGCCTTGTTTTTGTTTCTGCCGTCATATTTTCTAACATCATTAAGGAGAATCAACCGGCCAAGATCGATTGGCGGATATCCTTCCGCATCGGCAGCCAGGGAATATTCATCCTCAATGATCCTTGCTGCCCGAATGTCGTGCCGGCGGAAAACCATGACATACTGGTCAACCTTTCCAGGCGATGAGGCCGGCGCAACGAGTATCGGCACAACAGGATGCTCGTCCGTCGGCTCGACCGTGACCAGGTAGTCGTACCAGGTGCCTATCCGGCCGGCATCGCCGAAGGCGCCATTGCCAATGGCCAGGAGCCGAACCAGGTCGACATGCTCAGGCATGATGCCGGCCCATCCCCTGGTTCCCCTGGTATATGGCCCATCACAGTTTACCCGGACAATGAAACGTACCGGATCAAGATCAGGATCAGCTCCATTGAGCCGGATATTGCCGATCCTTGTCCTGCCAATGGTATACGCCGGCGCAACATCGGCAGGAACAACGGCCCGGCTGCGGCCACGGCCATGCTCGCCCAAAACAACGGCCGAGATGGTCCCGAAGGAAAGATCGACATCCCTCGGCTCGATATTCACCGGCGTCCAGATTTTTTCCCTGTTTTCTTCCATTTTTCCCTCCATAGTTCATTACATGTTTCTGCTTGCATCCCAGCCGATATTCCACGACTGGGCCCTGGACAGCACTGCCCGCAAGGCCTCGATCTCCTCAACCGGCAGCACATACTCGACCACATCATCACCGTGCTGACCAACTATCGGCTCGACCATGTCCATGGCGTTCCTGATCGCATCGCAGGCGGCGCAGGCCAGACGCTGCATCTCCCTGGCCCGCGTCGCCAGCCGCACATTGTGATTCGCCATTTCAAGAAATCCTGCAGCCACAACATCGCAGCTATCAATAATGTCCCCATTCCCAGCCATCACACCCTCCCGGCGCCACGCGCCACGTATGCATGGCCAAAGACATCTTTGGCCTCAAGTACACGCGCCAGCATCTGCCCGCGCTCATCATCGTTGAGTTGGCCCAGCGCATTGCCGAGCCGGCGCAACTCCTGTTCGGTGAACACGATCTCTCCCTCACCTGAGAGCTGGTGCCAGAGATCGCGGTCATTGGTCAGGTAAACCTCTGTCCCGTCCTCGAGCGCAACAATCCAGCTCCCATCCCATGCCATGTCGCCACCGGAAACATCATCCCTTCCATCCAGGGGGGAATCATCTGCACTCTCCCTATCCCCATTCTCTCTTGATTTTTCCGCGATGGCAGCGACCGACCGATCATCACCATGCTCCACATCAACCGGAGTCAGCCCTTGCCTGATCCACTCCCGCAGATCGACACCGGCAGCCCATGCCTCTCCGATGTCATTGCCTATCGGTACCGGCCACCATGTCGCCTGCTCGTATCTGGTACAGATCATGTCAGCGCCCTTGCGGCCGGCAGAATCGTAATCAGTGGCCACCAGGATCCTGGTGGCCCTCGACAGGATGGCGTCTGTCCTGGTGTCCGGCATGGTAGTCGCTGACCATGTCGATATCGCCCCAACAAGGTCACCTGCCTCCTGCCGGATCAGGATGGCGTCAAGGCCGTTCTCGCAGATCACGAAATCCATCATCCTGCGGCCAAGGACCATGGTCGCCATGCCGCTGCCAGGGACGACGCGATACTTCATTGCCGGCAGGAACTGGCGCATGTCCTCATCCGTCCTCCGGATCCTGATCTGGATGACTCTTCCATCCTGGTCAAGGAGAGGCAGGACAATGCCGACCGGCAGCCACAACGGTTTCGGCCGCCCTGATTGCCCACGCTCGGGCGGCAGCCCCCACCGCTTGCGCGGCACGTAGAGAGCCTTGCCATCACGGCCAGGATTCCATCCCAGCCGATATTCCATGGCACTCTCGGCGCTGATGCCGCGTCCGGCCAGCCAGGCCATGGCATCACGATTCTCCGCCAGGTGCATCGCGCACTTGGAAACGAACCCATCCGCCGCATCCATCCATGCGTCCGACGGCATGTTGACCTGCCGCGGTGGCCGCGTATCCTTGCCGCCACCGTCACCGTGGACGACCTTCGGCGCCGGCGTGGCCATGTACCGCCGCCCACCCTTTCCCTTGCCACCGATCTCGATTCCGAGACTCCTGCAGGCATCGTGAAAATCGACGCCATCACGGTGCATGACAAAGTCGATAACATCACCATCAACACCACATCCGAAGCAGTGGAACCGCTGCCTGGAAGGGGAAACAGAGAACGACGGCGTCTTTTCGGTGTGGAAAGGACAAAGCCCGAGCCAGTTGTTGCCCGATTTCCGCAGCCTGACCGTAGAGGAAACCACCTCGACGATATCAACGCCAACCTTCCGTTCTTCCATTGTTTTTTTCATTTTTCCTGTTTTTTTACTGGTGATAAAAGGTGATGTTTTTTAAGGAAATGGTGATAATAGGATAAAACTCTAGAAAACCCCCCCACGCGCGCGCGCGCGCGGGGGGGACTTTTGGAGAGTTTCGTCCTATCGTCACCATTCCGTCAATAATCGGCACCATCATCACCACCCATGTACGTGCTGATCGCCGCCATCCTGATGCGCAGGCCATAGTATTTGATCATCCCTCCAGGACGCTTTTTCTTGAACAATTCCGTAGCCATGAGTAATTTGCCGAACTTCTTCTTGCTCGGGACAAACCGCTCGTTCTTATTCACCTCTGCCACGTACCAGCGCTCAAAGAGCGCATACAGCTCCTTGGCCCCAACCTTGTAGTCCTCCCCAAGCTCACAGCACGCCTGGAGGAACTGCCCAATATAATTCTCGTCCTCGCGGTACTCATTGATTGCCTCCCGGACAGACTCAGGTGGATCAAGCCCACGCTCCTGCCACTCCAGGCAGCCACGCACCAGCCACGCCAGTATCCCTGGCAGGTAATCGAGGAGAGTGACATAGAGCATCTTGTCACCCTTGCGCTCGTTTGGCAGCTTCGGATCTGTTTTCGTGAACTTGATACGATGATGAACCAAAAGGCACCGGTCCCAGAAGGCAGAGTCTGTTCCCGGGGCATCGGGACGATTGTTGGTCAGCAGGACAAGCAGGTGGGTAGGATCGAATTTTGTCGGCTTCTTATCATAGAGCCCGCGGGCCGTCAACCTGTCGCCGCCGGTCAACCACTTGACCTTCGCGGCCGAGAACCGGCGACCCTCGTCAGTCTCGCTCGCTATCGCCATCCGCATGCCCTTGAGCGCCAGCAGCTCAGGGCTCGTCTGGTTTGGCGATGCGCCCCTGGACGAATCAAGCAGCATCTCCGATGGGATCGGCCCGGCATAATCCCCCAGGGCCCGCATGAACATATCGAACATCAGCCCCTTGCCGTTCCTGCCGGCGCCATGGTGAACAGAGAAGACATGCTCGACCACCAGGCCGGTTATCCCGTATCCATACAGGCGCCGCATGAACTTGACCATGGCGTTGTCATGGTCAAAAATCTCCTGCACGATCTCGTCCCACGGCCCTGCATCTGCATCCAGGCCCTTCCATTCAACAGGGCAGTGCTTCGAGATGTAATCCTCCTGCCTCCCGGGCCGTAACTTCCCGGTCCGCAGGTCAACCACTCCATTCTCACACGCCAGCAGCCATGGATTTGCGTCAAATTCCCGCGCATGAACCGCGAGCTGATTCACCGGGTTCGTGTGCGCGAACTTTAGGCAATTCTCACGTCCCCTGGATGATCGCAACTTCACAACCCTCTTCCGCAGGGACGTGACGACCTTGCCCAACCTGTCAGCCTCGAGCTTGCCATCCTTGCCGGCGGCAATTGCCGCCTCCAGCCGTTCATTGAGCTGGTCAAGCTCCTTCGCATACCTGACCGCCACCATCTCCACGGCGGCAATTGCCTCGTCATAGTCGTCCGGCGCCCAATAATGTCCACGCCAGCAAAACCACTCGCCGAAATTCTTGACAAAAATGAACCGCCCCTTGTGCAGGGCGGCATACAGGATCCCGTCCCCCAGCTCATTGGCTGACAGGCACTCGAGCACAAAATCAGAATCAATGACCACCTCGTCACCATCACCACCATGCGACGGCTCCGCATATCCTGCCTGCTCAAGCCGCGCCATAACCTGTGCCCGATAATCAACCATATGATTTAAAAAACTCCAATAAATTCAACAACAAACATAAGTCAAAATCCACAAGCAACCACAATAAATTCCAAAAAATCCCACCCAAAAAAAAATCCCAAACCCAAACACGCCCGGCGAGTCGTGAAACCGTACCGCCGCTGATTCTGGAAAGGACCCGTGATTATGGAGACCATCATCATTTGATGGCCTCCGTAAAAGAGGGGGTAGGGGGGAGATGGCTGGCGCTGGCTGCGTTTACTTCGGGCCAGCCATCATGGTTGGAAAAGGAGGCGTTGATAAGACGGCCGCCACCTGAAGCGCAGCCATCAATTGGCGGCGGACCGAGTTGGAGTGATAACTGGTGAAAAAACAGGATAATGCATGATGAATATATGATGACAAAAACTATCGCCCTTAGCATTTTGTGCGCCTCTTGCGGTTTGCTTCTGTTGCCAGGCGCGACAACCGCCTTGCTTCTTTTATTGCCGCGTCCCGGTCATGGCGTGCCAGAGCCATTATCCTGGCAGATCCATGACTTACACCTTCAGGAATTGGAGGTGCTATGGAACCTGACTGCTGGAGCAGGCGCTCAAGCAGCGACTCAATCCTGTCAAGGCGGCGCTCAATGTCTGTCATCGAGATTCCTCCAGGTATTTTGCCAGTGTGCGATCGATCTCGCGCTTGGCCTCCTCGGCCAGGGCCGCCACCTCGTCTGTGGTGGCACCAATGGAAATTGCTTTCTGGAGATCGTTGATGGCCTGATAGTCCATCAGGATCTCCATGTTCATTGTAGGCTGGAGATCTGATACTGGTGGAATGTGGTGGTCATCGACCGCCGTCATGAGGTACTCGATGGCCAGGCGAGATATGTCGCCTCGGCCAAATGTGTCGAGTTCTTGTAGGATTGTATGGAGGTGCTCAAGTGGGTCACGGCACCGATCCTGAGTATAGCGCGGATCAGCGCTATACATGCGTATGGTACGGCCATTGCGGCGCCAGAGTATTAGGAGGAGTCTGGTCTCACCCAGTGTTTTTTTCGCCGCAGCCCAAAACTGCCATGACTGGAATCCTTTGGGCATTTACCTCTCCTCCTGGCCAGCTATTATGCAAGCATGGCCGCCTGCAATGGAAAAATCGTTGAAAAAACCCCGTCCCCTGCTAAGATGATCATGGTCCCCACCATGACGCCATTAGTGCGTCCAGGGGACGGGTGTTTCTATTTCGGGAATACATTTTGAACCGGCAAACCTATGGCATCGGATATAGCATGGCGTATGCGCTCTGTCCGCCTCCTGCCGGTAATCACCGCATGCACGGTTGGGGGCTTCACCCCAAGCCGCTTTGCGATTTCGGTCACTGTTGTCTGTGACCGGACAATTTCTGCTCGTATTTCGTGTGGCTCCATGGCTACTATATTAGCCACAAAAAAAAGCGATATGCAACAAAAAATAGCTTTACGTGCTATTTTTTAATGCTCAGCATCGCAATACTACGTAATCATGGACAAAAAAAAGTTTATTGCTCGACTAAAGGAGGTGGTCGGACAAAACTCAATAGAGAGTTTTGCACAACAATGTGGAATCAATAAGGAAACATTGCGGAGATACCTTATAGGAAAAAGCGTGCCAAAAATAGATACAGCGTGGACTATCGCATCTATCGCTGGCGTATCGTTGAGCTGGCTTATCGGTGATACCAATGAAAAATGCCAGACAACTCAGAAAGTAGCCGCCTCTATCCATCCTGGCGGCACTCGATTAAATCTGGTTGATCAACTCCCCGTCAATAGGGTCACGCCGCTGAAACTTATCGTAGAATGGATGAACGAGGCGTATGATGGCGAGCTGGGTGAGATTATGGCGATGCAATTCTATGAGGATTTGAAGAGGAATTACCCATCATTCCGTGAATACATCGAAAAAAAAGAGCAGAGGACAAATCATCTTGATGGACCACCAACTAATATATCGGCGAAAAGTGGATAAAGATAAATAGGTATCCAAAATCTTATTTCAAAATATGACGACGAGGAAGAATATGTGGAGAGGATTATTGATGATGGCAGGAGCGCTGGTTATCTTATCGTTATGTACAGGTTTTCGCAGCGGACTCAAAGATCCTAATCTTAGGGCGCTGCGTCTTTGTCAGGAGACCATCAAAGGACTGTCTAAGGATTACAACAAGACCGAGGTTCCATACGCGCGTAATTATGGCAGAAACGGAGAAGCATATTTTGCCTGGAACAATAGGAATCCAATCAAACTGGCTGATGGTCGGGGCGGCGTAGTAATCGTGTCCGGATCATGTATTGTTGACACATCAAGTGAGTCTATCACCTCCCTGACGATCAATGCCAAGCAGATAATACCTGCGGAATAATTGACCAGGCCGCAGGCGATGTCAGTCTACAAACACCCATCACGCCCTGGCTGGCAGATGATAAAGATCAGCCATGGCCGCAAAGGCAAGGCTGAATACATTCCTTTCCATGGGTCCATGGAAGAGGCCCTAATTTTTGAGCGTGATCTGCGCGGCATGACGGATCGCAGCGACCCAGGGTTTCTCGATCTACTGCCTGAGTTCATGATCGCCTACCGAAACCGGGCCAGCAAACGTGGGGCTGAGGTGATGGAAAACTCCATGCGCCACCTCACCGATTTTTTCGGCGCATACAGGATGAGACACCTATCCCCGGCTCTGATCGAATCGTACAAGGCCAAGCGACTGGCAGATGGCGTGAAAAAAAGGACGATCAATATCGAGCTGTCCGGACTATCTGCCTATATTACCTATGTCAACGAAACCACCGGGTCGGAAGTACCGAGACCAAAACGGTTCTCGAAAAAGGAGACAGCACCGCCATTGCCAAGACCACTAACTGTGGAGGAACTGGCGGCGATCATCAATAATCTGACAGGCGATATCAAAACCATGGTGGAGCTGATGACATATTGTGGACTGCGCCGTGACGAAGTATTTGGGCTGCGTGTCGATGATTACAGCCCGGCGGCCCAGGCCCTGCTCATTCATGGCAAGGGTGGAAAACAGCGAATCGCCCCGATATCATCTCCGGCACTGGCAGACAGGTTGGCGGAGATTTGCGGCGCCAGGAAAGAGGGGCTCATGTTCCCATCGCCCAGGACGGGCAGGAAATATACAGATATCAGGAAATCAATCAGAAAAGCGGCATCCGCAGCCGGGATCACCCGTAATGTCACCCCGCACCTATTCCGTCACAGTTTCGCAACGGCCCTACTTAATGATGGCCAGGACCTGCGCACTATCCAGGAGCTCCTTGGGCACTCTGAGATCGCGACAACCCAGATCTATACCCAGGTCGCGGATGTCACCAAACGGGCGGCCACTGCGGCACTGGTCGCTAATGTTGCTAAGGCCCAAAGCAAGGCCAGTGGTGGCACACAGCGCTAACACCCATGCCTTGGGAGCAGGAGGTCGGAGGTTCGAATCCTCTCGCCCCGACCAAAAAACAAGGGGTTACGGTATATGCCGTAACCCCTTTTTCATGGTCAAATTAGCAACATTTAGCAACGTCACTCATTGGTGACGTTGTTCTCACCGACGGCCGCCCGCACCGACTCATCTATATCGGTGCTTTTTCCGTCGTTTTCTATCCACCAGCGTTCGCTGGCGTCCAGAATGGATAATAGTTGTGGCCATGACATGGCCCTGAGCTTATCGACGAGGGCTCGGCCGTCAACATCCCACTTCTCGTCTAGCCTGTCCAGCTCGACGGCATCGGATACATTGAGGGCGATCCCTCCGACTGCCGTGGATGCCGGGCTGGCGAAATAGCCATTGAGGCTATCGAAAATCAGACACCACTCTCCCAGGGAGAGCCTGGGCATGGAGCGGCGGACTGTTTCCTGGTAGCGGTCTGCTACGGTGTTGACGGTGCCGCTGATTGACCGTCCGGCTGCGGTATGGGCAGCAAGGAGGTCGCGTAACTCCGGGCCGATGTAGAGCCCGGTCTTTTTCGGGATATCTGTCATGTTTTCCTCCTATGGCCGGTTATAGGCCTGATTGTAGTTGGGATGGCATCAATATTTGCCGCCCCGACCATGATTGGATGCAGCCAGCGCAGCACTGGCCGCTTATTTGTATCGGATCCGGTCCAGTATGTGTGCCAGTGGGCGCGGCGGATGTGTGGCATGACTGGCCTCTTGGTTTGGCCGACCCCAGATTGGGCTGTCGCCCTGGCATTGGACCTGATTGTGGCGCCAATCTTGGCGCCGATCCTGATGGTGGTCGGCGAGGATGCCGGGAAGGTCTTCAGCCCGCGCCGCCTGGTGCGGGTCGGCTTTGGATTCTCCGGAGGCTTACGATCGTAGTCCGGAGATTCAGAACATAGGTACAGCACCAAGGAGAGGCACTTCCCAGAGACCATGGCAATATCGTCAATCCAGCCGTCACATTCAGGCAATAAATCTGCCAGCTTGGCGCTGGTGGCCATGGACATGGCCACGCAAGTTGCCTAGTCCCACATTGACCGCAAGCCGTCGGTCAATGTGTCTTGAGTCAGGTGGATTGGGACCGGGACCAGCTCATTGATCGTACCACCGGCTAAGTCCAGGAGCAGGCGCAACTCAGGCCGCTCGTGCTTGACATCCCACTCCAAATGGCAAAAAAAGCCAGCCATGCCGGCTGTCTTCGCCAGCCACCCCTGGGATTCAATGTAAACGCACCATTGGGGCAGGCGGTAAAGAATCTCCCTTGGTATACGAGACATCCTAGTGGTTTCCAGGGCGGCGTATAGGTCCTGGTCAAATCGGTAGACGGTTTTCGACATCCGCCATGCGGCCAAGGCGGCCAGGGCGGAGATGGTGCTGTCCAGGTAGGGAGCATCCACGCCACCAGAAATGATGGCGTGGGCGGCGGCCATGGGACAGTAGCACCAGTCTGGCCAGTCCGGGACATCTTGTCCGCGGCCGGCCAGTATCAGGCCATACTGGCGCCATGCCATTGGCCACCGGCATGATGCCGCCCGCAGGTGGTCCAGCGGGCGGCAGAACTTTTGTTTCATGCCTCAACCTCTGCCTGCCGGCCGTCTTCCCAGACGGCCAGTCGGACCATGGCCATCCTGAATAGAAACTCTTCCGCTGACTCAAGGTCCTGGTCCCAGCGCTCGTAGCCGGGATTAAGACAAGCCCGGCCGGGAATCCATGAGCCGTCCCAAAACTTATTGCTGCAGCAACCCTTTTGGGCTGCACAACAATAAAAGCATGGACCGATGTGGCGGGCGGGAATCTTGGGTCCCCACTTATCTTCCAATCCGAGAATGGCGCAAGATTCGCGCCAGATTGTCGCCGGGCTGGGAGAATCTTCGAAATACCCCCAAATCCCGCCACCTCTGTGGTAGTCCGCGACCCACGCAGGGTGGCCCGCGAACCATTCATCCCTGGTCTTCCGCCCGGTCTCGTCCCGCTCCACCTCATGGTGGAGGAGGAATCCACGCGCCGCCATTATGGCGGCGATGAACTCCTGGGACAGGCTGGTGTCCCAAGCGGGGAATGACAGGTTATGGTATGTCTCCTGGCCTGCATTGCCCTCCAGCAAGTCCCCAAACTTTTCGACTTTTGTTGCGGTGGCAATGGTCATGGTAACCTCCTTCTGCTTTGCCGTGGCCGTTGATGGCCCGGTATTTTCAGTGTTGCCCTAGTTGGCGCCTCCTCCAGGGTCGGAATTATCCGGCCCTGGAGGAGGCGGGCCAGCCCATGGGATATGGACTGGCTGCCAATTATTTACTGCACCTTAAAACCATTATTCGTCTTGTACCAGTCTATAGCATAGACCTGGACATGATCGTCTACAGGGCCGTCAAATGTCCAGCCGTAGCCATGCTCGTTTCCGTCGACGAGATCGGCGATCACAGCTTTCGCCTCTGCGAGGGCTTCTTCCTTATCGTAAAGTCCGAGGTCAGCTTCCCAGCGGACCCCTGTCCTGCTACCCTGCCACCGTGTGCGGTAGGTGGCAGAGAGGAAGAATTCACCTGACCGGCGGCGGCGGAGGTGGAAGTCGTATCCGGTTGCGGTTATGGAGTTGTCGTCGTAGGTGCGATCGATGAATATTGCCTTCATTTTTTCCTCCATCTTCCATGCCGCCGTGCGGTTGCCGGCGGCTTTGGTGTGGTTGACAGGGCCAATCCCTATCTTTTGATTTATAAGGTACACCTTTGGTGTACATTGGTCAAGTGAAAATGTATTGGTGGGCAAAAAAAATGCAAAAATCTCTGGGTGGGGCGAGATCAAGCGTTGAGGATTGTCCTGGCCGCACGGATGTAGTCTGTGACGTGGCCGCGGCCGGCCGGGGTGTTGTAGTGGGTCTTCCAGTAGCGGGCCTGGCCGCGGATGTCGTCCGGGGATGGGAGTTGCTCTGGGATGCGCAGGTAGTGGACGCGGGCCATGGCGGTCTGGTAGGCGAGGTCCCAGGCCAGCCATGGGCCCGGGCCGTCGTGGCCTGTCAGGGTGATAATGCGGCCTCGGATGGATGGGCGGTAGGGGAGGTAGTTGGCCCAGATGTCGTGCATATCGCGCGGCTCCATCTGGTAGATGCCGCGGGCCGGGCCGCCGGCGAGTTGGTAGAGGTGGCGGCCGCAGGCTGATTCGGTGGCGGCGGTGCCGATGAGCAGGGCCAGGGCGGCCGGGGAGAAGAGGTCCAGCCCGCGCAGGACGTCGGTGATCAGGCGGCGCAGGTCGTCAGGGTGGATTCCCGTCGTCATGGCATGGGATGAGAGTAATGCACTGCTGCGGGCAGAACTGGGACGCCATTTCGGCCGCGTCAACCGATATCGGGTCTGATACGACCGTTACCCCTCCGTCGGCCCGAAAAAAGCCAGGGAGATATATTTCGCATACCCTGCATGCCGCCCCGTTGCATGCAGGGATCTCGGCGCGGACAACGTAGGTCATGGCGCCACCAGCTCCCTTCGGCGGTGACCAGGCTGGGCAGCAGGGGCGGCAAATGCCCGCACCATCCGGTACCAGGTCCAGGCCCGCAGGCGCGACATGCCATCATCGAGGCACAGTTGGCGCAGGATGTCGTCCGCGATGGGGCGGCAGTGCTGCGGGAGCAAGCCAAGCCGCATTGCCTGGTAGAGGACGTCGTGGACCAGGCTCGCCCGCATGGCGTCGCTGGTATCGATGGTCGGGCCGCTTGGCCCGTCCCAGGCATAGCCGGCGCGGATGACGAGATATCCATCCTCCGCGAGCTGGAAATATTTTGCCCGGCAGGAATATCCGGCCAGTTGCGGCAGGTGGATCTCGTACTGGCGGGTGAGCTGGTACTTATAGCCAGCCTTGTAATGGATGTAGGCGAGGCTCATTGCACCGGCTCTATGGTGAGGAGGAACCTGCCGACCATGGCGGGCTTCTGCGGGCACCATGTGGCGAAATCAGACGGGTCGGAGACCATGTCCCCGGCATAGGCAATCAGGGAAAAGGCATGGCACTTGCCGTCATCCGGGGCGGTATAGGTCGTCTCGGCAGATTCACGGCCAGGGATCTCCTGGACCACGTTGGTGCCGCCATCCATGAGCAGCCTATATCCTTGTGTGGCGTCGGTGTTCGGCGTCCACGTGAAGTGGAGGCCCGCGGCAAGGCACCTGCCGGCCAGCAGTATGGCAATGGCGATGGCATAGGTCAGCCAGAAAAGGCCTGCGAATGTGATCCTCATTTTTCTCCTCCTGTAAACTTGAGCATGGTCCTGGCGCCGACATAGAGCCCGGCCAGGACCGCCATTGACGTGCCGCCACCGGTGGCGGTTGTTGTCTGCCTGTAGGCCTCGGCCACCTGCTGCACGGCCTGGTTGGCGTGCTCGACGGCGGCCGGATCAATGCCGTGGAAATCGATCCCCAGGTAGCGCGCGCCAAGCACGGCCATGACGTAGATGATGACGTAGAGCTCTGACGTCTTATACCCTTTCATGCTGCCCTCCTGAGCTGAAAAAATGGTCCATCAGACGGTCAATGGACCTCGTTGTGTCCCGCTGTGATGCCATCAGGGCCGACATCGTCTCCTTGAGCGATGATATTTCGGCGCTGATCTGCTCGATCTTGTCCTGGCGCCGCTCGCGATCCGCCTCTGACTGCTTGCGCATCTGCTCGAGACGGTCCTGGATATCGGAGATGCGGCGCGACATCTCCATGGTCGCCTTCTCGGTGATCTGGATGCACGACTGCTTGTCCTCCTGGCAGGCCTCCCTGGTCTGGAAGCGGTCGTCCTTGCGCCGCTTCCGTTCGAGCCCGGCGACCCTCGATGTCACGTCCGACATGCGATTCTCCATGTCCGCCTTCCAGCGGATATCGTGCCTGATGCGGATCAGGTAGTAGGCCACACCGGATCCAAGCATGGCCACCCACTGGGCGATCACGCCCCAGATGGCGATCTGCATCTCTGTTGACAGTCCGGTGGTCATTGTCCCTGGTAATAGCTCTCGCACGACTCTGTCGGCGTCATCATTGGTGTGCCATTTTCGTTTGTCCCTGCCGGCGGATTGGCGATGCAGGCCGCGATGGCGGCATCGCTGCCGGAGTCGGTCGTGCCGCCGACCTGGTTGCCGGGCGAGCCGTCCCGGGCAGCATTGTCCATGGCCAGGGGCCCGGAATAGACTGACTGGTCATGGCCGGCCTGGTTGTAGCTGCCGGACATCTGTACCGGACCACTGTATTGCTGGGTCGGCCTGTTCGCCACCGACTCCATGGACCCGACAATGGACGTGGCGGCCCAGGTGCCGAATCCCCATGGCGTGATGGTTCTGATTGCGGTATCCAGGGTGTGCCATACCGGGTGATCCTTGAGATCTGCCGGCGGCACAAACTTCGGCGCCTCGCGGAAGGAGATCCTGCTCGGCAGCCATGCCTTTGTGCCATCGGTCAGGTCCACCTGGGCGAACTCCATCTGGAAGCCTGAACTGGCGACAGCCCTCGAGTATTCCGTGTATGCCGTGCGCCATGCACGGTACTTCTCGTGCGTCCGATATGTGGACGCATCACCAACTGTCTGGCCCGTCGTGGTAATGATCTTGCCAGTCGAGTCAATTACCTGCTCGCTCGGGATATGGATCGCGCCGGAAGAACATCCAGCCATGGCGACCGCCATAATGATCAGGATGATGCGCCGCATCTGCATGGTCTCCTCCTATTCGATAATCAGGCCGATTTTACCCCACACGATGCCATCCGGGTTGGATGGGTCGAATACGACCAGGCTGGCGGTATAGGTCCCGACGGGGAGATACTCGTCACCGAGCCTGAGAATGACCTTGCCTTGCTGACCGGTACCAGCCCACTGGATGGGAAATGACGATGGGTTACTGTCACTGACCGACCAACCGCCAGGAACCACCAGGTCCATCCTGGTGACGGACGACAGGTCAGCAACCCCATTTTCGTCCTTGAGCAGGAGATCAATTGTATTGTCCCTCCCATTGTAGACAGTCTCGACAATCATGTTGTCCTCATCAGGTCAGTGAGATGTCGATGTCGCCGGCGGCGAAGCTGATGGTATCTGCGCTGGTCGGCGTCTGGTCTACCACGTTGTCGTTGTCATAGGCCAGGATATTGCCTCCGGTGGCGGCGTCCATGATCGCCATAGATGTCAGCAGCCCCCAATCATCAGCAGTCGGTGGCCCGATATCAACAGCATCGGCATTGGAGATCACCCCTGAGCCGGATGCGAGTGTCCAGGTTGGGGACGTGCCGCCATTGGCATCAATAAGGACACGGGCATACCCTGTGCCAGTCATCTCGGTGATGGTCGTATCTGCATCGGCTACGGTGGCAGTCGTTAATGCCACATATGTTGCCGGTGAAGTGTAGGCTGCGTTATTGAACATCAGATCCAGGAGCGCATGGACCAGATAGTCTGTGAATCCTGCACCAACAGAAGCATTGATGGATATCTGCACCTGCCGATCAGCCACGGAGGGAGTATTACCGGATACGGGGGAGAATGCAGCAGTAAATGCTCCATGTGCCAGCACATTACCACCAGTTGCGGCATCCATGATTGCATAGTGCGTGATCGTGCCCCATGCCGCTGTCGCCTGCGGGAACGTCGTCACCCCTGATTGTACAACCGCCCGGGCTGCAGCAGCCGAGAAGGCGATTGCCGCCCTGGCGTAGCCACCAGTGGCGGGCTCTGTAAGCCCGCTGGCGTCATCTAGCGGGTCGGCCGTTGACAGCGCCAGATACAGCGTTGCAGCAGGAGTGTAAGCAATGCCGTTAAAAGCATGATTGACGAGTGCTTCCTCGGAATATAACGAGAGAGATCCCATGTCATCCTCCTGTCATGTGGATTCAATTATTCTCTTTTTGGTGACGGATTCCAGCATGTGTATTGGTGTCAATGATTCTATTTCTGGATCAATGATCAACCCCAGGCCTGAGAGTACCAGGATCAGGTCATCTAGTGTGACGCTTGTCCCGGCAATATCAGCCAGCAGTGACCTGGCGACGCTAGCCATGATGTCATCGGCATCAGACTGCGATGCAACCAGGGCAGACAGCGATCTTGCCATATCAGCAGTAGTATCGCTTGTCAGGCTGACCCCGGTAATATTGGCCACCAGCGAGATAATATTCTGCAGGCTTGCCGTGATATCTGATGTGTCTGATGCCACTGCAATGCCTGCCAGTAATGACCTGGCGATATTTGCTAGCGCATCAACGGACTCGCTCTCCGCATTGATGACAGCAAGCAGGTTCCGTGAGATTACTACTCCGGTGTCGCTTGTACTTGACACTCCAGGAATGCTGGCAACAAGTGATATCACGCCACTCAATGCGGCAGTGATGTCACTTGTGTTGCTGACCATTTGAATGTCAGCAATGACTTGTCTGGCTATATTGGCTCTGGGCACCGTGCTGTCCGAAACAGCAGCGATATCAACAGTTAATACTCTTGATGTCCTCGCAGCTACATCGGCCGAGATGCTGATGGCGGCAATCTGCGCCAATATGGATCGCAGCAAGGATCCCACAATGGCGGATGTGTTGCTCAGCATAATGACATCCACAAGCAAGGACCTGAAAACAGATGAGGCTATGTCTGTCAATACGCATGATGCTGGAATATCCGCAAGTAATGATCTTGCGACTTTACGTGGCACGGCTGTTGTACTGCTGATTGCCTGAATGTCAGCAAGAAGACTGATTACATTCGTTGTTCCAAAATCAAAAAGCACCAGGCGAGATGGCCAGACAATAAAAGCATAAGGCTCTCCATATAACCACGAAACAATATCTGGGTTCAATCCTTCATTCTTGGTATAAATATATAAATATTTTAATCGACAATCACTATTATTACCTTGAGCAACAGACCTGCCTGCAACAACAAAATCATTATTTTGTTGCGTTCTACCTGTTATTGCAACGCTTGTATCTTTCTCTCCATTGACCCATACTGACAACTCAGATCCTGTAACAATTTGGGCTACTTGATTAAATGTTGATGTCCTTATGATATTTGTCCCTGTTACAGATCTAATTGTTGTTGAATCTTCGGTTATGTGGCCTTTGATATATCCGTTTGCATCATGCTGTAGAAGTACTCCTCCACTTGCATATATATTATTACCTATAATATCCCCATCATTAGAGTCTCCAATGGAAGCGTATTGAGCAACAATGATATGATCCTGATATGTTACCTTTGCCAACGCTTCTGTTATGCCTAAAATTGGAGGAGATAAATCAACTGAGTCTATTTTGATGAAATCTTCATTAAATATTACTGAGCTTCCTGATGTGCTAATATTAGTATTATCGCATAAATTGTTTAATGCTTTTCCTTCTGCTTCGTTGAAAACGAAACACCCCACCAACCCCTCAGCCAGCGGGTGACCATAATTAATATAGCTGCCAAACGGCGGCTTGATGGTCGGGTTTGGATTCTTTCGCCAACTCATTAGGCAGCAGACCGGACATAGAGGTTATTCAGAGTAGCAGCATATGTGGCATCATCATTTGCAATCACAATATCTACTGTCCCAGCATCATAGATACCAAGATACAGGACATCATTTGCGCCTGCAGCTGCTATTGATTTTGACAGCCCAGCAGACGCCGGAGTGCCAGACGCACCTGTTTTTCGCCGAACAGACACAATCACCCCTGCAGTTGAAGACGCGTCGGTAGTCACATCAGCCCACAACTCGAAAAAATAGCACTGTCCACTGTCATGCTCGTATGTCACAGAACTTGCTGCTGCTATACTGACTGCAGATGCAATGGAACTCGCCGCCCCTGGAATTGGTCCCGCCATTACTTGATCCCCCCTTCAACGTCTGCGGCAAGCAACCCCATAGCCTCTTCCGGTGTTGCTGCTGTTGGATAAAATGTTGCCACGGTACCCATCACGGCAAGGTAGGTGTCCTTGACAGACTGCGCCTCTGCCGTCAAATCAGACAACAATTTCTGCTGCATTTCGGCGTCATCAACATTACACTTTGCTGAAATCCCGGCCCGATGCAGGACTGTCGTCCCATCATCTGCGTACAGCACAGCTTCTGCCGATATTGACAGGATTTTGCCACTAAAGCCGTAGGTCATGTTTTCTATTTTCGTTATCATCTCTCCATCCCACAATATTCTTTGAAAAAAGACAGCATCTCATCGCATGCCGCGATGCTGCCGTGGATATCTCCCTCTATCAAGCCGCTGAGCATTGGTGTTCCACCTGGCCAGCCGTGGCCAAGGCCATCCACCTTGATGAGCCTGACCGCGCCCGGCCAGTCGTCCGCCGTGTAGGTGGAGATGGTCGCGTTGTCCCGATCGACCACGGACGGGGTCAGGGAGCAGCCGTCATGGTTGGCCCATTTGAGGATGTTTTCCTCAGCGCCGACATGATCGATTGGCACGGCGGCGAACAGGCCATGGCCGCCTGCGTATGGGGCATTGAGATCATTGGTGCCGTGGATGTGCAGCACTGGTATGCGCCCCTGCGGCTCGTTGCTGCGCAGCATGGTGGCAGCGATACAGGCCACCCCGGATAGGATATCAGACATGTCGCACGCCAGCCGGTAGGCCATCATGGACCCGTTGGATAGCCCGGTAGCATACACGCCCGCGATGCCGAATATCGACGCCAGGTCATCGAGTATGTCCCTGGCAAACCGGACATCGTCAATGGAGTCCTTATCGAAAAAATCCGTGTATTCCCTGCCCGGGTAGAAGTGGAGCAGGCGGTGCGAGTAGATTGTGCCGCCGATGCCGTCAGGGTAGACGGCGATGAAGCCGTGGCTCTCGGCGGACCGGTCCATGAGCGACTGCAGGCGCGCTGTCTGGGCCCTGCCGCCGCCGCCGTGCATGTTGATGATGACCGGCATGGAGCCGCCGCGCCAGGATGACGGCACGTAGACGATGTACCTGCGGTCGATGCTGCCGGAGACGACGTGGCGCAGGTAGGCGCCTGGTCCGTCGATGCTGTCGGCGGAGTCGAGCGACACAAGGTCACGGTCCATGGCGTCGAGCATTGCCCTGACGTAGCGGAGGTTTATGGCGCTGATGACGCTCATTTCCCTGCCAGCCCCCAGACAACGAAGTTGAGATCATAGGCCGGCGTCTCCGTCATGGCCCATCCGGACGAAGTGGCCAGGAACTCGCCGGCGTCATACTGGTCGGACAGGTTAACCCGGATGAAATACGGATCCGCGGTGGCGCGGATGAGCCCGAGGTAATACTTGCTGCCGCCGGTCAACTGCAGGGCCCTGTCCGTGGTGATGGTCGCCATACCGCTGTCATCGGCGACGACCGATGACGTGTACTCGGCCAGGTAGGTGGACAGGTCCGCCGACGTGCCGATACGCATGGTCAGGGCCTGGGCCGTCGACCCGGACCCGACCGGGAACTGCACCGCCGACAGGATGCAGTTGGAATCCGGGACAAAGGATTGTCCCTTGGCGTCGGCCTGTAGGATCTCGGTGCCCAGGGCGCCGATGGCATAGATATTCGACGCCCGGACCCGGCCCCAGATATCCATGCAGGCAATGGTCGGCCGCGCGACATCCGGAGTCCCGAACCTGGCCGGCGCGTAGTCGGTGGCGAACTGCGAGTTATCTACCCAGTCGACCATTACGCCACCCCTGGCTGCGCCTGGATCTTGCCCATGTCCAGGATGTGGACCTCGGTTGGGTCCGATCCGTTGACCATGGTGATCCAGTAGTATTTTTCACCAGCGGTCAGGCCGCCTGACTGGCTGGCATTGATGATGATGTCAACCGTTTTCAGAGCGCTATCCAGGTTGTCGCCTGCCGCCACCACGATGGCGAGCTCGACCGGCGTGTCCTTGTCCAGGTCAGGAGCGATATCCAGGTGGAACTCGTAATCGGATAGCGTCACCTCCTGGACCACGCCATCCTCGTCAACAAAGATCGGCTCGACCTTTATTTTGCGCGACCCGCCAATAACCAGGTCAGATACGTATCCAGGGTATCCGTATATCCCCTCTGCCATCACAGTCCCTCGCTATAGTCGTACTGCCTGATCTCGTCGACCGTTGCCCCGGCCGCTACCATGCGGTCAACCTGGTCCATGTGCGCCCTGGCCGCTGCCCACAGCAGGCCATTGCGGTCCTCGATCCTGGCAACCGTGTCGATGAGCTGCCTGCAGGTCATGCGCCTCCACGAGCCATCGTCCAGCCGCCACTCCCCTGCGTGGGGCGGTGGCGTCGGAATCGGCTTGCGGCCGGCCATGGTCAGGCACCTTGCCCGCATGTTGAGCAGGGCCTGGTCAAGAACGAACCCATCCATGGGCCCTCCCTGCTGCGCGATCTTGCGCTGCCTGATGGCTGCCTTTACCTCGGCGGCTGCGCGCTCCGGGGTCATGGCCGTGGCGGCAATTACCCTGTCAAGCTCTGCCCGAGCCGCGTCAACGAACCTGGCATAATCGTCCAGGCTATCGATCACGGCCGGCGGCTGGTCGGTGTACTCCACCTGGCCGCGGCTGCCGTCCCACTGCACGGCAACAACACCTTTCGGCATGGCCGACAGGTCAACCCCCACCGGCCGCCCGTCCAGGTAGACCGTGTTGTCCGCAACAACAATCGCAACTCTCATTGTGCACCTCCGTTAACCTGTGCAACCCCGCAAGATTCTTTATTTGCTTTTTCCTTGATCAACTCAAATCGTTGTTTGCTGAACATAACCACAGCCTCAAGAGGAAGGTGGATCTGCGACTCATCATGCAGAAACAAGATCCGTATCCCACTCTCAATTGCATCCCCCTTCACCTTGCGTACCTTTGTCCACCTTGATTCGCCTGGGAACCTGTATTTGACGGTATACAGTATCATCAGGTCACCTTCTCGATGTAGAGCGCCGCGAAATATTGCGGCATGTTGTTGGTGTTCGACGGTACGCCGGAATCGAAGTCCAGCGTCAGCCAGTGGGCGTGCGCCCCGCCACCACCGGAATAGGTCGTTGCGGTGGACGTGTAGGGCGTCCCGTTGTCGTATTTCCAGCCGTGGTCCGCGGCCGTTCCAACGCCCCATACATACGCCAAATGTGGGACATCATGTTCGTGGGACGGGATCTGCGAGAGGCTGAGCGTGGTCGAGTTGGTCTGCAACGTCTTGCCGACATGGTGGACATGGGAGGTTGTATTGCTGCCTCCCGTTGTGCCGGCTCCGGTGGATCCCAAGACAAACCTCGAGTCGGTCAGGTTTGGCAGGTAGCGGCCATCGCCATCATATTTCGCCGAGCCAGGCACGTTGAGCTGGCTGCCGTCGCAGACGTACCAGCCGTCCGGGTTGAGGTAGGCGTTGGCGTCCGCAATGGTGTTGCCCAGGACATTGACCACTGCATCGTTGTTGGGCCCGGTAAGGTAGACCCCGGACCAGGCGACAATGGTGCCAATCGGCACGGTGTTGGTCTGCGGCGTCCGTTGCAGGATCCATCGCTTATCGCCGGCGTTGGTGTCCGGGGCAATGATGTTCGGCGCCGACTCGGCCAGGCCGCTGTCCGCGTCGAGCTCGTAGTCGTATCGCAGGCCGGAGACCATGACAATCGCGATATCGCCATCATTCAGGCCGGCGCCATCCTCAGCATCCATGGCCCCGACGCCACCACCGGTCAGGGCCGTAAACTTGTATCCTTTTACGCTCACAGGTCCTCCTCGAGCTGGAAATCTATCCTGGACCGGGATATGGACAGGTGCTCACCGGATGGCATCACCGACAGGTGGCCATACAGGACCGCATCCCCGGACCAGGTATCGATATCGACCAGGTTCCACATCAATGGCCGCTTGCCATACTGCCTCGCGATCCCGAGCAGAAAATCATAAAAATACGGCTTCCGATGCTGCATGACCGACCCCGCAAAGGTGCGGGCAATGTTGCGCCGCTTGTACCACCTGGCGCCATTGTCCAGCTCGCGCTCGATGGAATGATCCTTGAGCCCCTCGCGCAGGGCGTACTGGAGCCCGGGGACACGCGTGACCTCGCCAACCACCAGGGCCCCGGCCGACAGCACGGTTGCCGATCCTGTCTGTTTGTAGAGCTTTATTTCGATTACCACGCTGGCCTCGAACTCCTCGAACGACACCCACAGGGCCGCGGATCCGCGCTCTCCGGAGATGGACTGCTCAAGCTCAATGGCGTCCGGCACGTCCTGCCACTCCACATTCTGCCATTCGACGTTCGGCCAACTGATGCCGTTTGGATCCGACACCGTGACGGCCACCGAGTCGGCATTGATGGCCACCATGCCCAGGCCGCCGGTGCGGCCGGCCACCTGGACGCTGATCGTCGCCGCCGTCACCGAGCTGTCCGCCGCCCGCCAGCACTCTGTCGGGTGCTCGCCCAGGAGGTTGCTCGCCGGATACTCCGGATCCTCCGAGCTGGCGGTCACGCCCTGGATGGCATTGTTCTTGATGACCATCATGTGTAGCTGCCCTCCCCCTCGACAACCATCTGCTCATTGTCGAAATCCCAGACCAGGGCCCGGACCCGCATCCAGCCTGACAGGTCCTGCCCCATGGCGTCACTGACCCATGACAGCCTCTCCCCTGGCCGCGGCGGTTCGGAGACAATCGGCATCTTGATCGTCATCCTGGGCATCTCCAGGATTTGCTTGATTCGCGTCAGCCCCTTGTTGATCTCTGTCTCGTCCGCGGCCTGGGCGTTGGCCAGGGTATTGGCGGCGGAATCGACAGCCGCCTGTTTCGCGTCCCGGGCCGCGATAAGATCGGAGTCAGTTGGATTGGCGTCCAGCGACGCCTGGGCCAGCTCCAGCTCACGGACAGCGGTATCATAGTCCTGCTGCGCCTGGCTGGCCTGGTCGTGGAAAACCGGGGTGATCCGCTTGTCGTCGCCATAGCTGTTCGAGCCGGTAAGGGCAATATCGCCGCAGCGATAGACAGCATATGGCTTGCCGTCGGTGTAGGACGATGGAAAAAAGTCGAACCCGGTCAGGAGGCTGCTGCCGTTGTCGGCGAACATGTCCACCAGGTAGGCGGTGGAGCCCTCGACGTAGAACATGTGCGTGGCGCAGGCACAGGCCCTGGACAGCGACTCGATCACCACCTGCTCGCCGGCATCGGTGTAGTGGATGGCCGGGGCCGCGGCGCCATCGGCCAGGGAGGTATCAGCGGCCAGGGAGGCATCAGCGAGCGGGATATTGTTGGTGAACAGGGCGTCGACCGTGTTGGCATATGCGTGGTCAGTGAAGATGCCGTCGTAGTCCGGTCCGTACAACTGGTAGGTGACCCCGTCCCTCCGTATCTCGGTCCGGTGCGCCGTGGCCCGCAGGATGGTGCGGGCAGAGGCCTCGTCGCTGTCGGTCACCATGACCGTGACCGGTATGGACACCGGCGGCGGCCAATCAACGGTAAACAGGTCGGGCAGCAGCTCGAGAAGGCCATAGCGCGGCCGCACATAGCCGCCGTATGGCTGGTCCATGGACCAGACAAGCTGGCCCAGCGACGCCACCGACGGCCGCCAGTAATGCGCCAGCGCCAGCGGCTCGTTGGAGACCCGTACCAGCCCGGCGGCCGGTAATGTCAGCTCAACCAGCAGCATAGATCACCCGCCCGGAAACGCCCCTGGTCTCCCTGGAGGCAATATGCCGATCAACCATCGGCAGTACGATATCCTGCAGCCTGCGGCCGGCAATGCTGGTCTGCAGGATGATGGTCATGGGCTGGTTCCGCTGCCCACGGGCCAGCATCTTGATCTCCCTGGCCATTTCGGCGAATGCCCCAGCACCTCCTGGCAGGGGTGCGAGTATCTCGGGGCCGGCCTCGCCGAACAGGTGGTTGCCAAGCGTCACCGGGCGCTCGAAGACGCCGCCTGATGCATGGGGCTGCCACCATTGCCAGTGATTGCCATCATTGTGATAACCCCCCCAGCCATCATCCTCGGAACCAAAACCATGATTCCAGGTGGAGCTGTGTGAGGCAATGGAACTGGACACCGAAGTATGGTCTTTAGCGTCTCCCCGTACCTCAACGTCCAGGGTCGCCTTGGC
>JALUDX010000089.1 GCA_027053355.1 Anaerolineales bacterium | reverse complement strand
GGTGGATGGGGCTGGGGATTTCGCCCTTGGGCAGGGGCTGGGTGCGGCGGGCGTCGGGGTCGGGCACAGGCACCGCGGCCAGCAGCGCCTGCGTGTAGGGGTGCCGCGGGTTGCCGTAGACCTGCTCTAAGGGGCCGATTTCCACAATTTGCCCCAAATACATCACCGCGATGCGGTCGCAAATGTATTTCGCCGTCGCCAGGTCGTGGGTGATGAAAAGGTAGGTGAGGCCGAATTCCTTTTGCAGGTCGCGCATCAGTTTGAGGAGGACGGCGCGCACCGACACATCGGCCATGGCGATGGGCTCGTCGGCCACCACCAGGTCGGGGCGCAGGACCAAGGCGCGGGCGATGACCGCGCGCTGGCGCTGGCCGCCCGAAAGTTGGTGCGGGTATTTGTTGATGAACTGCTCCGGCGGCGTGAGGCCCACCTTTGCCAGCATGTCCAGCACCTGCCGACGCTCATCGTCGGCGTCTGCGGCCAGTTGGTGGATGCGCAAGCCGTGGGCGATGGCCTGCCCGATGGTCATGCGCGGGTTGAGCGAGGCCGTCGGGTCTTGGAAAATTGGCTGCATCCGCCGCCGCAGGGGGCGCAGGTCGCGTTCGGGCAGGTGGGTGATGTCTTGGCCGTCAAACAAAATCGTGCCGTCGGTGGGTTCCAGCAGGCGCAGCACCAAGCGGCCGGTGGTGGTCTTCCCCGAGCCGGATTCGCCGGCGAGGCCTAAGGTTTCGCCCGGGTAGAGGTCAAAATCCACGCCGTCCACCGCGCGCACGGCCAGCGCCTCGCGGCCGAAGAGTTTGTCCAACGGCCCTTGCCCCACGGGGAAATACTTTTTGAGGTTGCGGACGGAAACCAGCGGCCGGCGGTCTTCGGTCATGCTTCCTCCTCAGCGTAGAGCCAGCAGGCTGTGCCGTGGCCGGGGTGGATTTCTTGCCACGGAGGCACGCGCTGCCCGCAGATGTGCTTGGCCTGCGGGCAACGGGGGTGAAAGCGGCAGCCCGGTGGCGGGTTCAACAGGCTCGGCGGCGCGCCCGAAAGGGTTTCCAGTTCCAAGCCGTCTTCCAGCCGGATGCTGGGCACGGAGGCCAGCAGCCCTTTGGTGTAGGGGTGCAGGGTGCGGTGGAAGACGTCGTGCACCGGGCCGATTTCGGCCATCCGCCCGGCATACATCACCGCTACGCGGTCGGCCAGTTCCGCCACCACGCCGATGTTGTGGGTGATGAGGATGAGGGTGAGGTTGAATTCGTCGCGCAGTTCGCGCAGCAGGTCAAGGAATTGCGCTTCTACGATGACATCAAGGCTGGTGGTGGGCTCGTCGGCGATGATCAGGTCGGCGTTGAGGGCTAAGCCGATGCCGATCATGATGCGTTGGCGCATCCCGCCGGAGAGTTGGTGGGGGTAGTCGCGCAGGCGGTCGGGGGAAATGCCGAGGCGCTGGATGAGGCGGGCGGCGCGTTCCCACGCTTCTTTTTTGGACACGTGCGGCTCGTGGGTGCGGATGGTCTCCACGATGTGGTCGCCGATGCGCTGCAGGGGGTTGAGCGAGGTCATCGGGTCTTGGAAGACCATGGAAATGTGCCGCCCGCGCAGTTTGCGCATTTCGTTTTCGGGCAGTTGCAGCAGGTCGCGCCCCTGAAAGATGAGCCGCCCGCTGGTGATGCGCCCGGGCGGGCGCACCATGCGCAGCAAGGCCATGCCCAAAGTGGATTTGCCACAGCCGCTTTCGCCCACCAGGCCCAGCACTTCGCCGCGGTAGACGGTGAAACTGACATCATCCACCGCGCGCACCGGCCCTTGGCGGGTTTCGTAGGTTACGGTGAGGTGTTCAACTTGGAGTAAGGGTTCCATGGGGTTAGGAATGAGGAATTAGGAATTAGGAATTAGGAATTAGGGGGAGACGGCCGCAATTCGCAATTCGCGATTCGCGATTCGCAATTCGCGTTTCGCTACTCTTCCGTCAACCGCGGGTTGAGCAATTCACCCAGCCCCTCGCCAAGCAGGCTGAAGCCGAGGGCGACCAGGGTGATCATCAGGCCGGGGAAGGTAATCGGCCACCAGTAGCCGCGCGGCAGGTAGGCTTTGCCTTTGTTCAAGTCAAAGCCCCAATCGGGCGTGGGCGGCTGCAGCCCCAGGCCCAAAAAGGCCAGCCCGGCTTCGGTGAGGATGGCGTCGGCCACGTTCAGGCTGAAGACCACCACCAAGGTGGAAATCACATTCGGGAAGATGTACATTCCCAAAATTTCGTGTCGCTTTGCGCCCAAGGCGCGCGCGGCTTCCACATACAACTCTTCTTTGATGGAAAGCACCTGCGAGCGCGTCATGCGGAAGTAAGTGGGGATGTAGACCACCGAAATGGCGATGGCGATGTTGACCACGCCCGTGCCCAACACCGCAGCCACTGCGATGGCTAAAATCAGGCCGGGGAAGGAGTAGATGCTGTCCATGATGAGGGAAAGCACCCGGTCAAACCAGCCGCCAAAGAAGCCCGAAAGCAGGCCGAGGGGCACGCCGATCGCAGCAGAGAAAAGCGCCGAGAGAATGGCAACCGCCAGCACAGCGCGAGCGCCCCAAATCAGGCGGCTGAGGATGTCGCGACCCAGGTTGTCCGTCCCCAAGATGAAATGCGGGCCGAAGGGCTTGCCAACTTGCACAAAATCGGGGTTTTTCTTCAGCGCCTCGGCGGCCTTGCGCGCCGAAATCAGCACCGCGTCGGCCTCGCCGGCGCGCACTTTGGCGAATAAGTCTTTATCCACCTGATAGTGCCGCGCCGTGAGGTGCATCTTTTCCGCCACAATGGAAGCGGTTGTGTTGTAAAAAGTGGCTACCTTCAGGCCTTTTTGCAGGCCGGTTATTCCGCTTCCTTTTGGAGCAAGGAGCACCACTTGTCCACCGCCGGGGCGCTCAAAAGGCCCGCCAACCGTCACGGTGGGGTCGTAAGGGCTGAGCACTGGCGCGAAAATGGTGATAGCGATGATGAGCACCAGCAGGATGCCGCCCGTCACCGTCCAATACCATTCCGCGCCATACCAGTAAGCGCCGCGCAGCAGGCGGCCGAGCACGCTGGTGGGTTCTTCTCGGGGCTTTTTGGTTTTGCTCATGGCTCAATACCGAATGCGGGGGTCAATCAGCGCGTAGAGGATATCCACCAGCAGGCTGACGCTGGCGACCAGCAGGGCGAAGACCACCACCGCGCCTTGAATGGAGGGGAAATCGCGGTAGGTGATGCGCTCCACAAGGAAGCGCCCCAGCCCCGGCCACGAGAAGGTGCTTTCGGTGAGCACCGCGCCCGCTAACAGCAGGGCAAATTGCAAGCCCATCATGGTGATGATGGGGATGAGCGCGTTCTTCAGCGCGTGGCGGTAAACCACCGTCCGCTCGGGGATGCCGCGGGCGCGCGCCGCAGTGATGAAATCCATCTTCAGCACCTGCAGCATGTTGGAGCGGGTGAGGCGCACGAACACCCCCGAGAGGTAAAGCCCCAAAGTCAGCGCGGGCAGGGCGAGGTGCATCATGCTGTCTTTGAAAGCCGCCCAGTTGCCGGTAAGCAGGCTGTCTACGGTGTAAAGGCCGGTGATGTGGGTGGGCGCGGCGGCTAAATTGCTGATGCGCCCCGCGATGGGGAACCAGCCCAACCAGACGCCAAAGACCAGTTGAAACATCAGCCCCAACCAAAATACAGGGATGGCATAAATGATAATCGCATAAAGACGGAGGGAATAATCGGCTGCCGACCGGCGGTGATGGGCGGCGTACGCCCCCATCCCCACGCCAACCAGGGCGGTGACCAACATCCCGGCCAGCGCGAGTTCCAACGTCGCGGGGAAGTGATCCCAGATCTGCTTGGCCACCGATTGCCCCCGCACCGGGCTGAGGGTGGTGCCCAAGTCGAGGTGCAACAAATCCCACAAATACTCGCCGTATTGCACATAGAGGGGCTTGTCCAAGCCCAAGGAATGGCGAATTTCGTCGATGTATTCCTGCGGCGCGCCGGGGCGGATGGACGACTTTACCGGGTCGCCCGGCATCACCCGCAGGATGAGGAACACCAGCGTGACCAGCACGAAAATCATCGGGATGGTCAGCAAGGTGCGAACGAGGAGGTATCTTCCGAGAGAGCGCATGGGAATGGGGGGAGGGAGGGATTAGGGG
>JALUDX010000088.1 GCA_027053355.1 Anaerolineales bacterium | reverse complement strand
ATGATAGCGGACGCAAGCATGGGCGGCGGCATATTTACGGAGGAAGAGCAGATGCACGGAGGGTATTATACATGGCGGCGTTATCGGCGATAAGGTTCAACCCTGTGCTGAAAGAGTTTTATCAACGACTGAAAGCAAAAGGCAAACCTTTCAAAGTAATCATAGTGGCAGTTATGAGGAAAATGTTAGTGATCTTGAATGCAATGCTGGCTCACAAACAGGCTTGGCAGATGCCGGAGCCGAAGCCGCAAGTCATTCCCGTTCAGGCGTCTGCGGCTTTGCCTATGCCTGTCGCTTGACAAGTAACACAGTTACTCTGTGGATCTTTTTCTGCGAAATTTGCGTAATCTGTGGTTTCTCCTTGCCAAGGCTGAACAGTTACGCCTTGCCGCCGAAGGTCGTCGCGCTGTGGCGACAAAAAAAGGCCGTGCGCGGGGCACGGCCTGAACGGCGTAAAGGGCGGGGAAGTTAGAACTTCCGCGACCACTCTTTGAGCCAGCGTTCGATGACCACTTTGGTTTGGGTGTAAAACTCGAACGCGTGTTGCCCTTGGGCGTGCACGGTGCCGAAGAAACTTTCGCGCCAGCCGCTGAAGGGGTAAAAGGCCATGGGCGCGGCCACACCGATGTTGATGCCTACATTGCCCGAAAGCACCTCGTAGCGGAACTTGCGCGCATGCCCGCCGTTGTCGGTGAAGATGCAGGCCATGTTGCCGTAGCGCATCCCGTTGATGATCTCCAGCGCCTCGTCCAGTGAATCGACCTTCATCAACCCCAACACCGGGCCGAAGATCTCGGTCTCGAAAATGGTGGTGCCGGGCTGGATGTTGTCCAGGACGGTGGGGCGCAGGAAGTAGCCCTTTTCCCACCCTGGGATGACCGCGCCGCGGCCGTCGTAGAGCACCTTGGCGCCCTCTTCGATACCTTTGGCGATCAGCCCTTCGATGCGCGCTTTGGCCTTTGGGGAGATGACCGGCCCCATCTGCACGCCTTCTTCTAAGCCGTAGCCGACTTTGCGGGTGCGCGCGGCTTCCACGATGCCTTCGGCGAAGATGTCGTGGGCCTCGCCCACGCCGATGACCAGCGCGGTGGCCAGGCAGCGCTGCCCTGCGTTGCCAAAGGCGCTGTCGGCCAGAATGCGGAGGGTCATTTCCATATCCGCATCGGGCATGACCACGGTGGGGTTCTTTGCGCCGCCCTGAGCGAGCACGCGCTTGCCGTTTTGCGCCGCTTTCGCATAGATATACTTCGCCACCGGCGTGGAACCGACGAAACTGACGGCCTTGACGTCGGGGTGGTCCAACAGCGCGTTGACCGTTTCGGCCGCGCCGTTGACCAGGTTGATCACGCCCGGCGGGAACCCGGCTTCCTCCACCAGATCCATCACCCGTTGCATGGTCATAGGCGTGCGCTCTGAGGGCTTGACGATGACCGTGTTGCCCGTGGCCACCGCGTAAGGCAGGAACCAGAAGGGAATCATGCCGGGGAAGTTGAAGGGGCTGATGACCGCGGTCACCCCCAACGGCTGGCGGAACATGTATTCGTCGATGCCGCGGGCAATGTCTTCGTTGGTGGCGCCTTGCATTAGGGTAGGCGCTCCCATGGCGACTTCCACGTTTTCAATGGCCCGCTTCATTTCGCCCTTGGATTCTTTGAAGGTCTTGCCGTTTTCGTCGGTGATGATGCGAGAAAGTTCGTCGATGTGCGCGTCCAATAACCCCTTCAGGCGGAAGAGGTACTGGATGCGGTCTTCGACGGGGGTGCGCCGCCATGCGGGGTAGGCCCGCTGGGCCGCGGCCACGGCCAAAGCCACTTCCTCGGGGGGGGAAAGCGGCACCCTGCTTAGTACCTGAGCGGTGGCAGGGTTGACCACTTCCAGATATTCGGCCCTGGCGGGGGTGTGCCAGGCGCCGTCGATATAGTTGCGGAGGATGTTGACGCTGCTCATAAGCACTCCTTGAGGGAACAGAATAGCGGTCTGCGACCGGCTTGCTGCGAATTACGCTAATTATACACCTTTTTTGCTCGCGAAAGCGTAGCGATGTCCTTGCGCGGTTGCGAAAATTGTGTTATACTTTGGGGAAACTTAGAGGACTTCGCAGGATGCCGCTGGATCAGATCGATCATCAAATCATCCGCCTGCTGCAAGAAGACGGGCGCACCCCGTACACCGAAATTGCCAAGCAGTTGAAGATTTCGGAAGGTACGGTGCGCAACCGCATTGCGCGGCTGACGGAAAGCCAGACCATCCAGATCGTGGCGCTGATCGACCCGTATCGCTTGGGGTTTGATGCAGCGGCGATCATTGGCGTCTCGGTAGAGCCTCCGCGTATTGAAGCCGCGGCCGAACAGATAGCCCGCTTCCCCGAGGTCAGTTATTTGGTGCTGGTTTCGGGGATGTTTGATTTAATCGTTGAGGCGCTGTGCCGCGACCGGGAGCACCTGGCTACGTTCCTCAGCCAAAGCCTGCATCAGGTGCCCGGCGTGACCAGCACGCAGACGTTTGTGATTTTGCGGACTTACAAAATGGCTTACGGCGCCCGGCCGACCATTCATTCTTCATCCCCCATCCCCCCTGGCTCGGAGGTCTAATGAGTGAAGCGTATGCTGTTGAGTTAGAACGGGTGGTCAAAAAGTTTGGCGAGGTGGTGGCCGTCAACGGGATCTCGTTGGGCGTGCGCGATGGCGAGTTTTTCTCGTTGTTGGGCCCCAGCGGGTGCGGCAAGACCACCACCCTGCGGCTGATTGCCGGTTTCGAGATGCCCACCAGCGGCTCGGTGCGCATTTACGGCGAGGAACAGGGTTACCTGCCGCCCTACCAGCGCCCGGTGAACACGGTGTTTCAGAACTACGCGCTCTTCCCCCACATGACGGTGGCGCAAAACGTGGCCTTTGGCCTGGAAATGAAAAAGGTGCCCAAGGAGGAGATCAAACGTCGTGTTGCCGAGGCTTTGGAACTGGTGCGCCTGACCGGCAAGGAGAACCGCCGCCCTAAGCAACTTTCGGGCGGCCAGAAGCAGCGCGTTGCACTGGCGCGGGCGCTGGTCAACCGCCCTAAGGTGTTGTTGTTAGACGAGCCTTTGGGCGCCCTGGATCTGAAACTGCGTAAGGCCATGCAGAGCGAACTCAAGGCGTTGCAAGAGCGGGTGGGCATCACCTTCATTTACGTCACCCACGACCAGGAAGAGGCGCTGGTGATGTCGGATCGCATCGCGGTGATGAACGAGGGCAACGTGCTACAAGTGGGCACGCCAGAAGAGATTTACGAGCAGCCGCAGAACCGTTTTGTGGCCGATTTCATTGGCAAGACGAATTTTATCCCCGGCAAGGTGGTGATGCTTTCGGGCGAGGCCGCGGATGTGCGCCTAGAAGACGGCACGGTGGTGGCGGCTGCCCGACCCGAGGCGTTGGGGGTTTCCGCGGGCGAGCAGGTGGTGCTTTCCATCCGACCGGAAAAAATTTACATCGCGCCCCACGGCGACAAGCCCTTAGTGCCCGACGCCGACGCGCTGACCCACGCGGTGGGGCAGTTGCAGAAGGTGTTTTTCGTGGGCGTCGAGCGGCGCTACATTGTGGCATTGCCTGACGGTACTGAGGTGGAGGTGCGGGTGCAAAACACCGACCGCGGCGCCCGCCGTTGTCGCGTGGGCGACCGAGTTTCGCTTTACTGGCGTCGAGCGCACGCCCGCTTGTTGAAGGAGTGAGGGATGAAAAAGTGGCTTACCTTGCTGCGGCAGCGCCCCTCCCTTCAGGCGTGGCTGTTGCTGTTGCCTTCGGCTTTTTGGCTGTTCGTGTTTTTCATCGCGCCCCTGTTTATCGTGCTGGTGTATAGTTTTTTGGAACGCGGCACGTATGGTGGCGTGGTTTGGCATTTTACCCTTGAAAACTACCGCCGGGTCTTCGACCCTCTGTATTTCAAGACGTTTTGGCGCTCTTTCTATATTGCCGCGGTGACCACTTTCTTTACCTTGCTCTTGGGTTACCCTCTGGCGTATTACATTGCCACGCGGCCGCCTAAGCGGCGGGGCACGTTAGTGCTTGCGTTGATGATCCCCTTTTGGACGAACTTCCTCGTCCGTACCTATGCCTGGCTTACCTTGTTGCGCACCCACACCGGCCTGATCAACGTTACCCTCATGTCCTTGGGGTGGATTCACAAGCCTTTGCCCCTGTTCGGCAACGACACCGCTATCGTCATTGGCCTGGTGTATGGTTGGCTGCCCGATATGATTTTGCCTATCTACGCCACGTTGGAGCGCCTCGACCGCAGCCTGTTGGAGGCGGCGATGGATTTGTACGCCTCAGGCCCCAACGTGTTTCGGCGGGTCATTTGGCCGCTTTCATTGCCAGGGGTGGTGGCTGGTTCTATGTTGGTGTTCATCCCTTCGCTGGGCGCGTTCGTCACCCCTGCCATCTTGGGCGGCGGCAAGGCGCTGATGATTGGCAACATTATCAGCAACCAGTTCCTGGCTGCGCACGATTGGCCTTTTGGTTCTGCCCTTTCGTTTGTGATGATGGCGGTGATGCTGATCGCCACTTTGATTTACTTCCGGGCAACGTCGGGTGAAGAGCGGAGGCAGTTATGAGCGACGCTAACCTTGCGCGAGCCCTTTCGCGGCGTAGCCGCATGGCTAAATTGAAAAAGCGCCTTTCAGAAGGTTTGTTCAGCGGCTATGGCTTTTTGGGCTACCTTTTCTTGTATCTGCCGATCATCATTCTGGTGATCTTTTCTTTCAACGACTCGCGCTCTACCGCCCAGTGGGCCGGGTTTACCACCCGCTGGTACGTGGCTATGGCGAAAGATCATCAGATCATCCTCTCCCTGTGGAACAGTTTGTTCGTGGCCGTGGTTTCTACCGTTATCTCTGTGATCATCGGTACCCTGGCGGCCTTGGCCATGGAGCGTTACCGGTTTTGGGGCAAATTGATGATGGATGCGGTGCTCTATCTGCCGATCATCATCCCCGACATTGCCATGGCCATCATGCTGCTGATTTTCTTCGATCTGAGCGGCGTGGGGTTTGAGCCGTGGAAAGTGCATTTCTTTGGTGTGCATCTGGCCGTGCCTTACTCGGTGATCATCGGCCACGTGGCGTTCAACATTTCCTTCGTGGCTGTGGTGGTGCGTGCCCGCCTGGCACAAATGGATATGGTGTTGGAAGAAGCAGCCCAAGATCTGTACGCCGACCCGTGGCGCACATTTTGGCGGGTGACCTTCCCCATGTTGTTGCCGGGCATCGTGGGCGGTGCGCTGCTGGCTTTTACGCTCTCGATGGACGACTTCGTCATCACCTTTTTTACCAGTGGCGCTGGGTTCAACACCCTGCCTGTGCGGGTGTTTAGCATGATTAAGAAAGGCGTCACCCCTAAGATCAATGCGGTTTCGACTTTGATGCTGCTCTTTTCGCTTGTCTTGGTCGCTATTTCGCTTATTTTGAGCAGAGGAGGAAGCGAGGAAGGCCCGTCGACGCCGACCCTTTAGCCTATCCGTAATGGCTCAGCCTGCGTAATCGGCAGTTTTTCTGCGGTTGCTCCCTCCCAAGGCTGAGCGATACGCTCATCCGTCCATTCCCCATTCCCTAATTTCATGAGGAGGAACGAACAATGAAACGAAGAATCGTACTCGCCCTTTCGCTGTTGGTCGTGTTGGCTTTGGCGCTGACCGCGTGCGGCAACAAAGCCACGCCGACCCCCAAGCCCCAACCCACCCAGGTTCCGGCGCAGCCGACCAAGGCCGCGCCGCCGACCCAAGCGCCGAAGCCAACCAACACCCCCGCGCCAACCCAGGCGCCCCAGGTCAAACCGGCCAAGGAAATTGTCTTCTACAACTGGTCGGAATACATCGACCCGAAGGTCTATGAACTCTTCGAAAAAGAGACCGGTATCAAGGTGGTGGAAGACAACTTCTCCAGCAATGAGGAACTGATGGCCAAATTGCAAGGCGGCGCGACGGGTTACGCGCTGATCGTGCCTTCTGACTACACCGTCAAAGCCCTCATCGACCAGAACATGCTCGCACCGTTGGACAAGGATAAAATCCCCAATTTGAAGAACCTGGCGCCCAAATTCCAAAACCTGTACTACGACCCTGGCAACAAATACTGCGTGCCTTATCAGTGGGGCACTACTGGTATCGGCTATCGCGCCGACAAGGTCGACAAGCCGGATTCGTGGGCAGTGTTCTTCAACCCCGACCCTAATTCGCCCGCTTACGGCCGTATGACCATGCTCGACGACGCCCGCGAGGCCTTTGCCGCGGCACTGATCTACCTGGGATATGACGCTAACACCACCGACGAAAAGCAACTGGAAGAGGCCAAACAGGCGCTCATCCGCGCCAAAGCCGCCCTCTCCGGCTACGACAGCGATACCTACGAAGACCTGCTGGCCTCAGGCGAAAACCTGATGGCCCACGGCTGGAATGGCGACTTTCTGCAGGCGCAAGAAGAAAACGAGAACATCGCCTACACCATCCCCAAAGAGGGTGGGGTGATTTGGGTAGACAACGTATGCATTCCGGCTACGGTGACGCCCGAGCAGAAATTGGCTGCCGAGATGTTCCTCGACTTCATCCTCCGCCCCGACATCGGCGCCATGATCTCCCAATTCAACTACTATGCTACCCCCAACAAGGCCGCAGAAGCCAAACTGCCCAAAGACTTCCTGGAAGACCCCACGGTCTACCCGCCCCAGGAAGTGATCGCCAAACTGCAGTTCATCAAGCCGGTCGGCAAGGCCGAGTCCCTCTACGAACGGATGTGGGACGAAGTTAAGGCCGCACCGTAGGCATTGCGCAGGCCCTCTGGGAGGCTGCCGTGCGTCGCGGCAGTCCTCAGAGGGCCTTGCCATGTCTGTTGCCTTTCATGTCGTGTAACTGTTCAGCCTGGGCAAGAAGAAACCACAGATTACGCAGAAAACAACCACAGATTTCACAGATGAGCACAGATTGCGCTGAGAAGTACCACGCTCACTGCCGTTGCTTTGCGGCCTGGCGTCTCGAAAATCCGCGGGAATCCGTTGCCATCCGCGTCATCCGCGGCCGATTTTCTCAAGGCTGAATGGTTACCATGTCGTGCATAAAACTTCGCAGATTTGCATGAGAGGTCGCCTTTTATGAAGACCATACCCTTTTGGTCGGATGATTTTCCTCGACCCAACGATTTGCCCGTTAGTGAAACGCCACCCCAGACGGTAGATGTAGCCGTGGTGGGTGGCGGTTATACCGGCCTGAGCGCGGCTCGCACCTTGGCCAAGCACGGCGCGTCGGTGGTCGTGCTGGAACAGCACACCATCGGCTGGGGTGCCAGTTCCCGCAATGGCGGTATTACCGGCTGTGGATTGAAACAGGGCATGCCTGCTATTTTCAGGCGTTACGGCGAAACGCGGGCGCGGCAGTTTTGGCAGGCTTCTCTGGACGCGCTGGAACTGATCAAGGAACTGGTGGCCGAGGGCGTGGATTGCGACTGGCATCAGGACGGCGATCTGGAGGTGGCTTATAAGCCTTCTCATGTCAAGGCGCTGCAAGCACGGGTGGCTTGGCAGCGCAAAATGCTGAACCACGAACTGGTGTTTGTGCCGCGCGAGGCGCTGCGCGACGAAATCGGCAGCGATGTGTATTACGCAGGAGTGATCGACCCCCACGGCGCGGGGCTGCACCCCGCCAAACTGGTGTTTGGCCTGGCGGCTTTGGCCGCCCGTCATGGCGCACAACTGTGCGAAAATACCGCGGTGCAATACATCCGCCGCACCGGGCAGGGCTACGAACTGCTCACCAGCAAGGGCGCGGTGCGCGCTAACCAGGTGGTGGTGGCCACCAACGGCTATACAGAAAGTCTGGAGCCCTCTCTGCGCCGTCTGCTCATCCCGGCGGGTAGTTACAGCATCGTGACCGAGCCACTGCCCGCTGACTTGCAGCGCCAAATCAGCCCTCGCAGGCGGGTGTTCTGGGATTCTAAATGGTTCCTCAACTATTTCCGCCTCACGCCCGACGGCCGCTTGTTGTGGGGCGGGCGTAACGATTTGAGCACTGACCTGGATCTGCAAAAAAGTGCTCGCATCTTGCATCGTCAGATGGTGCGTGCCTTCCCCCAACTGGCTGACTACAAAGTGACCCATACCTGGACCGGCCAATTGGGCATCCCCTTGGATTTGATGCCCAAAGTAGGACGTCTGGAAAACGGCGTGCATTACGCCATGGGCTTTGGCGGCCACGGCCTGCACATGGCGTTGTACACCGGTCGCGAGGTCGCCCGCTGGCTGCTGGGGCAGATCCGGCAGACGCCCTTTGCTGAAATCCCTCAGAAGCGGTATTTCTTCTACCGCTACAAACCGTGGTTTATGCCTCTGGTGGCGGCATATTACCGTGCCCGAGATAACCTCTCTTAGTCCCCCGCTTTCCCTTTTTCATCCTAATCCCCTCACGGAGTTGACCCATGAGTATGCAAGGCCCTCAAACCAAAGCCCTTTTCGAAAAAGCCCGTCAATACATCCCCTATGGCGTGAATTCTAACTTCCGCTACTGGGGTGACGACGACACGCTGGTCATCCAGCGTGGTCAGGGCGCCTACATTTGGGACGCCGACGGCAAGCGTTACATCGACTACCGCCTGGCCTTTGGCCCCATCATCCTCGGCCACGCGCACCCCCAGGTCAACCAGGCCGTGGCCGAAGCCATTCAGAACGGCAATCTGTTTGCCTGGACCACGCCTTACGAAATCAGCCTGGCTGAGCGCATCGTGCGCCTGACCGGCGTGGACAAGGTGCGCCTGACCAACACCGGTTCGGAAGCCACCATGCACGCTCTGCGCATTGCCCGCGCGTACACCAACCGCGAGAAGTTCATCAAGTTCGAAGGCCAGTACCACGGCCAGGTGGATTATTTCATGTTCAGCACGGCTTCCTCGCCGGCGCGGGCGCTGGGTTCCCGCCGCAGCCCGATTTCCTCGCCGACTACCTCGGGCATCCCGCGCGACATCCACAAATACGTCATCAATCTGCCCTTCAACGACTTCGAAGCCGTGGAGCGCACGGTGAAAGATAAATGGGGCGACATCGCGGCCATCATCGTGGAGCCGCTGCTGGGCAACGCGGCGGGCATTTTGCCGGAACCCGGCTTCCTGGAACACCTACGCAAGTTGTGCGATGAATACGGCATCGTGCTGATTTTCGACGAGGTAAAAACCGGCTTCCGCATCGCCAACGGCGGTGCGCAGGAATACTTCGGCGTCCGCGCCGACCTGGTGACCTATGCCAAGGCCATGGGCAACGGCTTCCCCATCGCGGCCATTGGCGGCAAGGAAGAGGTGATGATGACCGTGCAGCCCGGCGCGACCGCCCACGGCGGCACGTATTCGGGCAACGTGGCCGGCGCGGCGGCTGCCGATGCCGTGCTCGCCATTCTGGAAACCGAGCCGGTGATCGAAACCATCTGGCAGCGCGGCGAGGCCCTGATGAAGGGCATCGACGGGATTTTGAGCGATGCAGGCATCCCCCACGTGGTCACCGGCCTGCCGCCGATTTTCAGCATCATGTTGGGCAGCGACAAAGCCCCCAAGGATTTCCGCGGCTACCTGAAGACCGACGGCGAACTCTACGAAGCCATTGCTATGGAACTGATTGCCCGCGGGGTGATGCCTGATTCCGATGGCCGTGAGCCGTGGTTCCTGTGCGCCGCACTGAGTGAAGACGATGTGGCAGAGACCCTTAACGTCTTTAGCGACGCGGTGAAGGCGGTCAAAAAGGCGTAACGCGGCGAGGCGCAAAGTAGGGGCGAGGCAACGCCTCGCCCCCGCAACATTGCAAGGAGGTCAGTATGCCCTACGGCTATCACGGCAAGATTTTGCACGTTTACCTCGACCAGGGCCGCCTGGAGGTGGAAACCCCACCCGAGTCGTTTTACCGCACCTACGTGGGCGGCAGCGCGTTGGGCGCGTATTACCTGCTCAAACACACCCCGCCCCATGCCGATCCTCTGGGGCCGGAAAACACCCTCACCGTGGCCGTCAGCGTGCTCACCGGTGCTTCGTTAGGCGGGCTGAGCCGGGTGACCCTGACGGCTAAATCGCCCCTCACCGGCGCGATTGGCGATTCCGAGTCGGGCGGCTTCTTCCCCGCAGAGATGAAATGGGCCGGCTTCGACGCCTTCGTGTTCCACGGCCAGGCCCCCGAGCCGGTGTACCTGTGGGTGCACGATGGTGAGGCCGAACTGCGCCCTGCTGGCCACCTGTGGGGCAAGACCACCGGCGAGGTGGAAGACCTGCTCAAGGCAGAACTGGGCGACCCGAAGGTACACATCATGCAACCCGGCATTGCCGGCGAAAACGGCGTGCGCATGGCCGCGGTGATGACCATGGCCAACCGGGCTAACGGCCGTACCGGCATGGGTGCGGTCATGGCCAGCAAGGGCCTCAGGGCGATTGTGGTGCGCGGCAAGGCGCGCCCCAAGGTTGCCGATAAAAAGAAATTGGCCGAACTTGCCCGCTGGGGCGGCAAGGCCTTCCCCGAGTCGGATGTCTATGGTATGGGGTTGTATGGCACCGCTGAAATTGTGCTTTCTCAGAGCAAGCAGGGCGGTCTACCCACCCGCAATTGGGAAAGCGGCACGTTTGAAGGTGCGGAAGCCATCAACGGTAAAACCATGGCCGAAACCATCCTCAAGGAACGCGATACCTGCTATGCCTGCCCCATTCGCTGCAAGCGGGTGGTCGAGGTGACCGAGGGAAAATACAAGGTCGACCCGCGCTACGGCGGCCCCGAATACGAGAGCCTGGCCACCTTGGGCGCGTATTGCGGCATCGACGACCTCAACGCGGTGGCCTACGCCAACCAGTTGTGCGCCATGTACGGCCTGGATACCATTTCCACCGGCGCGACGATTGCCTGGGCCATGGACGCCTTCGAGCACGGCTACCTGACCACCGCGGACACCGACGGCGTGGAACTGCGCTTTGGCAACGCGGACGCGCTCATCACCATGATCGAGAAAATCGCCCGTCGCGAAGGCTTTGGCGACATCCTCGCCGAGGGCTCGGCGCGCGCCGCGGAGAAAATCGGCCGCGGCCAGGAACTGGTGGTCACGGCCAAGAAACAGGAACTCCCCGCGCACATGCCGCAGGTCAAGCGTTCCTTGGGCCTGATTTACGCGGTCAACCCCTTCGGTGCCGACCACCAGTCCAGCGAGCACGATCCTTCCTACAACTGGTACCCGGAACGCATGGCGCAACTCGGCCTGACCAACCCCCAGCCCAACGACGTGCTCAACGAAGAGAAAGTACGCTTCGCCCTGGTCACCGAGTGGCTGTATTCTGCCATGGATACGTTCAACGTCTGCCAGTTCGTCTTTGGCCCCTCGTGGCATCTCTACGACGTCAGCCAACTGGTGGAAGCCATCAACGCCATCACCGGCTGGGGGCTGGACATCCCCGCGCTGTTGAAAGTGGGCGAGCGACGGCTGAATTTGCTGCGTGCGTTCAACGCCCGCGAGGGCTTTACCCGGGAAGACGACAAACTGCCCAAAAAACTCTTCCAGCCCCTTAAAGGCGGCAAGACCGATGGCGTGGCACTGACCCCCGAAGAAATCGAGCAGGCCAAAGACCTGTATTACCAGATGGCCGGGTGGGACGAAAACGGCATCCCCAAGCCCGAAACCTTAGCCAAACTCGGCCTGGATTGGATTGACCTTGGGTAACGCAAAGGCGCAAAGAAAAGCGCAAAGGCGCAGAGAAGAAACGCGAATGGCGAGTTGCGATTTATGATTTGCGATTTGCGGTTCGTTCAATCGGTGCCAATCTGTGTAATCTGTGGATGCCCCTCTGCTTAGCCGCAAGAAATAGACCACGGAGAACACGGATAATCAGGCATTCACGGATTTTTAGGCCGCCAAGTATAACGCAAAGGCGCGCAAAGCAAAGTGAGATTCTGTGCCTTCTCTGTGTCTTCTGTGTTTTTCTGCCTGCGCAATCTACGTCATCTCCGGTTTCCTAAAAATCTTCTCCTCTGGAGGCTTTCCCCATGCGAATTGTCGTTTTGGGCGGCGCGGGCAAGATGGGTTCCATCGCCGTCAGCGCCCTGAACAAAGAAGACCGGGTGGACGAAATCGTGATCGCCGATTTCAACACCCAGGCCGCGCAAGAGGTGGCCGATTACATCGGCAGCCCGAAAATCAGCGTGGAATACGCGGACGTCAACGACCATGAAGGGCTGGTGGAGGTGCTGCAAGGCGCCGACGCCTGCCTGAACGCTACGGTGTATTACACCAACCTGCAGGTGATGGAAGCCTGCCTGGAATCCGGCGTGCACTACACCGACCTGGGCGGTCTGTTCCACACCACCCTGAAGCAACTGGAACTCAGCGACCGCTTCGCCGAGCGGGGCCTGAGCGCGGTGTTGGGGATGGGTTCTGCCCCCGGCATCCCCAACATCCAGGCGCGCTACGCGGCCGACCGGCTGGACACCATGGAATACATTCACATCTACGACGGCATTAAGCCCCCGCCGCCGGACGACCTGCGTTTCACCTACGCGGTGCCCACCATTCTGGACGAAATGAACCTGCCACCGATGGTCTATCGCGATGGCGAGTTCGTGGCCGTGGAGCCGCTGACCGGCTTCGAAGATTATCAGTTCACCCCGCCTTTAGGCATCCTGCCCATGCACTATTCCCTGCACTCCGAGGTGGCGACGCTGCCGCGCACGTTCAAAGACAAAGGCGTGCGGGAATGCTTCTTCAAGATCAACTACTGGGGCATGGCCAAGGAAACCGTCGAGAAGGTGCGCGTGCTGGGCGAATTCGGCTTCAACAGCACCGAGCCGGTGGACGTCAAAGGCACGCAGGTGGTGCCGCGCGAGGTGTTGGTGGCCATGATGAAGAAATTCGTGCCCTCGGTGCTGGAATTCCTTGCCCCGCCGAAGAACCAGCCCCCCAACTGGGTGAAAGAGATTGTTACCGAGGTCAAGGGCACCAAAGACGGCAAAGAGGTGATTTACCGCCTGGGCACGCTGACGGTGAAAGGCGCGCTGCCCACCGGCACTGCACCCGCCTTGGCCGCTATCTGGTTGGCGGAAGGCCGGGTGCCCGCGGGCGTCCACCCGCCCGAAGCCGCGCTCGACCCGGTCCCGTTCTTCAAGGATTTGGAAAAGCACGGCATCGTCACCCGGGTGACCGTGACCGAGCCTGTCTAAAGGTTGTTCCCCCGTGTGGGGCGGGACGCTCGTCCCTGTGGGGCGGGGTAGCGTCCCGCCCACAGCCGAAAGGCGGCGGGGTTCACTCGGGCAGGCGGTCGTAATCTGCGGGCGGCGCGTCGGCCACTTTGGCCAGTGCGCGTTCGAACCGGCCACGGTCGCCGCGCCGGGCGCGTTCGGCGAGATAGTCGGCAGTGGTCAGTGCGGCAATCTTTTCTGCCAGCGCGAGGGTGATGAACTGGTTGATGGAAACATGCTCGCGCCGTGCCAGTTCGCGCACCGCTTTGTGAAGCGATTCGGGCAATCTCAGGCTGATGGTGCTCATGAGTAGGCTCCTATGCGTTCGAGAAACGCTTGGGGCGTGATGGCTTGAATGCCAAATTGCTCACTACCGGCAAAATCTTTACGGTTGTAGGTCACGATGAAATCACAGTGGCCTGCCACCGCGAGTTCCAGCACCATGTCGTCGCCAGGGTCGGGCAGGAAAGGCCGCCAGAGATAGAAGATTTCGTGATGCACGGCCACGCTGCAAATGTAATCGAGAATGGCGTCGATGTCTTCCGAGGTGAGGGCGCTTTGCCCGACCAAGCGCAGCGCGGCATCTTCGTATTCCAGCACCAACGGCACGGAAACGTGTAGCGTAAATTTCTCGCTGCCGACAAGCAAAAGCAATCGGTGCGCTGCCCCGCGGCGGGAACGTAGCGCTGCAATGAGCACATTGGTATCTAACACGATGTGATACGCGCTCATGCTGGTATTGTATATGATACCAAAGGCGCTGTCAAGCCGCTCCGAACCCAAGCAGGGCTTTTCAATATTCTAACCTTTGCCTATTTACCCTCACCCCGCCCCCCTTTTGTTC
>JALUDX010000087.1 GCA_027053355.1 Anaerolineales bacterium | reverse complement strand
CAGCAGGCTTTCATCGTGTTGAAAATTGTGCCGTGCTTTTGCAGGTTGCGGTGGAGCAAATCCACGCGGTAGTCGGTCTCGTCCGTCCAGATGCGCAGGCGGTACTGGATGCTGACGATGCGCGGCGGCGGTTCTTCGCGCACCCCGCGCACGCTTACCTCAGCCCTTTCGTAGGAAAAGTTGAGGAATTGGGCGAAGCGTTCCACATTCTTCAGCAGGCATGCGGCAAACGCCGAGATGAGCAGTTCCGCCGGATTCATCAGGTGCGGCGAGCCCGCGGGCGAGGAATCAAAGTAGATTTGCGCCTGCTCTGACCTTGCCGTGGAGACCCCTGCTGCGATTTGCTCGGCTTTCACGTCATATTTCAGCCCCATGCAAACCTCCGCGAAGCGAGGGGGAGAACCACAGATAACACGGATTGCCACAGAATCTACAGAAAAATCGGTGTCTTCTGTGGACTTCTGTGTTTTCCGTGTTTGTTTTGTTCTTATGCAGTTTATACCACGCCTGTGAGCATGGCAACCCACCAGATGCCGAGCCCGCCGACCATGACCCAAAGCAAGTCAATTTTGAAGAAGCGCACAGCGACGAAAGCTGCCGCGGCCATAGTCAGCGCCGCGGGGCCGGTGATGCTCACGCGCCCCAACTGTAGCACCACCACTGCCAACATGCCCACAAAGCCTGCCAGCACCCCCGCGAGCGCGCCGCGCACCGCCGGGTTGTTCCGCACATGCCCGTAGATTTCCGAAAACAAAAGCGTCCACAGAAACGAAGGGGCGTAGATGCCAAAACTTGCCAGCAGCGCGCCCCAAATGCCGTCCACTTTGTAGCCGATGAAGGCGGCGATGTTGAGGAAGGGCCCAGGGGTGATTTGACTTAGGGCGATGCCGTCGGCAAACTGGCGCATGGTAATCCAGTGACCTGCGGTAACGGCGATGTCTTGCACAAGCGGCAGGATGGTCAAGCCGCCGCCAAAAGCCACGGTGCCGACTTTGAGAAAGGCGAGGGTCATGCGCCCGTCTTCGCCGCCGTAAGCCCATGCCGCCGCAGCCGCGGCGAGCACCAGCGCGGTGGCAATGCCTATGTTTACCCACGCCGAGCGGCTGGATTGTTTGGGCGCTGGTGGGGCGGTGCCTTCTGGCTTTTGTTTCTTTTGCAGCGCATCGTTTGGCTTTGGGCGCAAGAAGAGCGCGCCCAAAGCCAGCGTTGCCAGCACAATCACCAGCGCGTTTACCTTGTAGATGAGGGCGATGAACGCGACCAGTCCTACCAAGGCGTGGATGCCGCTCTTTAGCGCCCGCTGACCGAATTCCAGCGTGACGTTGAACACCACGCCCACCACCAGCGCTTCCAGCCCGATGAACAGCGGCTTTACCCACGGTAAACTGCTCCCTTCAAAATAAGCCACCGCGAGCGCGATGATGAGCACGATGGAGGGGGTGATGAAGCCCAGCGTTGCCATAAGCGCGCCAAGCGCGCCGCGCAGGCGGTAGCCGGCGTAGGTGGTGAAGTTCACCATAATGGGGCCGGGGTAAAGTTGCACCATTGCCAGCCCATCGTTCATTTCTTGCTCAGTCAGCCAGCGGTTTTTGAGGATGGTGCGCTTCAGTTTTTGCAAAATTGCCATGCCGAAAGCCGTCAGCCCGACCACGAAGTAAGCCCAAAAAATGGTGAGTAAACCGACTTTGGGGCGCGGCTTGTTGGGTGTTTGGAAAACGTCATCTGCCAATTTGATTTCCGCCTTAGGTATTTGGCGCTTGCCCTGCTTGCGCTGTTAGGCTATTTCGCCGGTTGACAATTTCGTAAGTCAGCGTGAGGTCGGTGGCCTTCTTGAGCGTGTTGGTGACGGTGCCGTTGCTTTTCACTGCTTCCAAAACGGGCATCAGGCGCTCTTCAGGCTCCGGGCTGAAGATGGTGAGGTGGACTTTGATGTCCTGAAAATGCGGCTCCGGCGTGGGGGCGCGGGTGGCATCCACCACGACTTTGGCGTCGTCAATTTGAACGCCGTTTGCTTGTGCGCCGCGTCTGATGCTTGAAAGGGTGCAAGCCGCCAGTGCCCCAAGAAGCGTGAGTGGAGGATTGGGCGCGCCGACGGGTTTTTCGGAGGTGGTCGCGAGGGTGACGCGCCATTGCGGCGAAACCATCTCGGCGTGGGCCGCGCTGCGTCGGAAGACTTCTACATGGAGTTTTTTGAAACCTTGCGCAGGATTGGACATGGGCTTTTCCTTTCTAAAAAATTTGGGCTGGACCCGATGAAACTTTGGGGCTAACCATGATCGTGCCCGAACAGGGCGCGGGCTTTCTCTTCGTCCACGCGGCAGCGGTCGGGGTCTAAAATTTCAAAGGGGTTGTGGCTCTCGCCGTCCACCAGAATGCCGGGCGAGGCGCGCATGTTGTAGCGCTGCGCGATGGCAACGCCTTCCTCGGTTTCCAGCGGAATGCGGGTGTAGGGGATGCCGCGTTCGTCAAGGTATTGCATGATTTTGCGGCTGCGGCGGCAGCGCCGCGCCGGAAGGATGACGATGCGGTGGGGGAATTGCTCTGTGCTCATGGGGCTTGAACCTCATTCATGAGGGGAAAACACAGAAAGCACAGAGGAGCACGGAAAACACAGAAATTTCTGTGCGCTCTGTAGTTTTCTGTGCCTTCTGTGTTTCCTCTCCAAAATCTTACTCCGCGCTGTGGTCGGAGACGATCAGCACGGGGCAGGGGGCGTGCTTGCTGACATTTTCCGCCACGTACCCCAAAACTACATCGTAAATCGTCAGGCGGCTGTGGGAGCCCATGACGATCATCTTGGCGTGGCGTTCTTCGGCGGTTTGCACGATGGGTGGGTAAATCTGCCCGCGGCGACCTTTGCGAATGAGCCCTTCAACTTCCAACCCTTGCCCGCGCAGTTCTTCCACCAGGTTGGCAAGGGCTGGCTGGGCGGCGCGCATCCCAAGGCCGCGCCCGACCACGCTCAGCACGATGAGTTTGGTCTTCTGCTCCTTCGCTAAAGAAGCCGCCACGTGGATGGCCTTTTCCGAGGCGGGCGAGAAGTCGGTCACCAGCAGGATGGGCCCTTCCTTGCCGTTAGCGGCCTGCTCAGGCGTGTGGGAAACCGCAATCACGGGGCAGGGGGCGTGTTTGATGACGTGCTCGGTCACGCTGCCCAGCACCACATCCCAGAGGGAGCGGTTGCTGTGCGAGCCCATCACGATGACGTCGGCGTCCACCTCTTGCGCCGCGGCGACGATTTCCTCCGCGGGGTCGCCTTCCCGCACCATCTCGGTCACGGCTACGCCCAAGTTGCGTAGGTCGGCGATGTCTTGTTGCAGGCGGGCGCGCTTTTCGGCTTCCAGTTCGCGCCTTTCCTTCTCTTGCAGGGCTTTCCATTCCTCTTCGGAAATGCCCGCCGGTTCCTCTGTTGCCCAAAGCGGCTCTTCAATCGGCTCCAGCACGGTCAGCACCCAAAGGTGCTTGCCGCTGTTGCCCTTGGCGAGGTCGGCGGCGACTTTCTTTGCCATTTCGGCGTGGGGCGAAAAGTCGGTGGCGAACAGAATGCGCTTGAACATTTTAAGCCTCCTTTGCTGCCAGCGTCTGTGCGGCTTCTTCTTTTGTTTCAGCGCCGAAATAGCGGCGGATGATGGGTTCCATCTTCAGGTAGCCCACGAGGAAGATGATCTGGAAAATGGGCATCATCGCGGGCGGCACCGCGACCAGAGGCGAAAAAGCCGAAGTCGCGATGGCGATTGCCGTGCCTTCGTTCTTGCCGGTGCTGGCGTAAACCATGCCCATATGGTCTTCATAGCCAAAGCCCAGCAGTTTGTTGAGCCACGTCACCAACGCCAACGTTACCACGTAGAACGCGATGCTGGGGATGAACAGCAGCAGGATGAGGTTCCACTTTTGCACCAGCACGTGCGCCTTCATCAGGAAGATGAGGAACACGATCATGTACATGCCGATAAGCGTCAGCGAGGGGAAAAGGGGCGCGATCTGCTTGAATTTCTTTTCCTTCAGCCAAGCGAGCAGCAGAATGCGGGTCAGGTAGCCCAAAATCATGGGCAGAATGAGCACGAACAAGATGGTGTGGAGCAGCAGCCCCATCGGCACGGGCACGTTGAACGAGCCGCCGAGCATTTTTGCCCAGAACGGGATGGCGGCAATGGCGACGATGAAACTCGTGACCACCGAGACGGTAGCCAGTTCAATGTTGCCGCCGCTCAAGCCGGTGTAGCCGATGCTCATGCTGGAGCACGGCACCACCATTGCCATGAAAAAGCCGAAGCCCAGCAGCGCGTCGTGCAGGAAAACTTTGCCCATCGCGTAGCCGAAAAGCGGTGCCCAGATGAAGTTGTAGGTCAGCACCATCGCCAGCCCTTTCCAGTTGCTGGCGGCTTTCAGCAGCGCGCTCATCTTGATATTCACCATCATCGGGTAAATCATCAGGAAAACCGCCACTGAAATCAGTGACTTCAGCGTGGGCTGGATGTGCTTGACCGTAGGCGCGTATTGGTAGCCTAATGCCCATCCGAGCAGGATGGATGCGAGGACGTACCAAATCATGTATTTCTTCAAGTTGTTGTGGATTTTGTTGAGCATAGGGAGCCTCCAAGTTTAGGGATTGGGGTATTGGGGAATTGGGGGATTGAGGTATTGGGGCTTGGAGGCGAGCGTTTGACCCAGCCGCCGTGGTTGCAGGGGCAACCGTGCGGCAGGGCTTTGAGTGTGGTGCAACGCATGGTGAAACTCCTTGAAAGCCGCGGATGGAGTAAACTCCTTGCCTATCCGCGTGATTGTTACCGTAAAAGCATGAGGAATTTGATGCCGATCACGATGAGGATGGGCGCCACGAGCAGGCTGATGATGCGGTTGAGTTTTGGCGTCCAGTAGCGCCGCACAAACAGCGCCGTCAGGCTGATGACGATGAACTCATACGCGCCCAAACTCAATTCCATCGGCGTAAAGAATTTGCCCATGGCGATTTGGGCGAGGATGGCCGCCCACGCGGCGGTCACCACGCCCAAGGAACCCAGCGCGTAAGCCCGCTTGGGGTGATGCCCCAACGCCCAGTTGTAAATCGGTACGGTGAATGGCTTGCCGCCGGCGGAAAGCAGGCCGGTGAGGAAGCCTCCGCCAAACGATACCGGCGCAAGCCATGCCGGATGGGCGGGCACTTCGCGTTCGGGCACGGGCTTGACAAACAGCAACCGCACGCCGACCAGAATGGCGTAAATGCCCAACAGCACCAGCAGGGCAATGTCGGGGAGGGCAAATTCAAGCACCCGCCCCAGCAACGCCCCGATGCCGCTGGAAATGATGATGAGCGCCCAATCCTCGCGCACCGAGGTCAGCACGTCGGTTTGTTCCAGCGAAAGCAGTAGCGCGGCGACGCTGAGCACCACCAGGTTCACCGTGATGGCTTCGTGGATGGGCAAGCCCATCAGGTTGACCAGCAAAATCACGAGGAAGAAGCGATCAACCCACGAGCGGATGGATGCTGTCACGGTGCCGACGATAATGCCGGTGATGAGTCCCTTGACCAGAAGCATAATGAGCGCTTGCATCGTCATGGCGTACTATCCTCCTTCTGAAAGGTGTTTTTCAGGTAATTACCTACCCAGAAGCGCTACAGTGGCTTTTCGCCCTCACCTTGCCCCCGCTACGCGCCCCCTCTCCTCTCCCATTGGGAGAGGAGAGGGGGCTGAGCCGCCGCGAAGCAAGGCTCTGGGGGAGTGGTGAGGGCGAGTACCGAAAACACAGAAGGGGAATTGGTGAGCCTCACTTCTGTTGGTGGCTGCGACAAGGAGGGTCTATCCGTGGTGATGACCTTTGCCTTTGCCGTGCTCTTTGCAGGGGGTGTGGCCGCGCAGGTGTCCGGCGAGGTAGGCTTCCACCGCCGAGCGCACAGTGCCCTGCGCGCCAGTGGCGACTTCAATGCCGTAGCGGGTGAAGAAGTCCACCGCGCGCGGCCCCATCCCGCCGGTGAGCAAGGCGTCTACGCCCAGTTGCTTGATGAGCGCGGGCAGTTCGCCCGGATTGTGCCCGCCTGCCCCGGGGTTGGGGATGGCTTGTGCGGAGACGATTGCACCGTTTTCCACGGTGACGATGGTGTAGTACGGGCAACGCCCGAAGTGGTGGTTGACCTTGCTCTCCAACCCTTGCGGGGTTTCGGATGTCACGGCGATTTTCATGGCACCTCCTGAAAATTCATTCCAAAATCGGAATGGTGTGGGGACAGAAAAAAGACGCCAAGGGCGCCAAGAGTAACGCAGAGGCGCAGAGAAAGCAAAGGCGCAAAGAGAGTGACGCCAAGGGCGCCAAGGGATTAGCGCTAAGGGCGCCAAGAAATACAAAGAACGCAAAGAAAAAATTTCTGTGTTTTCGGTGGTTTTTTCTGTGCCTTCTGTGGTTTTTCCTCTGCTCGGTGGAAATCTGCGCTAATCTGTGGAATCTGTGGTTCCTCACCAATCGCACTTGCGCGGGCCGCAGGGCTTGCGCGACATGCCGTCCATGCTATCCAGTGCGTCTAAGGCGGCGGCGGTGTCGGCGAGGGCATCCAGCAGGTGGGCGACGCGGCGGCAGCGCAGGTGGTAGATCACCCGTGTCCCGTCTTTGGTGGTGCGCACCAGGTCGGCGGCGCGGAGCACCATCAGGTGCTGGGAAACGTTGGCCTGCGAGCGCCCCGTGGCTTCCATCAGGTCGTGCACGCAGCGGGGCCCTTCCCGCAGGGCGAGCAGGATGCGCAGGCGCACGGGGTTGCCCAGCAGGCGGGCCAGTTTGACCGCGCGCGCCAAGGGAATTGCCGATGGCGGTTCGGGACGCATGGGTTTAGGCATGGCGTTTGGCCTGCAAAATGCGGCGCAGTTCGGCCGCCGCGGGCGCGTTGCGCGTCGCAACCAATTGCCCTTCCACGTAGAGCCGCGGCAGGGTGATGGGGTTGAAACGCGCCAGCGCCGCGGCGTCGTTGACTTCCTCCAACGCAACGGCGACGCCTGTTGCCGCGGCCGCTTCGTTCAGCCTTTGCTTGATGCGGCGGTAGCGGCGGCAGTCGGCCGCGCCGTAAAGGATAGCGTGAACGGTTTTTGTGGTGTCCATTCCAGTTTTGGAATGTTACTGCGGCGCCTGCGAAACGTCAAGGGTTTGGTTGGAAATTGACTCTGCGGATGACGCAGACAGAAAACCACAGAAGACACAGAAAGCGGGGAGTCAAGACGTGATCCGGGATGCGGGAAGAGGCGAGGTGCTGAAGGGTTGGGTGGCTGGTTGCCTGGTCGCCCGGGGGCTTCTCTTGGTGCCCTCGGCGCCTTAAAATCCGCGTCTATCCGCCATCATCCGCGTTCATCCGTGGGCTGTGAACAGTTACGATTTGGGAACGAAAAGGGAGGTGAGGTTACGGAAGCACCCCAGACCTCAGCGCCCATCTGCCTCGCGAGGCGGGGGCGGGGCGGGCAACGTATTCACTTCCCCCTGCCCACAAGGGGCGTTTTCGATTTGCAGGGTGGTGTGAGCGATCCCAGTAGTTTCGTATAGCCACGAATTGATGACGGAGAGCAGATCAGCCGCGCGGGCATGGGGTTGGGCGACCACGTGGGCGCTCAGGGCAATGTTTTCCGGGCACAGGCTCCAGATGTGCAGGTCGTGGACGCTTTCCACCCCCGGAATGGCTGCCATGCCCTGGGCGATGGCTTCCACAGAAATGCCGCGTGGGGCGCCTTCCATCAGGATGTGGAAGGCCTCTTTCAGCACACGCCACGCGCTGGCGGCGATCAGCAGGCTAATGAGCACCGAGACAAGGGGGTCGAGCCAGGTCCATTGGGTCAAGGCAATGGCGGCCGCGGCGAGAATGACGCCCACCGAGGCTGCCGCGTCGCCGATGACGTGTAAATAGGCGCTGTGAACGTTGAGGTTGCGCTCGGCGTGGCCGTGCTCGTCTTCGTGGCGGTCGTGATGGTGCCCGCCCAGCACGAGGGCTACCACGACGTTGGCCACCAGCCCAATGACGGCCACAACGAGCATGTCGGTGCTCTTGATGTTCACAGGTTGTTGCCAGCGATGCCAGGCTTCGCGCACGATTTCCACCACGATGATGCTCAGCAGCGCGCCGTTGACCAGCGCGGCGAGCACTTCCATGCGGTGGAAGCCGTAAGTGTGCCGGGCGTCAGCAGGCCGGGAGGCCAGCCGGATGGCGAGGTAACTCAAGGCAAGGGCAAAGGCGTCGACGAAAACATGCCCGGCATCGGAAAGCAATGCCAGGCTGCCGCTCCAGAGTCCCCCGGCGACTTCGGCGATGAGAATGCCGCCTGTGAGGATCAGGGCCCAGACGAAGCGACGCTGGAGATTGGTTTGTTCACGATGGGCTTGCATGATGGCTCCCGGTTTCCAAGGCAAGTGGGTAAGGGTGGGGTATTCCTTGGCGATGAAGGCATGGTGTCTTTGAGCCTCGGCACGGGGAAATTATACCCCGCGGCGTGGTTGAGGGTGCGGTTTGGGGCGGAGGAGAAGGTAGAATGATAGCGTCTTTGGGAAGTGCTCCCTTTTCAAGCCTACCCATCCAGCCCCATCTTTGGCTGAACGACGCTCTTTGCCGGGTCTGGCCGCCACCAGTCCACGGTTCGGTCCGTCACGATGCGGTAGTCAATGCCCAGGGCCTCAAACAGTTTCTGCGCGCATTTGACCTTGCGCGTTTCATGGGCAAATTGCAATTTGCGCGGGTCAGTCTGGCCCTTGGTCTCACGCACCAGTTCCAAAATGACTTTGCCTCCATCTCGGGGAATGTAGCGGGCAATGCCCCAGTCGGGGTTGTAGTTGCCGATGACCCGCGGAAAGTCAAACTTGAAAGCCGGCGGGAATTTGAAGTAGAAGACAACCTCATCATCGGGGTTGAGGCGCAGTTCCACAAAGCCCCTTTCCACCTCGGAGTCAATCTGCACTTGGTCGTACAGGCTGGCCTCGGAGCCGGGCACCAGTTCCTTCTGCGGGAATTCCTTTTCGGGCGGGAAGAGGTCTTCCAGGTCGTAGCCCCAATCCCGCGGGGAAAGGGGATGCACCTGGAAACGGATGCGCTCGGCGATATGGTCGGCTAAGGCATTCTTGATTTCGGTGATGAACAAACTGGCAAAGCCTTCAGGATTGTGGAAGATGGCCTCTTTGCGCCGTTCGCTCAAGCCCCGAAAGATGCTCACCAAGGTGGGGCGCGTGAGGCCCGTTTCACGGGCTGCGCGTTCAATCAGGTTGAAGGTGAGGGGATACTTTTCGTCAGGCGGCAGCGCCCCCCGCTCCCTGGGCTTTTGCCCGCTTTCGCTTTGGAAGCGCAGCGACCGCCCCACATAAAGCATTTGCCCGTTGCCGAAAGCCACGCGCGAGGTGTCACCTGCCTCGGTGATTTTCACAATCTTGTAACCGCGCAGGCGTTCGTCCCCTGTCAGTTTTTCCAAATCGTCACCCAGTTTGCAGGTCAGTTTACGCTGTTCTTCGTCGCCGCGCGTGTCTTGTTTGAAAATACGAAGTTTGCAGGTTTGACCGCTCACCGAAAGCAGTTCCAGCGTATAGTCGGTCACGACAAACTCGCCTTTCTCTACCACGATGATGCTCTGGGGCAAAGGGCGATTGTTGATGCGCTCAATGCAGTTTTCCACCAGCGCCGCGGTATCCAGCGTGATTTCGTAGGTGATGCGCCGTTGCAGTTTGGCCCAAAAATCTTTGAAGGCCTGGGTGCTCTTGAAAATTTTGTCGTTGCGCCGGGCTGTGGCTTTGCCCGCTTTGCTGGGCGGCGGTGGGGGTGCCAAGCCGTCTTCCACGTATTCGCTTTGCAAAGTGCTGGCATAGCGCTCGTAACTTTCGTTGGCCACCACGGTCAGGATGTTGACGTCTTCATCAAAGACCCGCTCACCGTTTTGATTGACCGCCAGCCGCAGCCCGCGCCCGATTTCCTGCCGTTTTTTCATCTCGGAAACCGTCTGATTGAGGGTGCAGATTTGGAAGACGTTGGGGTTGTCCCAGCCCTCCCGTAAGGCCGAATGGGCGAAGATGAAGCAGGTCTTTTCTTCAAACGAAAGCAGGCGCTCTTTGTCTTTCATGATGAGTTCGTAGGCGGCTTTTTCGGCCTGCCGCTCGGCTTTGGTGCGCCCGCTGGTGTCGATGGGCACTTCGCCTTCCTTGGTTTTCTGCTTAGCAAAGTAGGCGCTGCGCACTTCTTCGGCGCGCATTTCCTTGAAGAAGGGGTAGCGCCTTTTCATCTTCTCAAATTCTTCGTCAAAGATGCGCCGAATGATGCCGTTTTCGTCGGTGTAGTTGGCCACGCGGTCAATGAAGAAAAGGGAAAGCACTTTGATGCCCTTGCGCAGCAGTTTTTGCTGCATCTGCATGTGCTGGCGGATGGTCTCTCGTATCTGGACGCGGAAAATCTCTTCACGTCGTGGGCCGATGTATTGCCCCAAGGTCAGGCGCAGACCGTTCTCAAACGCCACATACCCCTTGGCGGCGTGGATTTCCACCACCCGGTAGCCGCCTTGGTGCTCTTCCCGCTTGGTCTTCTCGTAGAGGTCGTCGCCCTGGTGCAGTTTGATTTCGGCTTCTTTGAGACGCCCTTTGTCCAGCACATAGGTGCGCAGGCGGGCTGTGATGCGCCGTCCCAGGTCAATGCCCGTTAGTTGCATGAAGGGCTGGTTGAAGTTTTCGCGCTCGGTGACGCCGATGACCTGAATTTTCTTCACCAAGTTGAGGCGGTAGGCGTCAAAGGGCGTGAGGCGGTACACCAGGTTGGGGCTGGTGCGGTGGGTGGCGGAGTAGCGCAGGGCGAAAAGGGGGTGCAGGATGCGCAGGGCCGCGCGGGACTTGGGCGATTCCATGTTCTGCGGCTCATCCAAAATCAGGATGGGTCGCGTTTCCTGAATGTACTGGATGGGCAGCCATTCGCCAGGCAGTTTTTCCGAGGCCTTGAAGATGACGTTGGACTTCTTGTTGAAGGAATCCAGCGTCATCACCAGAATTTCCACAAAAGTGGACGACGCAAAGCCGCGCAACTGGCTTAGCCGCGCCCCATCGTAGGGAATCAGGTGGACGGGTTCGTTCCCGTAAAGCGCCCGAAAGTGCTCGCGGGTAATCTGGAAGTTCTTGATGACGCCTTCGTAAATGGCCACGCTGGGCACCACGATGATGAATTTGGAGAAGCCGTAATGCTTCCGCAGTTCGTGGATGGTGCGCAGGTAGACGTAGGTTTTGCCGGTGCCGGTCTCCATTTCAATGGTGAAACTGGGGTAGCGCCAGGATTCATAGCCTGCGCCTTCCAACACCATGCCCTCGTCCACCTCCAGCGAGCCGACCAAGGGCGTTGCAATGCCATTGCGTTGTTGCACCTGGCGCAGGTTGTCGTAAAGCCAGTCTTCGGACAAGGTTTGGAAGGGCGGCAGGTTGGGCACCACTTCGGCCTGGAGCAGTGCGGCGTTTTCCTGCCGGGACATGCCCTGAAACAAATCCACCACGCTGCGGATGGCGTCCAACTGGTATGGCTGGTTGGGGTCGAATTTGAGTTTGAGCATGGCCGCGTTCCCTCAGATCACTTTTAGGCGCAAACGGTCGTCCAGCACCACTTTGGCTTCATCCGTCAGGGCGGCGTCTAAGCAGATGAAGATGTCTTCGGCGCGCAAGAGGTCGCCGGCCTTGAGGCGCTCCACGGTGTCTTCGGCCAGGGTTTCGTCCAAGCAGACAAAGAGTTCGTGGCCCACATCCGGGTGGTGGACGCGCCAGACCGTGTTGGCCGGGAAGGTGTCATCCAGGGGGATGATGGCGCTATCCAGTGGGAAGCCTTCCAGGAGCAGGATTTCGGTGAGCAGGGCCTGGGGATCCCAGCCCTCTACCAGCGGGGAGGCGTGCTGGCTGAAGAGATCGTCCAGAGCCTGGGGCGTGGTCGGCTCCACCGGCTGCCATGCCTTGAAGTGGGAGCGTTGCAGTTTGAAGACTTTGAAGCCCAGGTCTTCGTCGGGGTTGAAGTCCATCTGCCCTTCGCGCTCGGCCTGCATTTTGGCGATGACGCGGCGGATGCGCTCTTTGCCGATTTCGGCTATGGTGGCAAAGCCCGCTTTACGCGCTTCCGAATCAGGCGGCGTGGGTTCTGGCAGTTGCACCATGATGAACCTGCGTTTGCCGCCGTCTTCGCGGTTTTGCTGGAGCACGGCGTGGGCAGTGGTGCAGGAGCCAGCAAAAAAATCTAAGACTATAGCATTTATTGAATCTCGCGTGGCAACCTCTACCAAGAATTTTAGTAGCGAGACTGGCTTGGGATAGGAAAACAGTGGTTTATCAAAAATCGACTTCAGGTCTGCGTTTCCTTCAGCGTTGCCAAATTTGCTTTCATAAATAATTTGTCTAGGCCTTTTCCCTTTAGGGTTCAGGCGCTGTTTAAAATGAACATGCCACCCTTTGGGGGTCTTAACAAATTTTGCTTCACCGGACTTCAAGTCCTGTTGTAAGCGTTCATACGAACGTCGCCATCGATCTGTTTTGGTTGTTCCGTCTGGGAATGTTACCGTATAGTATAAGGAATCTGAGGCAGGATCGTCAGAGGCAAGCCCTGAGCGGCTATATGTGTCCCAAAAGAACCGTCCTTTCTCATCAACTTCTGAATATCGTTTCAACTCACGAGGAGTGTGGCCTATGTAAAATACAGGCAGCCGTTCAACATACTTTGCAAAAACAAGAATGAAGTCTGCTTCCTTAGCAAATTGCTTGTTATCCGAGCCACCCCCCACTTTAGCTCGCCGTACAAGCGTGGACACATAGTTTTCTTCCCCGAAAACCTCTTTCATAATTAGGTAGAGATGGGCATACTCTGTATCATCAATGCTCACAAAAATCACCCCGTCCTCGCGCAGCAACTGGCGGGCCAACAGCAGGCGAGGGTACATCATATTGAGCCAGTTGGAGTGGAAACGGCCGCTGGCCTTGGTATTGGTGGTCAGGCGGCGGCCTTCTTCATCCATTTGGCCAGTGCGCTTCAGGTAGGCCTCTAAGGGTTCGCTGTAGTCGTCTTCGTAAATGAAGTCCTTGCCGGTGTTGTAGGGCGGGTCAATGTAAATCATCTTCACCCGGCCGGCGTAACTCTTTTGCAAGAGTTTCAGGACCTCCAGATTTTCGCCTTCAATGAAAATATGGTGGGTTTTGTCTTCGTTGACGCCCTCGCCCGGGGCAGGCACCAGGGTGCCCTTGGGAGGCAGGGCGGCTAGGCGGCGGGCCTGCCGCTTGCCGGGCCAGAAGAGGCCGAAGTGTTCGTCACAGGCTTCTTCGTCTTCCAGGTAGTTCCCCAACGCTTCGCGCAGGGTTTCCCAATTGATCTTGCCGTCGGCAAAGGCTTCGGGCACCACCTGCTGCAGTTGGCGCAGGCGCTCTTCGGTGAAGGTGAAAGAGGGGCGGAGTTTTTCGGGTGTCATGGGGAACGAACCTCCTGGTTTTCAGGCTTAGAACGAAGAAGCATCCAAACTGGCGGTGCGCCATTCTTCCTGGTCGGGGTCGTCGTCTATGAAATAGGCCATGCTGCCCTCCGCCACCTGCCGGTGGCCCATGGCGTATTGGCGATAGGCATCACACGAAAAGCGGGCATCGCAGTTGCGGCACACCCGCGTGGCAAACCGTTCCTGACGCCGGCCGCCGGTGACGAACGATTCCAACACCTCAAGGGAAGGGGGCGCAAATTCCCCCGACTCAATTTGGTCCACCACTTCGCCAAACGCAAAAATGGTTTCGTCTTTGTGGGCCGGGTCGTATTCAATGGGGATAATGGGCTCCCACTGGGCCAGGGCCCATTCCAACGCCCGTGGATCGGGGCTGGAGAGCGCTTTTTTGACCTCGTGCGGAAAGTCTGTGGCAATAACAGCCATCTCGTCCAGAGGCTGCTGGCGCAGTTCCTGCCAGATGTGGGCATAGACGTTCAACTGTTGCCTGTAAAGTTCCAGGTTGGCGCGCACGTAGTCAGCGTCGTGGGTCTTGATGTCGTACATGACCACGCGGTCATCTTCCCGCACGATATCTACCACGCCTTCAATGGTGTATTCGCGGCCTTGCGGCGTTTCTTGGTTGGGCA
>JALUDX010000086.1 GCA_027053355.1 Anaerolineales bacterium | reverse complement strand
GGCTCATGGGGTGGAGCCGGGGGGAGGGCTGTTGGGGGGCAACAAACCCGCTCGGCGCAAAAGGGTATGCACCGCGGCGCGCAGGCTGGCGAAATCGGCCTCCAACAACGGCTGGCGAGCGATAAGCACCAAGTCGTAGCCCTGGGGAAGGAGGGGGAGCAGGGGGCGCATCACTTCTCGCAGGCGACGCTTGGCCTTATTGCGTCGCACCGCTTTACCCAACTTGCGCCCCGCGGCCACGCCCACGCGTATTTGGCCTTCGCGATTGGGAGCGACCAGCAATACGACCAGCGGGTGAGCGTAGGCCTTCCCTTCACGCCGCACCCGCTGAAAGTCGGTGTTCTTCCGCAAACGAAAGCGCCGGTTCACAGCATTGCCGAGGCCCTGCCAGCAGGTTGTTGCCTTGGGGGGTCAGGCTTTCCAGTTGATACGCTTGACGTGGTTGTTCATTTTGACGGTCAGGCGATGACGCCCCTTCAAGCGGCGGCGCTTCAAGACCAAACGGCCGCCACGGGTGGCCATGCGGGCCCGGAAACCATGGCGCCGCACCCGGCGGCGAATTTTGGGTTGATAAGTCCTCTTGGGCATGGAAACACTCCCTGTTCAGCAAAATTTACGGCCTCACGGCCGGTTAATGGCATACAAAAGCCTCCCCATCCGGGTGGATGGGGCGCAGCCGCCCGGATTATACCGCAAGGGGGGCGTTTGGTCAAAGCAAATTTCGGCCGGGGAGCCCTAAAGATGTGTTGAAGCAGGTGCTCACCAATTTTGTAGAAGCGTTATTCCGCCCTCACCCCACTTTGGCTCGCTGCGCTCGCCATTTCTCCCCTCTCCCAGTGGGAGAGGGGAGAAAGCCGCACTCCTTCGATTTCACTCAGAGGGCGGCTTAAGGGGTGAGGGCAAAGCAGGGCGTTCCCAACAACCTTTTAGCGCTCCCTCCAGCCGTTCGACCCAAGGAGGGGGAAACACGGATGCAGAGAGAAAACCACAGAAGGCACAGAACAAACGATTTCTGCGCCTTCTGGGCTTGTCTGCGCTCTGTGGTTGCTGGCGATTGCCGGCCCGCGCCTCAGGCCACGATGTTCACCAGTTTGCCAGGGACGTAAATCACCTTGCGCGGGGCTTTGCCTTTCAGGTGGCGCTGCACGGCTTCGCTGGCTAACGCCATGGCCTTGGCCTCTTCGGCCGCGATGCCCACCGGCACCTGCAGGCGGTCACGCACTTTGCCGTTCACCTGCACGACTAAGGTGATGGTGTCTTCTTTGACGGCCTCTTCGTCCACCTCGGGCCAGGGCTGGTCGTGGATGGAATAGGGCTGCCCCAGCACTTCCACCCACAGTTCCTCCGCGATGAAGGGCGTGATGGGCGCCATCATCCGCAGGTAGATGCTCAGGGCTTCCTGCCAGGCTGCGGTGCCCGCGGTTTGGTCGCGCAGGCGCTGCATTTCGTTGAGCAGTTCCATCAGCGCGGCCACGATGGTGTTGAACTCGAAGTTCTCGAAATCGCGGGTCACGCTCTTCAGCGTCTGGTGCAGTTTGCGGCGCAGGGCACGCATGGCCTGGGCGTTGGGTTTGGCGGGCGGTTCAGCGTGGGCAGTCTCGTTGACCAGATTCCACACTCGGCGCAGCCAGCGCACCACGCCGCCAATGCCCTTGCTGTTCCACGGGCCACCCAGGTCCCAGCGGGCGAAGAACATCAGATAAGCCCGCACCGTGTCCGCGCCGTAGCGTTCCACCAGGTCGTCGGGGTCAACCACGTTACCCTTGGATTTGGACATTTTTTCCACGGCGAGGTGATAGACCAAATCCAGGTGGCGGGCTTCCGGCTTGTCGGGGATTTCAACCGCCGTGTTCTCATCCACATGCACCACCACAAATCGAGCGTCTTTGATGGGGTCTTCATTTTCGGTGTAAGGGTTGACGCGCACCTTGACGGTGGTTTCGTCGCGGGCATACACTTCGCCGCGGATTTCGGTTTCGCTCTCAAAGAAGTCAGGCCATTCGCTGCGGGGCGTTTCCCACGGCAGGGCAACAATGCGCTTGGCATGGAAGGCGTTGCCTTCCCAGTGGCCGGTGACCGTGACGAAGTGACCGTCGCGCGGCTCACCCAGCACCACGCCCTGGTTGCGGAGTTGGAGCATGGGCTCGTCGCCGTGCACGATGCCCAGGTCGCGCAGCGCCTTGTGGAAGAAGCGCACGTAGAGCAGGTGCATGGTGGCGTGTTCCGCGCCGCCGGTGTAGGTATCTACGGGGAACCAGTAGTCGTATTCGGCCTTTTCGAAGGGCGCGTCGTCGTGGCCGTGCAGGCTGAGGTAGCCCAGGTGATACCACGAGGAATCCATGAACGTGTCCATGGTGTCGGTTTCCCGCTCCGCGGGGCCGCCGCACACCGGGCAGGTGGTGTGCTTCCAGGTGGGGTGGAATTTGAGGGGGCTTTCGCCCGTAGGCCGCCATTCTACCTCCGCGGGCAGTTCCACCGGCAGTTGGTCTTCGGGCACCGGGTTCCAGCCGCACTTTTCGCAGTAGACCATGGGGATGGGCGTGCCCCAGTAGCGCTGGCGGGAAATCAGCCAGTCGCGCAGGCGGTAGTTGGCCGCCCGCTCGCCGATGCCTTTTTCTTCCAGCCATTCAATCACTTTCATAATGCCCGGGTCGTCCCACCCCTTGCCCTTGACGATGCGGTTGCCCGTAAGGGGGCCGCTGTTGGCCATCACGCCGGGGCCGGGGTAGGCTTCTTCCATGGTGGCCGCGTCTAACGGGGTGGGGTTGCCCTTTTCGTCCAAGGGGAAGATGACGGGCCGGATTTCCAGGCCGTATTTCTTGGCGAACTCGAAGTCGCGCTGGTCGTGGGCGGGCACGGCCATGATCGCGCCGCTGCCGTAAGACATGAGCACATAGTCGGCAATCCAGATGGGCACTTTCTCGCCGTTGACCGGGTTGATGGCATACGCGCCGGTGAAGACGCCGGTTTTCTCACGCTCCGCGGCCTGGCGTTCCATGTCGGAAAAGCGCGCGGCCTGAAAGCGGTACTTGTCCACCGCGGGGCGGTGTTCCGGCGGGGTGATTTCGTCGATCACCGGGTGTTCGGGCGCGAGCACCATGAAGGTCACGCCCCAGAGGGTGTCGGGGCGGGTGGTGAAGATTTCCAGCGGGTGCCCCTGCTCGGTCTTGAAAATCACCGTGGCGCCTTCGGAACGGTCGCCAATCCAGTTGCGCTGGGCGGTCTTGATGCGCTCCGGCCAGTCCAGCCCGTCGAAGCGCTTGAGTTCGTCGGCGTAGTCGGTGATGCGGAAAAACCACTGGGCGAGGTTTTTCTTGACCACGGGGGTGCCGCAGCGCTCGCAGACGCGTTCTTCGCCGATGACCTGTTCGCGGGCCAGGGTGGTGTTGCACGTCGGGCACCAGTCCACGGGCGATTTTTTGCGGTAGGCCAGGCCGTGCTTGTAGAATTGGATGAAGAACCACTGGTTCCAGCGGTAGTATTCGGGGTCGCAGGTGACCACTTCCCGCCGCCAGTCGTACATCGCGCCCATGCGGCGGAGTTGCTTGCGCATGTTGTCAATGTTGGCGTAAGTCCACTCGCGGGGGTGGATGTTGCGCTTGATGGCCGCGTTTTCGGCGGGCAGGCCAAAGGCATCAAAGCCCATGGGGAAGAGGACGTTGTAGCCCTTCATGCGCATGTAGCGGGCGCGGGCGTCCGAGGGGGTCATCGCGTACCAGTGGCCGATGTGCAGGTTGCCCGAGGGGTAGGGGAGCATGGTGAGGGCGTAGTGTTTGGGGCGGCTGGGGTCGATGTTCGCTTCGTAGAGTTTGTCGGCAGCCCATTTTTTCAGCCACTTGGGTTCGATTTCGGAAGGGTTGTAGGGTTTGGTCATGGCGGCCTCCGGGGTGGTGACAGGGTTACTTGGCGACCTGGTTACCTGGTTGGGTGGTGGGGTGGTGGGAAAGAAAAAGCCTCCGTCCCGGACAGGGACGAAGGCTTGGCCTCCGCGGTACCACCCTGATTGCCGCGCGGTGGGGCGCGGCCTCTCGGGGGCGCGATAACGGGCGCACCCGCCGCCGGTTAGCCTGGCGGTTCGCCGGCGGGGAAGCCCCTCCGCAACGGAGAGGCCGCAGGCGAGTTCAGCCTTGGGGCGCTCGGCAGGGGCGCCGTTGCCGGGCTTGCACCCTCCCCGGCTCGCTGTGCCGATGGCCTACTACTCCTGCAAAGGCACCCACAGATTACACAGATTGGCGCAGAGACTAACGCCAAGGGCGCCAAGATAACGCTAAGGCGCTAAGAAGCGCAAAGAACGCAAAGAAAAATTCTGTGTTTTCTGTAAGTTTCTGTGCTTTCTGTGTTTTTCCCAATCGGTGGATGAAAACCACAGAGATTGTGCTTCTGTTACGAACACAACACCCGGCGCAGGGACCGGGTGTTGGGAGGTGGACCCAGAGGGACTCGAACCCTCGACCTTCTCAATGCCATTGAGACGCGCTCCCAACTGCGCCATGGGCCCATGGATTTTGGTGAATTTTATCATCCCTGGGTGGATTTGTCCACCAAGTGGACCTGGCGGGATTCGAACCCGCGACCTCTTCAGTGCGATTGAAGCGCGCTCCCAACTGCGCTACAGGCCCATCCAGCAGCGAGGCACATTGTACCTGAGAGGGGGGCAGATGTCAAGAAATTTGCGCGGGCCGCGCCAACCCTTTCCTCCCCCGCACCCCCAGGCGATTGCATCCAAACGCGCACAACGCCTGGCGAGGAAGCACGGCCGCGCACCAAAAGCCCTGTCGGGCACCCATGGTCTGACAGGGCTGCCGTGACCGGCGCGGGCTAATGGTGCGCCACCGGCTGCGGTGCAGGCTGGTCATCAGGCGCGTTGTATGCAGCCCACGCGCCCAAAACCATCACCACAAAACCCACCAACACATCGTTGAGCAAGGCAGGGAACACCCGCGCGTAGCCCAACAACGCGGGCGCGGCCAAGGCCCAAAGGCCCAGCAGCGCCGCCAACCAGCCCAACAATTTGACCACGTCGCCGCGGCCCGAACCGCCTATCCACAGGCCAAAAGCCGCCCAAACCACGCCCAAAAGCACCGCCTGCGCGGCCCAAGGGGCTGCATTCACCGCCAAGACAAAGGGCGCGGCGATCTGCCAGGCGCCAGCCAACACCAACGCACAACCCAAAGCCTTCGACGCTTTCATCGTTGCACCTCCAGGTGAAATGTGATGTTCTGTGCTGTATTGTACAACAGCCCACGGCAACCAGCAAGCCATTTTTCGCCCCCAACCGCCACAGCCTCCTGGCCGCGGTTCGGGCCTTTTCGTGCTATACTGAAACAAAACGTAATTACCTACCCAGAAGCGCTGCGGGTAGCCTTGTGGCCGTAAATGCTCACACAGAGAACACGGAGAACACAGAGGACACGGGGAGCGTATTCCCCTGCGCAAGCGCTTTTTGGAGTGCGGTGCCTTGGCACCGCTTTGGAAAGCGGCGACTCGTCGCCGCACTCCAAAGAAAACACAGCCGACAGAGGCGTTTTGCCACCACGTAGGTAATTACAACAAAACTTCCCTTCTTCCATGACCACACCATCTCAGACCGGCCTTCCCTTCCCCCGCACACCTTTCGAGGAGGTTGTCATGCCAGCCTACGATTATCCCTTGTTGCTCAAACGCCTGTTAGAACAGGGCGTGCGTTGGTACCCCGACCAGAAAATCGTTTACCGAGACCAGTGGGAGTACACCTACAGCGAGATGTATCAGCGGGTGCTGCGGGTAGGCGCCGCGCTGCAGGCGTTGGGCGCCACCGTGGGCACCAAGGTAGGCGTCATCGAATGGGATAGCCACCGTTACCTGGAACTTTATTTCGGCATCCCCAGCGTGGGGGCGATCATGCACACCATCAACCCCCGCCTGGCGCCTGCCGACCTGGCTTACACCATCATCCACGCGGAAGACGAAATCATCATCTTCCATGAAGATTTCCTCCCGCTGGTGGAAAAACTGGTGCCGCAACTGCCCAGCGTCCGCAAATACATCATCATCACCGACCAAGACGCGCCCCCACAGACGCCGGTCACCGACCTGGATTACGAAACCTGGGTCAACAGCGTGATGCCCCTGCAGGCGTTGCCCGACCTGCCCGAAAACACCCAGGCCACCCTGGCTTACACCACCGGCACCACCGGCAAGCCCAAAGGAGTTTACTTCAGCCATCGGCAACTGGTGCTCCATTCCTTAGCCAGCGCGGCCGCGATCGCTGCCTTGGGCGACTACGGCGGGGTGCGCAAGCACGACGTGTACATGCCGCTGACGCCCATGTTCCACGTGCACGCCTGGGGAGTGCCCTACATTGCCACCATGTTGGGCCTCAAGCAGGTCTACCCCGGCCGCTACGAGCCCGCCATGCTGCTCAAACTCGTGCTCACCCACAAAGTGACCTTCAGCCACTGCGTGCCCACCATCCTTCAAATGATCATCAACGCACCCGGCATCGAAAAATACGACCTCAGCCAGTGGAAGGTGATCATCGGCGGCGCGCGGCTGACCAAAGGGCTGGCCCAACGCGCCCGCGAACTGGGAATCAAGATCTCTGCCGGCTATGGCATGTCCGAAACCGCACCCATCCTTACCTTGGCCATGCTCAAACCCTACATGAAAGACTGGGACGCAGACCACCAACTCGACTATCTGATCAAAACCGGCGTTCCCGTCCCCTTGGTGGATTTGCGCATCGTCAACGAGGCCGGTGAGGATGTAGCCCACGACGGCCGGGAGAAAGGCGAAATCATCGTGCGCACGCCCTGGCTCACCCCCGGTTACTACAAGGAACCCGAACGTTCCGAACAACTGTGGGCCGGCGGCTGGCTGCACACCGGCGACGTGGCCGTGATGGACCAGCACGGCTACGTGCAAATCGTCGACCGGCTGAAAGACGTCATCAAAAGCGGCGGCGAGTGGATTTCTTCGCTGGAATTGGAAAACCTGCTCAGCCTGCACCCCGCGGTGCAAGAAGCCGCGGTCATTGGCGTGCCCGACCCGCGCTGGGACGAACGCCCCTTGGCCATCATCGTGCCCCACAAAGGCCAAACCATCACCCCCGAGGCCCTGCAAGCGCACCTCAAACAATACGCAGACCAAGGGGTCATTGCCAAGTGGGCGATTCCGGAGCGGTTCGTGTTCGTAGAAAGCCTACCCAAGACCAGCGTGGGCAAAACCGACAAAAAAGTGCTGCGCGCCCAATACGGCCAGGGTTAACCCCCGGCGCCAAACCACACCATGGATACTTCCACCTCCCCCTTTGCCGAAAGCATCGCCTTAGGGCAGACCGCGTTGCGCATCCCGCGCCTGGGCGTGGGCACGTGGGCCTGGGGCGACCGCTTTTTCTGGAATTATGGCCGCGATTACCACCGCGGAGACCTGGAAGAAGCCTTTGCCATCGCGCTGGAACGCGGCATGGCTTTTTTCGACACCGCCGAAGTGTATGGCATGGGCCGGGCAGAACGGTTTTTGGGCGAAATGCTGCGCGACCTGCCCGCCCAGGTGGTGGTCGCCAGCAAGTTCTTCCCCTTCCCCTGGCGGGTGCGGCGGGCAGCCTTGGGCCGCGCCCTGCGCGGCACCCTCAAGCGGCTGGGGAAGGCGCGCGTCGACCTGTACCAGATTCACTTTCCCTGGCCCCCGCGCGGGCCCGACTTTTGGGTCAGCGCGTTGGCCGACGCAGTGCAGGCCGGACTGGTGGGGGCGGCAGGCGTCTCCAACTACAACGCGGAGCAAATGCGCCGCGCCTACGCCATCCTGCAGGCGCGCGACATCCCCTTGGCCTCGAACCAGGTGCACTACAGCCTGCTCCATCGCGCGCCCGAATACAACGGCGTGCTCCACGCCTGCCGGGAACTGGGCGTCACCCTGATCGCCTACAGCCCCCTGGAAATGGGCTTGCTCACGGGCAAATACACCCCCGAAAACCCGCCGGGGGGCGTGCGCAGCCGTCGTTACAGCCGCGGCTATCTGGCCCGCATCCGCCCCCTCATCGGGCTGATGCGTGAAATCGGCCAGCAGCACGGCGGCAAAACCCCCGCCCAGATCGCACTCAACTGGGTGATGAGCAAAGGCGCGGTGCCCATCCCCGGAGCGAAAAACGCACGGCAAGCCGAAAGCAACGCCGGCGCGTTAGGCTGGCAGTTGACCGCGGCAGAAATCGCCGCGCTGGACGAGGCCAGCGAGAAAATTCATCCCCCACCTCGCTAAGTGCCGGAGGCCTTCCCCATGACCTATCGCTTCGAAGTGCTCGACCTCAACTTCCAGAACGTGCCGCACACCATCGCGGTGTACCTCTTCCGCCATACGCGCGGGGTCGCCCTGATCGAAAGCGGGCCCGGCTCCACCGTGCCGGCGCTGCAACAGGCTTTAGCGCAGCGCGGCTACGCCCTCAGCGACATCACCGACGTGTTGCTCACCCACATCCACCTGGATCACGCGGGCGCGGCCGGTTTTTTGGCGCGGCAAGGCGCGACTATCCACGTCCACCCCGTGGGCGCGCCGCACATGCTGCGCCCCGAAAAACTGCTCCAATCTGCGGCGCGCATCTACGGCGATATGATGGACACCTTGTGGGGCGAGTTCCTGCCCGTGCCCGAAGAACGCCTGCACGTGCCCCAAGACGAAGAGGCCATCGTCATCGGCGACCTCCGCTTCCTCCCTTTGGACACGCCGGGGCACGCCTACCACCATTACGCGTACCTGTTCGAAGGCGTGTGCTTCAGCGGCGATGTGGGCGGCGTGCGGCTACCCTTGCGGGGCACCAAACACCTGCGCCTGCCCATGCCGCCGCCGGAATTCCACCTGGAAAAATGGCGCGCCAGCGTGGCGCGGCTGCGCGCAGCAGCCCCGCGCGCCATCGTCCCCACCCACTTTGGCCCCTTCGAAGATGTGGCCTGGCACTTGGACGCGCTCGACCGTGAACTGGACGACGTGGAACGCTTTTTGCTCCAGGTCATGCCCGCGGGGCCGACCATCGAGGAACTACAACAGCGCCTGGACGCATGGGTGCAGGCCAAGAACCGCCACGACGGCATCGACGAAGCCACGCACCGGGCTTACGAAACCGCCAACCCGACATGGATGTCGGCCAGTGGCCTGGCCAGGTATTGGAAGAAATTCCGCCAGAACGAAGGTGCAGATGGGGCGCGGCGGGCGTAATCAGCAGGTAGGCAAAATGGGCGAAGATGTGGCCGCGGCCTGGTTGCAGGCCCGCGGCGACCGCATCGTGGGGCGCAACGTGCGCACTCCCTACGGCGAAATCGACCTCATCGTGCGCCGGGGCGAGCGCTGGGTGTTCGTAGAAGTCAAAACCCGCACCAGCACTGCGTTCGGCTGGCCCGAAGAAGCCGTCGACGCGGCCAAATGGGCGCACCTGACCGACGCCGCCCTCTATTGGCTATACGAAGAAGAGGGGCTCCAAGACCCCGATTGGCAAGTCGACATCATCGCCGTGCGCCTCCCCCCCGACCTGAACCCCCGCCGCGCGGCCATCCGCTGGTACGAAAACATCGCCCCGCCGTAACGCGCGGAAAGGCGCAAAGGTAACTATTCAGCCTTGGCAAGAAGAAACCACAGATTACGCAGATTACGCAGAAAGAGATCCACAGATGAGTAAGATTGGGCAAAAAACACTAAAAAGCCCTCTCTCGCCCTCGCTTCTTGGCGGTCTTGGCGTCATCTTGGCGACCTTGGCGACCTAAAAATCCGTGCTATCCGTGGTCTATTTCCTTGTGGCTGAATAGTTACGCGCAAAGCAGAAGCCCCGCCCCCCAATCCCCCCTCACTTCGAGGTGCCCATGACCGACCCCAAACTCGAAAAAGCCCAACAGCAGTGGGAAAAAGAAACCCTCGAACCCACCTTGCGCCGCTTCCCCGAGCGCAAGGAAAACTTCACCACCTCGTCGGACATTCCGGTGCCCCGCCTGCTGCTGCCGCCCGACCCCGACCCCGATTACCTCGACCAACTCGGCTTCCCCGGCGCGTTCCCCTTCACCCGCGGGGTGCAGCCCACCATGTACCGCGGGCGCTTCTGGACCATGCGGCAATACGCGGGGTACGCCACCGCGGAGGAATCCAACGCCCGCTACCGCTACCTGCTCTCCCAGGGGCAGACCGGCCTTTCGGTGGCCTTCGACCTGCCCACCCAAATCGGCTACGATGCAGACGACCCCATCGCAGCGGGCGAAGTGGGCAAGGTGGGCGTCTCCATCTCCTCGTTAGAGGACATGGAAATCCTGTTCCGCGACATTCCGCTGGAGAAAGTGTCCACCAGCATGACCATCAACGCGCCGGCCGCGATTTTGCTCGCCATGTACATCGCGGTGGCCAAGAAGCAGGGCGCGGAGGTGCGCAAACTGCGCGGCACCATCCAGAACGACATCCTCAAGGAATACATCGCCCGCGGCACCTACATCTTCCCGCCCAAGCCCTCGATGCGGCTGATTACCGACATCTTCCAGTTTTGCGCCGCGGAAGTGCCCAAGTGGAACACGATCAGCATCAGCGGCTACCACATCCGCGAAGCCGGCGCGACCGCGGTGCAGGAACTCGCCTTCACCTTGGCCGACGCGATCGCCTACGTGCAGGCCGCGGTGGACGCGGGGCTGGACGTGGACACGTTCGCGCCGCAGTTGTCGTTCTTTTTCAACGCGCATAACAACTTCTTCGAGGAAATCGCCAAATTCCGCGCCGCGCGGCGCATGTGGGCGAACATCATGCGCGACCGCTTCGCCGCGCAAAACCCGAAATCGTGGCGGCTGCGCTTCCACACCCAGACCGCGGGCTCGACCCTCACCGCCCAGCAGCCGGAAAACAACGTCGTGCGGGTGGCGCTGCAGGCGCTTTCCGCGGTGTTGGGCGGCACCCAGTCGCTGCACACCAACAGCATGGACGAAGCCCTCTGGCTGCCCACCGAAAAGTCCGTGCGCATTGCACTGCGCACCCAGCAAATCATCGCCTACGAATCGGGCGCGGCCGACACCATCGACCCCCTGGCCGGTTCCTACTTCGTGGAATACCTGACCGACGAAATCCAGCGCCGCGCGGAGGCATACATCGCCAAAATCGACCAGATGGGCGGCGCGTTAGCGGCCATCGAGAAGGGCTACATCCAAAACGAAATTCAAGAAGCCGCCTACCGCTACCAACAGGCTATTGAGCGCAAAGAACAGATTGTGGTCGGGGTCAACGCTTTCCAAATCGAGGAAGCGGGGCGCGACCTGGAACGCCTGGCCGTAGACCCGGCCATAGAGCAAGCGCAACGCCAGCGCCTGGCCGCGCTGCGCCAACGCCGCGACCAGGCCGCGGTGGCCGAGATTTTGACGCGCATCGAAAAAGCCGCCCGCGGCAGCGAAAACCTGATGCCCTTGTTCATCGCCGCGGTGGAACGCGAAGCCACGTTGGGCGAAATCGTCGGCGTGCTGCGTGGGGTGTGGGGCGAATACCGCCCCCCGCTCTGACGCCCCCACCGGCCGCTGCCTTTGCCCGCAGACCGACCCCATTTCCCCCCGGAGTTGCTCACCATGCCGACCATCAAACGCATCGACCACGTGGCCTTAGTCGTGGACGATTTGGAAGCCGCCCTCGCTTTTTGGCGCGACGCGCTGGGATTGCGCGTGAGCCAAACCGAAGAAGAGCCGAGCGAGAAAACCACGGTGGCCTTTTTGCCCTTAGGCGAAAGCGAAATCGAACTGGTGCAGCCGCACACCGCCGACAGCGGCACGGCCAAGTTTTTGGCCAAGCGCGGCCCAGGAATGCACCACCTGTGCATCGAAGTGGAAGACCTGGAGGCGCTGCTGGCCCGGTTGCAACGCCAGGGCGTGCGGCTGATCAACGAAACGCCGGTCACCAAACCCAATGGCGTGCGCTATGCGTTCATCCACCCCAAGAGCACCTACGGGGTGCTGATCGAACTTTACGAAAAACCGCAGTAACTGTTCAGTCTTTGGAAAACAGCCCACGGATGAACGCGGATGATGGCGGACAGACGCGGATTTTTGGGTCGCCAAAGCGCAAAGACGAGAAGAAGGCAAAGGCGCAGAGAGGAACACCAAACCGACCTCCAATCGTCCCAGTCCCTCGGCGCCCCACCCCCTCTTGCCTTCTGTGTTCTCGGAGCCTTTTCTGTGTCTTCTGTGTTTCCCCGTCTGTGTCATTGAAATCTCTCTTTTGTTTGCGCTGAACAGTTACACGAAAAACTGCAATCCTGACCTCTTTGCTCTCCCTCTTTCTGCGCCTCCCCTGTTGTGCCTTCTGTGGTTTTCCCATCCTGAGGCTGAACGCGCACCTAAAAACCGCGAGGTGAAACCTATGCGCCCTGAACTCATGGATTACCTGCAAGCCCACGGTGGCCGCCTGCCCGAAACGCCCGCCGCGTGGGTAGAGGCCATGAATGCAGCCCGGCCGTTCACCGTCCAAGGGGTGCTGGACATCCGCTTTGTGGCCGTGGACGACGAGAGCGTGACCGTCGAAATGCCCATCACCGACGCGGCGCGGCAGCCGTTGGGCATGTTGCACGGCGGGGTGAGCCTGCTGTTGGCCGAAACCGCGGCCAGCGCCCACGCCACGTGGAAGGTGAACCTGCTGGAGCGGATGCCCGTGGGGGTCGAGGTGAGCGGCTCGCATTTGCGGGCGGCCAGGGAGGGCACGGTGGTGGCGGTGGCGCGGGTGGTGCAACGGGGGCGGCACTTTGTGGTGCACGAGGTTGAGATCCGCCATAAAGAGCAGGGGAAACTGCTCTCGCTGTGCCGGGTGCGCAATTTCTACCGGCCGCTGGCCGCGCGGGAGGGGCGATGAGCCGGGCCCCGGCGCGTTGGCTGCCGGTGGTCGTGCTCACCACCGGCATCTTCGCGGTTTCGACGGCTTCGATTTTCATCCGCTACGCGCAGGCCGACGCGCCCTCATTGGTCATCGCAGCCTACCGCCTCACCTTGGCCTCGGCCGTGCTGCTGCCCGTGGTCTGGTGGCGTCACCGCCGCGAGTTGCAAGCCCTGCGCCGCGGGGAAATCGGTTGGGCGTTGATTTCTGGCGCTTTTCTGGCCGTGCATTTTGCCACCTGGATTTCCTCTTTGGCCTACACCACGGTAGCCAGTTCGGTGGTGCTGGTCACCACCACGCCCCTGTGGGTGGGGCTACTCTCGCCGTGGGTGTTGCGCGAGCGCCTGAGCAAGCCTCTGCTGGTAGGCATGGCGGCCACGTTGGCGGGCAGCGCGTGCATCGCCTGGGGGGATGGCTGCGGCCAGGGCGCGTGCCAGTGGCAACAGGCCCTGTTAGGCGGCGCGCTGGGCGGCGATTTCTTGGCCCTGCTGGGCGCCTGGGCGGCTGCCGGCTATTTCCTCATCGGCAGACGCTTGCGGGCGCGCACATCGTTGCTCGTTTACATCGGCCTGACCTACGGCATGGCCGCGTTAGTGCTCGATGGGCTGGTGCTGCTCAGCGGGCAGCCGGTGTTTGGCTATCCGCGCCGCGCCTACCTGTGGTTTCTCCTGCTGGCCTTGGTGCCTCAACTCATCGGGCACACCTCGTTCAACTGGGCGCTGCGCTATCTTTCGGCCGCGTTCGTCGCCATTACCCTGCTCGGCGAACCCGTGGGCTCGACCCTGCTGGCCTATCTCTTCCTCCACGAAACCCCTCCCCCCCTGACGCTAATCGGTGCTATACTTATCTTGGGTGGCATCGCCGTGGCCGCTCGCCACGAACAACCGCCCATCCCCGAAACACCGTGACCGCGCAGCCCAGGCGTCACCGTTCAAAGAGGAGGTTATCATGCAAATCCACTGCACTTACTGCGGCAGCCCGCTCAACATCAGCCGCAAACAAGCCGAAGCCGCGCTGGATGTTTTGCACGAAAACGGCTTGGCCTATTACGAAATACGCTGCCCCCGCTGCCGCAAAATGAACAAAATCCCGCGCGAAATGCTGCGCCGCGCCGCACCCCGCTGGCAGCCTAAAGAGGGCCAATAGCCGCTGACCTTTCTCTGGTTGACTGACAAATCTCACCGCACGGTTTTCTATCTTACCCTCACCCCGCCCCCCTTTTATTCCCCCCTCCCCTCTCCCGCAGCAGCGGGAGAGGGGAGGGGGGAAAGCCGCCGC
>JALUDX010000085.1 GCA_027053355.1 Anaerolineales bacterium | reverse complement strand
GATAAAAGGGGGGGCGGGGTGAGGGTAAATGCAAAAGTTAGAAGTCTGCTCAAGTTTGTGTCGGGTAACCAGTTTTTCGCCCAATCTGTGGTTTCCTTCTTGCCGAGGCCGAACAGTTACTTTCGATTGAAAATTTCCAGGAATGCCTGATAATGACGGCGAGCAGTTACCCTTCGGGTTTATAAGCGGCCTTCTCAGAGGGAAGGAGGGTTGTCTGCGGCCAAAAGGTTTTGGTCGCGGGCGGCATACTCTGGAAACACATCCTGCAGCATGGCTAAATCATGGGGGTAATCCAGGTCGGCTTGCAGGCCGGGGCGCTCGACCACGGCCACGTGCGCGTTGACCTGCTGTGCGGAGGCCAGGTGGCGGGCGAACGAGTCCGCGCCATAGGCAAAGCCGATCAGCCCGGGCGGGCTCATCACCAACGCGTTGGTACCATTGCCGCTGGCGTTGGGGGCGATGACCACAGCCGGCGGTGGAGGCAGTGCGGCGAGCAGCGCCTGGACGTCGTCTTTCTGTAACAGCGGCAAATCGGCCGGGAGCACCAGGGCCGCCGAAACAGCCCAGGCGCGCAAAAGCGCCATCGCCCGTTGCAGGGCGTCGTTGAGTTGCAGGTCGCCGCGCTCTTGCAGCGTATGCGCACCATACTCCCGCGCCAACGCCAACACTGCACTGTCGCGACTGACCACCAGCACCCGCTCGATTTCCGGCACCTGGCGGAGCACTTCCAACGTGTGGGTCAAAAGGTAGCGGTTGATGCGTGCTCGCGCCTGCACGCTGAGCACCGGCGCTAAGCGGGATTTCCCGCGGCGCAACGGTTTGACAGGCACCACGGCAACGGTGGTCAATCGTCGCTCCTTGCAGGAGGGGTTTCGGCAACCAGGAAGGCGGGCACCCGGAAGGGTCGCGCCTGGGGGCTGGCGTAGGCCGCGGGTTGCGGTTTGCTCGCGGTCAGCCGCAGGGGCAGATAGCCGGCCCAGAGCGGCAGGTCTCGGTAAGCCGGCTGGTCATCGGGCAACCTGTTCCTAATTTTTGCGGCGGCCTGCTCGATGACGATTTCGGCCACCGCAACCGCGTCGAGCGCGCGTGACGAAGGTGCGTTTTCGGCTTGCCAATGCCCCGGCGCTAAGCGCTCGGTAAAGGCGCGCAGGGCTTCCCTTTTTTCATCGGCTTCGTGCAGCAGCCGCCCGTGACCAAACAGCACTACCGAGCGATAATTGAGCGCCAAGTTGGCTACGGCTTTGGTCACCACCAGCCCGTCGGCCAAGGCCACGCTGCAGATGATTTCTTGCCCCTCGGCCACGGCGCGCATAAAGCCACTTTGCGGTGAGCCGTGAAAGAGCAACGTGTCGCCCCGCCGCGCGTAAAGCCGTGGGGTGGTGGTCAGCCCTCCGGCGTGGCGGTACGTGGCATGGCAGATCAGCCCCGCGTCTAAAATGCTATAAACGGTGGCTTTGTCGTAGTGACCGCGCTGCGGGTAGCGCTGAATCCGGTTCCGTGCATTGATTTCATAAGTGTCCATCGGTGCCCTCGACGCGACTTACGCCAACGACCATTTTTCAATGCTCAATTGCACCCCTGCCTCGCGCAACATGTCGTGGATTTCCATATCTAACATCCTGGCGATGAGTTTTTCCCGAAAACCGGCCACGTGTTCCATGGCTAGCATATAATTTTGAAAATATCCTTCGGTGATCAAGCCTGCGACTACGTCGGTGGTACGCTTGAACGCGCCGTATACAGCCTCGGCCTGTTGGGGTGGGAAGGCCTGTAAGCATTTGTGCAAAAACAGTTGCTGCACCCGGCTGGTCATTCCCAGCATGTAGGGGTTTGTCACCCGGCGGGCAATGTGGATCAGCCCGACGACCCATTGCTCTTTCCAAAATTCTGCGGTAATGTTGCCGTGCACTACGTCGTGATACCACCCTTTGAGGCTGACCTCGCGGGCAGGGCGTTCGTTAGGCGCAAATACCGCAGCGGTGGGCTTGTAAGAGAAAAGCAAGTCATAAAAGGCTTGCGCGAATTCGTCAGCCCAGCCTGCGGTAACCCTTGCACTGGTGCGTAGGATTTCCTTATCTTGGTCAGAAAAGCCGGTCAATGTGATGAGATCTTGAAGCACTTGTTGCCATTCAGCGGACATGATAAGCCACCTCGGTTTTAGGGCGCGCCTGAACTTCGGCGCGCAGAACTCGCCGATTCCATTACCAATGCACTACCTCCGTCTTGCGGCCGGGCACAGCGATAGCAATGGAGCACGTGCGATTTTATCAAAGCAGGAAGGCGAACTATTCAGCCTCACGGGGACACGATGGATTCCGCGGCCATAACACCGCAGAAAACATAGAGAAGACACCGAGAACACAGAAAGTGGGAAGATAGGGTTGAACAGTTACGCAGGAAGCGAAAAATCTGCTAAAACGTTCGGGTCTGCAGGTAAATTCACATCGCTGGCTCTGCGCCTGCGGCTTCGTCAGAGCGTTCCCATTGTAACATGAAACCCTAAGCCCATAAAGCCTGGCTTTGTGGTATATTATGCGTAACGACCTTTGCCTTGACCTCTATTCGCGAGGAGAATCGTATGCCGCGTTTATTGCTTGTGGAAGACGACGAGGGCATTGTCCGCTTTCTCAGCCGCGCCCTGACTTACGAAGGCTATCAGGTCGATGTGGCCACCGACGGCGAAACCGGCCTGGCCCTGGCCAAAGCCCACAAACCCGACCTGGTGGTGCTGGATTGGATGTTGCCGGGCATCGACGGCCTGGAAGTCACCCGTCGCCTGCGCAAAATGGGCGATATGCTCATCTTGATGCTCACGGCCAAAACCAGCGTGGCCGACCGGGTGCAAGGTCTGGATATGGGGGCGGACGACTACATGGTCAAGCCGTTCAACATGGACGAACTTTTGGCCCGCATTCGGGCTTTGTTGCGCCGTTCGCGGCAAGAAGCGCCCAAAGTCTATCGTTTTGCCGACCTGGAATTGGATACGGGTACTCACGAAGCCCGCCGCGGCGACCGGCGCATCCCCTTGACGGCCAAGGAATACGAACTGCTGGAATTTTTCATGCGGCACCCCCGCCAGGTGCTTACCCGCGAGCAGATTTACGACCAGGTGTGGAAATACGACTTCGGCGCGGGCAGCAACCTGCTGGAAGTGTACATCCGATACCTGCGGCGCAAATTAGAGGCCGGCGGGGAGCCGCGGCTCATCCATACCCTGCGCGGGGTGGGCTACGTCCTCCGTAGCGACGACGAATCTTAAACGGCCATGCTCCGCTCTTTACGCGCCCGCCTGACCCTTTTGTACGTCGCTCTCATCAGCGGGATGTTTTTGGTGTTTGGCGCCGCAGTGTACGGCCTGGTGGGGGTCATCCTGATGCGGCAAGTCGACCGGGTGTTAGAAGAGACCGTCCAGGCCATCGTGCAGCAAAGCCAGGTGAAAGATATGGGGCATCCGCAATTCGTTTTGCCCCCCGATATGACCTTCACCGTGGGCGTGTTGGTGCAGGTGTGGGATCGCGACAACCACTTAGTGGCCGCGTCGGCAGCCCTGGATGGCAGCCGCCAACCCCTGGCCCCCCGCGGGCTGGCCATCAACGCGCCGGCTTTTTATACCGAACATCGCTGGCGCCAGCCCTGGCGCGTGCTGAGCGCACCTGTCTTTTTGGGCCGGCGCCGTGTGGCTACTGTGCAAGTGGCTGCCCCTCTGGACATGGTGTACAACGCCAAGCGCGCCCTGCTGTGGGCGCTGCTTGCCGTGACCCTGACCGGCACCTTGCTGGTCGGGCTGGTGGGCTATTGGAGCGTGCGGGTGGCTTTAGAACCCTTGGCCCACGTCACCGCGCTGGCCGACCAGATTACCCATGCCGACGACCTTTCCCGCCGCATCCCCGTGCCGCGGGGTGCAGGCGACGAGGTGTGGACCTTGGTGCGGGCTTTCAACGCCACCCTCAGCCGCCTGGAAGCCCTCTTCCAATCCCAGCGCCGTTTCATCGCCGACGTGGGGCACGAACTGCGTACGCCCCTCACTGTGATCAAAGGCAACGCTCAGTGGATGCGCCGCATCGGGAAGTTGGACCCCGAGGCCTTAGACAGCATCGAAGAAGAGACCGACCGCCTCAACCGCTTGGTGGAAGATCTGCTCCTGCTGGCCCGCGCGGAGGCGGGGCGCCTGCCCTTGCGCCGCGAAGCCGTGGATTTGGACACCGTGCTCGCGGAGGTGCTGCGCGAAATGCAAGTCATGGCGCGCGAAAAAGTGCATCTGGAAGCCCAAATTGCGCCCTTGCGCGTGGACGGCGACCCCGACCGGCTCAAGCAGGTGTTCCTCAACCTGGTGAGCAACGCCGTCAAATACACCCCCCAAGGTGGCCGCGTGGCCGTGCAGATGGAAGAAGAAAACGGCTGGGCGGTGGTGCGCGTCAGCGACACCGGGCCGGGCATTCCACCCGAAGATTTGCCCCATGTGTTCGAACGCTTTTACCGGGCCGACAAAGCCCGCAGCCGCGGCAAAGGCTTTGGGTTGGGCCTTTCCATTGCGTATTGGATCGTGAAGCACCACGGCGGGCGGATCGACGTGGCCTCGCAACTCGGCCAGGGAACCACGTTTACCGTGTGGTTGCCCCTGTACAGCGAAGATGAGGCCAAGAGCGCTCACAGCCCCTCAGGTAAAACCAAGTAACCAGGTAACCGGGCGACCAGCCCCCCTTTCCCCCGAAGAAGTAGTAAAATTGCCTTACCTGCCGTTTCTTCCCCCCAGGAATTTGCCATGGAAGTTCGGATAGCCGTTGCCAAAGTCAAGAAATACGCCACTTCGCAGAGCGGCGACACGTTGGAAGTGGTGGAACGCCCCAATGGCGGCATGTCGGTGGTGCTGGCCGACGGCCAAAGTTCGGGCCGCGGGGCAAAGCGCATTTCCAACATGGTGGTGCGCAAGGTCATCGCGCTGTTAGCCGAAGGCGTGCGCGATGGCGCCGCGGCCCGCGCGGCTTCGGATTACCTCTTCACCGAGCGGCAAGGGCGGGTGCAGGCCACCCTCAACATCCTCTCGGTCGATTTGCAAACCCAAACTTTCGTGATCACCCGCAACAACCCCGCCCCGGTGCTGGTGCATCTGGGGCAGCGTCTTTTGCAGTTGGATGAGAAGAGCATCCCCGTGGGGCTTTATCGCGGCACCCGCCCCGTGGTCACCGAACTGCCGTTGGAGGAGGGCATGACCGTGATCGCTTTCACCGACGGCATGGTGCACGCGGGCGCGCCTTACGGCAAGAAATTGGATTTGCCCCCCCTGGTGCAGACGCTGTACGAAGCCAGCGACAACGACGAAACCGAGACCATCCCCTCGGCCGAACGCCTGGCCGATGCGCTGTTGCAGGAAGCCCTGCGCCTGGATCAAAACCGCCCGACCGATGACATCAGCGTGGTGGTGCTGCAAGTGGTAGCCCACCGCGAAGAGCCGCGCGTCCGCCGTATGCTGGTGCGGCTGCCCCTTTAGCCTGGCCTCTACCGGGCGGTCAGACCCTTTCACGCCATGGACACCCCTCAGCGCCCTGTGGTGGGCATCGTGGGGCCTTGTGCTTCTGGCAAGAGCACCCTCATCCGCCGCCTGAGCCGTGCGCCTTACCGCTTCAAGCACATTGCTCAGGAGCATTCCTACGTGCCTGATATGTGGCGGCGGCTCACCAACCCCGACGTGCTCGTCTTTTTGGATGTCTCGTTTGCCGAGGCCAACCGCCGGCGGGCCATGCCCTGGAGCGAAGAGGATTACCGCGCCCAACAACATCGCTTGCGCCACGCGCGCGAGCATGCGGATTTTTATCTGCTCACCGACGGTCTGACGCCCGAAGAGGTGGCCGCGACGGTGTTAGCGTTTTTGGAATCTTTTTTGTAACTGTTTAGCCACAGGAAAATAGACCGCGGATAACGCGGAGCGTCACGGAGGATGTGCACAGATTTTTAGGGCGCCAAGGACGCCAAGAGGGCGCCAAGGACGCCAAGAGGGCGCTAAGGTCGCCAAGAGGGCGCCAAGGTCGCCAAGAGGGCGTTAAGGTCGCCAAGAGGACGCCAAGGTCGCCAAGAGGACGCCAAGGTCGCCAAGAGGACGCCAAGGACGCCAAGAGGGCGCCAAGGTCGCCAAGAGGGCGTTAAGGTCGCCAAGAGGGCGTTAAGGTCGCCAAGAGGGCGTTAAGGTCGCCAAGAAACGGGGGTGAGTGTTGTGCTTTTGAGTGTTTTTTGCCCAATCTGCGTAATCTGCGAAATCTGCGAAATCTGCGGTTCCTCCTTGCCAAGGCCGAACAGTTATTCTTTTCCCGCGGCTAACGCGGCGGCGCAAAGAGGGGGCGATGCGTGCCTGGCTCAGTACCGCATCCCCGGCACGCATTACGCTTCCCGACCACGGCGCTACGGCAGCGCGACGGGCGCAGAGCGGTAGTGGGTATCGGTTTTACGATCCCAGATGTCGACCACCACCCGATCCGGCGGAGAGGCACCCTTGCCGGTGGCAAACCACAACTTGGTCAGCGACTGGGGAGAACTGAGCGCGCAGAACCCTTGCAGTCTGGTGTTCGTTCTGGGGTTGATGATAGACACCCAGGCCCGCGAAGCGTTGTGGTTCAAGCCGCAGGGGGGCAAATCGGGCGCGGGGGCAAACCAGGCTGCCGGATAGGCTTGCCAGTTGACCACTTGCAGGTAGTAATGATCGTAAGTGGGGCTTGACTTCCGGTCGACGCGCACGAATTCGACCTGGGGTTGTGGGATGGTGTTCCCCTGGCCGGTGGGGGTGGCCGCTGGCTGTGGCGTGGGCGTGGGCGTAGGCGCGGGCGTGGGCGTAGGCGCGGGCGTGGGCGTCTCTGTGGGCGCAGCGGGGGTGACTTCCACGGTGATTTCTACTTCTTGGGACTGGCCCAAGGTGCCGCCGCTGCACGAGAAGGGATCCCAGTCGTTGGAAGTGAACTTCCCGCTCTGCCATTGTTGCAACAAGGCGGCGAGGTCGGCGCTTTGGCCTTTGCAGGTGCCGCTGGGCCCGTTTTTGCGCATTTCGTCTTCCACCATTTTGCGCTGGGCTTCGATTTCTTCATCGCTCATGCCGCTTTGGCGCAGTTGTTGTTTGGCTTCGTCGGTGTAAACCAGCGAAGCCTTGACGGTGTCGACGCGAAACACGCACAGGCCGTCATCGTCGGGGCCCTGAATGTCGAATTGGGTCACCGTGGAGGCTTGGGCGCCAAAAATTTCGACCTGGGAAACGAACTGCCCGCTGGCCGGTTGGCAGTTTTGGGCGGCGGCGATGAGGCAAGAAGCGTCTTGCTGGCAGTCTTGGGGCGCGGCCGGTTGGGGTGTGGGGGTAGGGGTGTCCGTGGCCGCGATGGTGGGGGATGGCGGCAGGGGCGTAGCCATCGGCGGCGTGGCAGAAGAGGGTAAATTGCACGCCGCCAGCCACAGCATCAGGCCGAGGGCGAGGCTCCATACGAAAAATTTGCGGACTTTCATCCTTGCCTCCTTGAAACAAGGGGGGCGTCCCGTGGGGCTGGCTGTTTTACCGCGGCGTTGGACGCGTTTCTCTGTTTGTAACCATTCAGTCACAGGGGAATAGACCACGGATAACACGGCGCGTCACGGATGCGCACGGATTTTTAGGACGCCAAGGTCGCCAAGAGGACGCCAAGGTCGCTAAGAGGGCGCCAAGGTCGCCAAGAAACGGGGGTGAGCGTTGTGCTTTTTGGTGTTTTTTGCCCAATCCGTGAAATCTGTGGATGTCTTTCTGCGTAATCTGCGTAATCTGTGGTTCCTCCTTGCCAAGGCCGAATGGTTACCTCTGTTTGCAGTATAGCCCATTGACGTGGGGAGTTCAAGAGGGACAGTGTGTTTCGTGATATAGTCATTTTGGGTAACCGTTCGGTCTTAGGAAAATCGGCCCCGGGGTCGCCCAAGGTGACGCAGAGAGCCAACCAGGCACCCAAGTAACCAGGCATCCAAGCAACCAGGTAACCAACCCCCAATCCCGCCGTTGACGTCCACCCCCGACCGTGGTATGATATGGGTAGAAAAGTTAGCACTCGTAAGCGAAGAGTGCTAACTTTCGCTTGTGAGGCTCATCCCATGTCACCACGCCGTAAGCGCACCCCGCCGCCGGGCGAAGAACTCACCCAGCGCCAGCAGTTCTTGTTGGGGCTGGTGGTGCGCGAATACGTCGCGGCCGCGCAGCCCGTGGGCTCGCGGCGCCTGGTGGAGCGTTACCACCTGCCGTTGAGCGCGGCCACGGTGCGCAACGAACTCGCAGCATTGAGCCAGAAGGGCTACCTCACCCAGCCCCACACGTCGGCGGGCCGCGTGCCCACCGAAAAGGGCTACCGCTACGTGATCGGCCGCCTGGTGGAACGCAGCGACCTGCCCTCGCCCTTGAAGCACACCATCGCACACCAGTTTTACCAGGCCGAGCAAAACGTAGGCCAGTGGATGCAACTGGCCGCGTCGGTGTTGGCCCGCCAGGCGCGCGCGGCCTCCCTGGTCACCGCGCCGCACCCCGAAGAGGCGCGCTACAAGCACCTGGAACTGATCAGCCTGCGGCCCCGCCAGGCGCTTCTGGTCTTGGTGCTGCAGGGCGGCGAAATCCGCCAGCGGCTGCTGCACTTAGACGCGCCATGGGGGCAGCCGCGGCTGAGCGCCCTGGCCGACCGGTTCAACCGCCGTTATCGCGGCCAGCGGCTGGCCGAGGTACGCGTGCCCCCACTGCCAGAACCCGGCTTGCCGCGGCAGGTGTGGCAGGCGGTGAGCCAAGAAATGGAAGAAAGCGAGCGCCGCTTGGCCGCGGAAGTGTACAGCGACGGGCTGCAGCATGTCCTCAACCAGCCGGAATTTGCCCACAGCGAGGCCGCCCGCCGCGCGTTGGCCATGCTGGGCGACCGCGCCTTTTTGGAAAAACTGCTGCGGCGGGTGGTAGCGCAGGCCGAAATCGGCGCGGTGCAGGTGCTGGTGGGCGGCGACGCGCCGCAAGAACTGCGCCAGTGCGCAGTGATTTTAGCCCGCTACGGCGCGCCGGGCCTGGCCAGTGGCATGGTCGGGGTCGTCGGCCCCATGCGGATGCCCTACGCCACGGCCATCCCCACGGTGCGCTTTGTGGCCAACTTGCTCAGCGAGATGATGCGAGAAACTTTGGTCGAATAGGAGTCGAACCATGCCTGAGAAGAAATCGCCTGCTGCCGAAGATGCGAAGCGCCAGCAGACACCCCCTTCCTCCGAGGAAGAAAAAGCCCCAACCGCCCCTCAGACCGACCAGGTTCCCCAAACAGACGACCTGGCCGCCCTGCAAGCGGAACTGGAAACCACCCGCAGCCAGATGCAAGAGTATCTGGACGGCTGGCAGCGTGAGCGCGCGGCTTTTGCCAACTACCGCAAGCGGGTCGAAGAGCAGCAAGACCAGACCCGCCGTGAGATGACCGCCAACATCGTGCGCCGCTATCTGGAAATTTTGGACGACCTTGAACTGGCCCTGAAAAACAAGCCCACCGAGGGCGAAGGCGCAAGTTGGGCTGAGGGCATCGAACTGATTTACCGCAAGATGCTGAACCTGTTGGAGGCCGAAGGCGTCACGCCTATCCCTGCCGAGCCGGGGATGCCCTTCGACCCTCGTTTTCACGAGGCCATTACCCACGAACCCCACGATGAGCACGGCAACGGCGAAATCATCGCGGTGGTGCGCCAGGGTTACAAAATCGGCGATCAGGTGATTCGGCCTGCGTTGGTACGGGTCGCGCAGTAACCCCCTTTGCTAAGGCTTTGGTCATGCCCCGAGACTACTACGAAATTTTAGGCGTCGCGCGCAACGCCAGCCAGGAAGAGATCAAAAGCGCGTTTCGTCGTCTGGCGCGCAAATATCACCCCGATGTGAGCAGCGAGCCCGACGCGGAAGAGCGGTTCAAGGAACTCAACGAGGCTTACGCGGTGCTCTCTGACCCGCAAAAACGGGCGGCGTATGACCGTTTCGGCCACGCAGGGGTCGGCGGCGCGGGGGGCGCGGCGAATTTCGATTTCGGCGACGTGGCCGATCTTTTTGCCGAGATTTTTGGCTTTGGCGATTTTGCCCGTGCCTGGAGCCACGCCGGGCGTCAACGCCCGCGCCGCGGCCGCGATCTGCAGGTGACCCTCACCCTGACGTTCGAAGAGGCCGTTTTTGGCACCGAAAAGGAAGTGCATTACTCGCGCCGCGAGGTGTGTTCGGCCTGCGGAGGCAGCGGCGCCGCGCCGGGCACCCGACCGCAAACCTGCCCCACCTGTCACGGCAGCGGCCGCGTGCGCCAGACCCGTACCACCTTTTTCGGCACCATGGTGCAAGAAACCGTTTGCCCCACCTGCGGCGGCCGGGGCGAGGTGGTCGCGCAGGCGTGCCCCACATGTCGCGGGCAGGGCGTGGTCACCCAGCAAGTGCGGCGGGTGGTGGAAATCCCCCCCGGCGTAGACACGGGCACGCAAATTCGCATTGCCGGCCAGGGCGATGTGGGCGAAAACGGCGGCCCCCCTGGCGACCTTTACGTCAAACTGCGGGTCAAACCCCACAAGTTTTTCCACCGCAAGGGCGACGACATCATCCTGCACCTCAACATCAACATCGCCCAGGCCGCGTTGGGGGCTGAAGTACCCGTTCCCACGGTGGACGGCACCGAGACCCTGCGGATACCCGCGGGCACCCAGCCGGGCGCGACCTTCCGCCTGCGGGGAAAAGGGGTGCCCCGGTTGCAGCGGACCGGCCGCGGCGATCAGATCGTGGTCGTCAATGTGGAAATCCCTACCCACCTCACCGCGGCGCAGCGTCACCTGCTGGAGGAATTGGCCGAGAGCCTGGGCACCGAGGTCAAGCCCCAGGCGCGCGGCGGCTTTTGGGAAAAGGTGAAAGACCTGTTGAGTTGATTCAGCCGCGGCCGCGGGCCTTTTGCTCTCGCTGCCGCAGGTAGGCTTTGGTAAGTTCTGCGATCCCCGCGGGTATGAACAAAGACGGAAGCACATATCGCCATTGCGCCCAGTGGAGGGGCACCGCGTTGAACACCGTGTTCACGTGGGGGAAGTAAATCACCGCCAGCAGCAAAAACGCGGAGGAAATGAAGGCCGCCAGCATGTAGGGGTTGCTGAGTATCCCGATGCGATAGAGGGGGTAACGCTCGGAGCGCGCGGTGAAGGCGCGCAGCAGTTCCGAGAAAGAGAGGGTGGCGAAGGCCATGGTCTCGGCGAGTTCGGGTTGTTCGGGGTGGGCGTGCAAGCCAATGGCATAAGCCCCCAAAGTGACCGCGGTGATGGCCACGGTTTGTATCGCGATGCCCAACCACATGGGGCGGTTGATGATTGGCTCGTCGGGGGGGCGCGGGGGGCGTTCCATGATGTCGGGGTCGCCCTTTTCCACACCCAAAGCCAGGGCGGGCGCGCCGTCGGTAATCAGGTTGAGCCACAGCAGTTGAATGGCCGTCAGGGGGGAAGGTAGCCCAGCCAGCGTCGCCAAGAAGATGACCGCAATCTCGGCCAAATTGCAAGAAAGCAGGTAATAGACGAACTTGCGGATGTTGCTGTAAATGATGCGGCCTTGTTCGATGGCCGCCACGATGCTCGCGTAATTGTCGTCGGTGAGCACCATGTCGGCGGTTTCTTTGGCCACGTCGGTGCCGGTGATGCCCATGGCGATGCCGATGTCGGCTTTTTTGATGGCCGGCGCGTCGTTGACGCCGTCGCCGGTCATGGCGACCACTTCGCCGTTGCCTTGCAGGGCCTCGACCAGCCGTAGTTTGTGTTCGGGCGAGACGCGGGCGAAGACGTCGGCTTCTTCGACGACCTGAGGCCATTGTTCGGGCGGCAGGGCGTCTAACTGCTGGCCGGTCAGCACCTTGTGCCCCGGACGCAACAAGCCGATGCGCTCGGCAATGGCGCGGGCGGTGTTGGGGTAGTCGCCGGTGATCATCACGGTGCGGATGCCGGCGTGCTCGGCTTTTTGCAGCGCGGGGATGATTTCGGGCCGCGGGGGGTCGATCATCCCGAAAAGCCCCACGAAAGTCAGGTCGCGTTCGATTTCCTCGGTGAGTTTTTCAGGCAGCGTGGGCAGCACTTTGTAGGCCACGGCCAGCACCCGCAGCGCCTGGTTGGTAAGCGCGTCGTTGGCGGCCTGGATGGCAGCCCGTTTTTCGGGGGTGAGCGTCTCGGAGCCGTTTTGCAGCCGCTGATAGCGGTGGCAAAGGCCGAGCACCACGTCGGGCGCGCCTTTGACGGTGACCACGTAGCCCTTCTCTTGGGCTTCTCCGAAGGGTGTGTCGTTTCGTTGGTGTTCGCCGCGGATGGCGTGCACGGTCACCATGCGCTTGCGGGTGGAATCGAAGGGAATTTCGGCCACGCGGGGGTAATCTTTTTCCAGGATTTCTTTGAACTGCCCCCCTTTGGCCGCGGCCACCAGCAGTGCACCCTCGGTGGGATCGCCCACCAGCCGGAAGGTCTGCTGCATTTCGGCCGCGCCGGAGGTTTCGAGCACGGCTTCGTTGTTGAGCGCGGCTATCCACAGCGCGGTGAGGGCTGCGGGGTAATCGTCCAGGTGTACGGCCTTCCCCTGGCGGAGGAATTCGCCGTGGGGGTCGTAGCCTTGCCCCGTGATTTCGAACGTTTCGCCATCCACCCACAGGTGGGTGACGGTCATTTCGTTTTGGGTGATGGTGCCGGTTTTGTCAGAGCAGATGACGGTGGTCGAGCCCAACGTTTCCACCGAGGCCAGGCGGCGGATGAGCGCGTGGCGTTTGACCATTTCGCGCATCCCCAGGGCCAGGCTGATGGTGACCACCGCCGGCAGCCCTTCGGGCACCGCGGCAATGGCCAGGCTGACCGCGATGAGGAACATTTCCAGCGGGTCGAACCCGCGCAGCCACCCGACCACGAAGACCAGCCCGCACACTGTGAGCGCACCCCACCCCAACGTGCGCCCCAATTGGTCTAACCGTTTTTGCAGGGGCGTGGCCTCGGCTTCGACCGATTGCAGCATTTTGGCAATCAGCCCCAATTGGGTGCGCATCCCGGTGCTGACCACTACCCCCCGCCCGCGGCCATAGGTCACCAAGGTGCCCATGAAGGCCATGTTCCGCTGGTCGCCGATGGGCACTTGATCCCGAATCACTACTTGCGCGTCTTTGGTCACGGGTTTGGATTCGCCGGTGAGGGCTGATTCGTCAATCCGCAGGTTGACGGATTCCAGCAGGCGCACGTCCGCAGGCACGTAGTTTCCGGCTTCCAAGAGCACGATGTCGCCGGGCACTACCTCGCGCGCGGGTATCACCTGGCGTCGGCCGTCACGGACGACGTGGGCTTCGGGTGCGGCCATTTGCCGCAGTTTGGCCAAGGCTTGTTCGGCGCGCGATTCTTGCACCAGCCCTAAGATCGCGTTGAGCAACACGATGGCCATGATGGCCGCGGCTTCGAGCCAATCGCCCAAAGCCGCGGAGATGATGGCCGCCACGATGAGCAACCAGACCACAAAACTGTTGAATTGCGCCCACAGTTTTTGCCACCACGGCGGAGGCGGCGTTTCGGCCAGTTGGTTGGGCCCGTAGCGCCGCAACCGGATTTGGGCTTCTTTCTGGTTTAGCCCTTGTCGCGAGGTGGCTAAAACGTGTAGCGCTTTTTCCGGTTCTAAGGCCAGCAGCGTTTCAGGCTCTGGCGGGGGAGGAGCGGCCATCGGATAGGGCCTCCGCGAGGGGGGGGATTCGGGATTGGGGATTTGGGATTTGGGATTTGGGATTGGTTTACTTGCTTGCTTGGGAGTCTTGCTCTGCGTCCATCTTTGCGTCTCTACGTTCACCTTTGCGTCTCTGCGTTCACATCTTTGCGCCTCTGCGTTCACCTTTGCGTCTCTGCGTTCACTACGGTTGCAGGGTAATGCGCAGGCTGTTCAGGTAGCAGACGCCGGGCGGGGTTTTGCCGTTTTCGCGCACGACAAGGCGTACGCGGTGGGTTTTTCCGGAGGGGTAGGCGATGGTGGCTGAAAAGCGAGCATACCCGTCGGTGCTGGGGGTGCTTAGGGGCACCGATCGGTAGACAAGCACTTTGCCGTTTTCGTCTATGAGCAGCATCTCGACACGGCTGTTGACGGGGAGGGCTTTCCCCGTGACGGTGAGTTTGCCGCCTCGGATGGTTTGGCCTTCCCGCGGCGTTTGGAAGAGGATGGGCGCCCGCTCTGCGGTCTGGTAGTTGATGTGCGCGGGGCCTTCGCGCAGCAGGGTGAGGGCAATCGCGTTTTGATACTGCGGCCGGTGGTGGTCGTCCCAGGCGGAAATTTGCAGGCGACCGGCTTCGGCTTCTCCGCGAATTTCGAAGGGGATTTCCTCGTACAGGAAGAGCAAGCCGTGAGGCGTTTGCTCTTCGGGCAGGCGGAGCACTTTGCGATAGATGGGCGTACCGTCTTCGTTGAGGAGTTCTATCCGCAGGGTGTGGGTATAGCCGGTTTGCACGGCCAGGCGGGCGTGGATGGGGGAAAGCACCCGCGAATCGGGCCCTGGGAAGAGGATCTGCAGCGCGGCGTAGCCTGCGCCCTGGGTGGGCAACGGTGGGGGCGGTGTGGGGGTGATCGTGGGCAGGGTGAGGGG